>CANQDR010000008.1 GCA_947593615.1 uncultured Clostridia bacterium
CAAAGTATGAGTGTCGAACGCTTCTTTGACAGAAGTGACCCTGAAAAACAATTTATACTTGAAGTAATTGAGAACTGCGATGACTCTGACACCGTGATGAAAAATTACAAAGCAGGGCTTGCGCTAATCAATAGCAAACAGCGGTTTTTATACGGTTAAAAGAGAGAATAACGAAACCGATACCAGAGAAGCAGTATGTGACATAATCGCAAAACACTTCGGACTTTTGTAGCCGTGGATATGTTCCCGTATACTGACAAAACTGCAAAATAGCGGTTGATATGTTTCCGCATACCGAGAGTGGTATAAACATCCGTCCCGTCCTCTTGTACCATGTGGAGTGCGTCGTGTTGATGTCAAGGAAAGGATATTGATTTATGGAATGCGTTCTGTTCACGGCATTTAAAGGGGCGGCTAATTCGTCCTTTCAATTAGTGAAGCAAATGAAAACCGAAAAGATTTTCTTGACAAATTCTTTTCAAGGAGTGGCACGCGATATTGAAATGATAAAAGACCGATATCAAAAAATTATCATGTTTGGTTTGGATAAAAGCTTACAGGATTCAATACGGTTTGAAAAAGCGGCTGAAAAGGACGGAGAGCATATCTTAACATCAGCAAAATTGACCGACTACACGGCGCTTGCTGATAAATTGGATTTGCGTTACACCGTTTCGGATAAACCGACCCACTATTTGTGTAACGAAGCATATTATTGTATGATGAAAAAAGCATCCTGTCCGACAATTTTTATACATATTCCAACTATGAAGAATATGTCGAAGGAGTTTTTTAGAAAGCTTACGCTCTATGCGGACAAATGCCTTTAATTCGGTAAATTTATTGATTTATTCAAGCCAAAATAAAGCAAAAATGAAGTCGGTTGATATTTTTCCCATACGGACAAAACGGCAAAATATCAGTTAATATGTTTCCGCATACCGAGAGGGGAATTAGACATACATCCTATCCTCTCGTGCCACATAGAATGCATTTCGTTGATGTCGATGGCGACATTTGATCAATAATCAAGAAAACTGACAACGGTGAAAAAATGAATAAAAAAAACATAATAAAAAAAGCATTTAAAAAGAGTCTTCCCGTTATGGCGGCATATGTGATTCTCGGTATGGGCTTTGGAATTCTGATGAATGATCGAGGTTACGGCCCTTTATGGTCAATTGCCTGCAGCGTTTTTATATTTGCAGGTTCTATGCAGTATATTACCGCTGATTTATTGGCTTCGGCAGTTTCTCCGCTGCATGCGGCAATTATGACTTTAATGGTAAATGCACGACATCTTTTTTATGGTATTTCTATGATTGGAAAGTACAGGAATATGGGGAAGTTCAAACCGTATCTGATTTTTGGACTTACAGACGAAACCTACTCTTTGTTGTGTGATAATAAGGATTATCCGTCTCAAAAGAAAGATACTCAGCTTTATTGTTTTCTTGTGACTTTATTCGATCATTCATATTGGGTGATTGGCACTGCACTTGGCGCGATAATCGGTACAGTGCTGGATTTCAACTCAAAAGGTATTGATTTCTCCATGACAGCTCTGTTTGTGACTGTATTTGTTGAGCAATGGCTAACATCAAAAGAGCAGCGTTGCGCATTGACCGGAATTGGTTCAGCGATCATATGCCTTATCATCTTTGGTGAAAGTAATTTTTTGATTCCTACAATGCTGTTAATCACATTATTGCTTTCAATCTCTTACCGGAAAAGAGGCAGCTCTGATGAATGATATACATTCCGTGGTATTAATTGCAGTAATTGCTGCCGTAACCATAATACTAAGATTCCTTCCGTTTGTAATTTTTAACGGTAAGCGTGAAGTTCCAAAGTATATCATATTTTTAGGAGATAAGCTTCCCTATGCTATCATAGGTATGCTCATAATTTATTGCCTGAGAGAAGTGAGCTTTGGAGCAGTATCCGATTGGCTTCCGTCATTTGTTTCCATTATAATCGTAGTTGTTCTTCATATTTGGAAGAGAAATACATTACTTAGTATCATCGGAGGAACTTTCGTTTATATGTTTCTTGTTCAAGCTGTTTATGTATAGGCCATGATTGTAGTTAATAAATTTCAGTGAATATGTTTCCGACTGACGCCGACATTCAGCCTATTTCAAGGTGCATTGAATGTGTTGATGGCAAAAGAGTCTGAAAAATAATAAATCTACATTTACATAGGGGATTAGAATACAATGAGGGCGAGAATATACAATAAGGATAAAAATAAATATTATATATCTGAAATATACGGAATTTTGAATTGCGGAGCAGACATATATCTTGTTGATAAAATGGACGACTCTAACGCCGTTATTTTGGTTGACTATTTAGATTTTTCCTCCGATATACCATACAATGTTAATATTGAAATAATAGATATAAATCCTTTAGATCAATATAAATGGGTATATATGCAAAATCACGAAATGGAGTTTATAAATGATGCTATGAACTCTCCAAATAAATATCATTATTTTAGGGGATATGAATTCATTTCGAAAGAAAAAAATGCATTGGTAGAACTTATCAAAAGAGGTACTGTCAATAAAAACAAATTGAATATAAAAAGCATTTCTACAAAACTGTCGGATTGGAATTATATAGAAAACCATGAAGATATAGAGTATCTTATGAAACAATTTTACGGATTTCATGATTCAATAATAAAAGAGTTAAGTTATTTTACTGGAGATTATATCTCTCATGATGGAAGTATGCACTTAAGTAGATCCGGAGAAAAACAAATAAAACTTGTTTTTGAAAGTCAATTTGGCGGAAAAATTGAACTCGTTATGTTGGCACCGAAATTTGTACAACTTATCCCACCTGCCGAAAATTATCTTGCGAATTTAGATGACGCTTCTGTTTTTATAAAAGACTGTATGGTCTACTTTTATGATTCATACTTTCCTTCCATACCGGAGATATATGACGGTACTTATATAATTGCAATGGGTATGATTTGGAGATTTATGAAATAACATATTTCAGTTTATTTGTATGTTTCTGCTTAAAGCAAGAAATATCTGCCTCTCTCCTATTTTCTCGTTACACAAAGAAAATATTTATTCTTTTTCAAATAAAATAAAAAAGGAGGACTGATTAATGGAAAAAGGAATCAAAAGAAATTCATTTTCCGGTTCTATAGGTTTTGTGCTTGCTGCGGCAGGAAGTGCGGTAGGACTTGGAAACATATGGAGATTTCCTTATCTTGCGGCTAAAGACGGAGGGGGAATGTTCCTTGTCATTTACATTATTCTCGCACTGACATTTGGATTTACACTTTTGATAACGGAGGTTGCAATTGGACGGCGTACAAAGCAGAGTCCTCTGACGGCATACGGAAAACTTAACAAAAAATGGAAAGGTCTTGGCGTTATAACCTGTCTTGTCCCTGTAATTATAATGCCTTACTATTGTGCAATCGGCGGATGGGTTTTAAAGTATCTTCTTGCATATCTTACAGGAAACGGTACAAACGCGGCACAAGACGGATATTTTAATAGCTTTATTTCAGGACAAACTGAGCCTGTTATAATGATGCTGATTTTTCTGTGTGCAGTAGCATTTGTTGTTTTTCGAGGCGTCAACAAGGGAATTGAGTCATTTTCTAAAATTTTGATGCCTATTTTGCTTATCTTTGTAGTCATAATTTCAATATTCTCACTTACAATAAGCCACACAGACGACAGCGGTGTTACAAGAACAGGAATGCAGGGATTGGGTATTTATATCATTCCTGATTTTAACGGAATGACTTTTCAGCGCTTTCTAACTATTCTTCTTGACGCGATGGGACAGCTATTTTTCAGCTTAAGCGTTGCAATGGGAATTATGATTGCTTACGGCTCTTATGTTCACGATGACGCTAATCTGAAAAATTCAATTAATCAGATTGAAATTTTTGATACTGTTGTAGCTTTTCTTGCAGGAATTATGATAATTCCTGCTGTATATACATTTGCAGGAACAGAAGGAATGGAAGCATCAGGTCCGGGTCTTATGTTTGTTACAATGCCTAAGGTATTTAATGCTATGGGAAGTATCGGAAATGTAATGGGATGCCTGTTCTTTGCCATGGTACTTTTTGCCGCGCTGACGAGCGCTATATCAATTATGGAAGCGATCGTATCAAGTTTTATAGACAAGTTCCATCTGTCAAGGTCAAAAGCTGCGGCAATAGAAACAGTCATCGCACTTGCGGCAGGTCTGATTGTGTGCTTAGGCTATAACATTCTATACTTTGAACTGCCTTTGCCGAACGGTACTACGGCACAGGTTCTTGATGTTATGGACTATGTTAGCAACAATATTCTTATGCCTTTAGTGGAAATCGGCACTTGTATTCTGATAGGCTGGATTGTAAAGCCAAAATTGATAGTCGACGAAGTAGAGAAAACAGGATGCAAAATGGGCAGAAAAAGGCTTTATATAGTAATGATAAAGTTTATTGCACCGATTTTGTTGGCTGTCTTGTTTCTAAAATCTTTAGGTCTTTAGATTACATATTATTAGTTCTTAAATTTATATAATCCTAACCTTTCATAATAAAATATGCTCCTCTTGTGAGAAACAGTTTTACATATAAACTGTATGCATTAAGGGGAGCATATTTTTTATAGATATAAACGTAAAATTAGATTATTACGTCCTAATTTAAAATATAAGAGAAATCTTATCAAATTTTAAGTCCTCTGAGCTGAACGGATAAGTTATTGAATTTGAGTTATAACAAGGTGTGCAGAAACAGGTTCTGTTCCTCCGGCAAGCGGTGTGATGATAAGAGCCGCAGGGTTATCGGCAGGATTTCTCACTGTTAGAATGGAATTTATAACTGTTGTTGCTACAAGAGCCATACCTATAATTTGAGAAGCGCCTGTCGCACGACCTACTACCGTGTAATCCAATTCATCCCCGTTTAAAGTCAATACTAACTGACCTGCTTGGTTTGCACTTACCTCAAAAAGCACCTGATAAGTGCCTATCTCTGCCAGATTAAATGAATTAGCACTGATTCTGGCTATACCTGAACCGCTGTTAGGGCCGTCCTGAGGGAAGCTAACGTCTGTTCCCGGGGCAACTGATGCTGCGTTATCCGGAGGCATCAATGCATAAAAGTCTGCATAATTCAGCACTCCTCCTGCCGGACCTGCCGGACCTGTTGGACCTGCTGGACCCACTGGGCCTGCCGGACCTGTTGCGCCTGCTGGACCTTCTGGGCCTGCTGGGCCTGCCGGACCTGCTGGACCTGCCGGACCTGTTGCACCTACTGGACCTTCTGGGCCTGCTGGACCTTCTGGGCCTGCTGGACCTTCTGGACCTGCTGGACCTGTTGCACCTACTGGACCATCTGGGCCTGCCGGACCTGTTGCACCTACTGGACCTTCTGGGCCTGCCGGGCCTGTTGCACCTACTGGACCTTCTGGCCCCTCTGGGCCTACTGGACCTTCTGGGCCTGCTGGACCTACCGGACCTTCTGGGCCTGCTGGACCGACCGGACCTTCTGGACCTGCCGGACCCTCTGGGCCTGCCGGACCTGTTACACCTATCGGACCTCTTGGACCTATTGGACCGACCGGACCTATTGCTCCTGCGGGACCTGCCGGGCCTTGTGGACCGGTATCTCCTGTCTCTCCTACAGGGCCTCGTGGTCCCATAGGTCCGCGGGGACCCGGAGGTTCTGGAGGGCCTGGAGGACACAGCGGGCAGTTTGTACCACAAGAATAATTATTTCTTCTATCGCGGCAAGAATTAGCCTGACAACTGTTATTACGGGCTTCATCAAAATTACGGCGATTATTATTGTTGCTATTACTATTTCTGTTATTGTTATTGCTATTGTTATCGTTGTTATTGTTGAAAATATTTAATCTACTCATCATAATCTCCATATACTTCATATAAAAGTTTGTAAAATGAAGTATATTATATATTATGTTTTTCCTCATAACAATGACACTCAAATGAACACCATTATAATATATAATAAGTGTAAATTGTTTTATTGTATATAATATTAAAAATAAAACAACACCTAAAATGAAAATTATTACATTTTTAGTGCTGTTCTATTTAATAATTTATTTCTTATAAATCTTTCGGATTTATGCTTTCGCATATTGAGCGCCACTGACAGTTATTACATACCTGTGGCAATTTTTCTTCACTTAATATTTTATTTATGACCTTTTTCCTTACCTCGCTCCACAGCAATTCATCTCCTACATTTATTCCGTATTCCTTTGAACAGGTCTCATCTGTTATCTGCACATCATCAAAATTTTCACATTTGCCGTCAATATTCTTAGGACAGCAGGAGCAAATATCATCACAGCCATTAATAAATCTGACTTTTAAATTTTGCGTATTTAACAAATTCAATACGTAAGTCATATTTTTTATAAATTCTTCGCTGTAACCTTTTCCTGAGAAAAAATGAGAGCATAGTCCGTGATGTACTCTTAGCAATATAACCTTATCCATCTTTTCATCTCCATATTTACAGCTTGATTATTTTGTCAAGTCTGTTTACAAGAATTGCCGCCACGGCAATTTTGCAGACATCGGGAACAATAAACGGCCATACACACCATCCGAGCACAGCGCCTAAACCAACGCTTGTTCCCGTAATACCGTAAACTGACATAAACCAAATTGTTCCTACTATATAACACAAAAATAATCCGATAACCATAGAGATTACAAGCGGTATGATTTTATTTCCGAAAATGTTTTTACATAAGCCCACTACAATTGCAGTAAAAATAAAACCTATTACATATCCGAATGCCGGAGAGGCAACGGAACCTATTCCGCCTGAAAAACCTGCAAACACAGGTACTCCGACCAAACCTATAAGTATGTAAACAAGGACGCTTATTGTACCTTTTTTCCATCCAAGCAACGCGGCGGTAATAAATACTCCGAGCGTCTGCAGAGTAAACGGAACAGGACCTATTGGAATTGAAATCTGAGAACAGATTGCAATTAATGAAGTAAAAAGCGCTATAAACACTATGTCAAGTATGCCTGACTTCACCTTATTTCCCGAACTTATATTTGCATTTTGATTGACATTCACAGCTTTTTCCCACCTTCTTACAAATCTTTAGCCACACAACAACAACTATTTAATTAGGCTAAACCGAATCTTTAAAAAAGATTTATCTTAATTGCGCTGTCAATTATTATAAATCACCGCGCTATAATTGTCAACTAATTTTTTTAATTTGGTTGACAATTATAGCTTTTCTGCTTGCTCTGATTACTCTCAAGAAACTTCGTTCAGCTCACTATAATTACTAAATGACTGTTTATGTCTGAATCGGTATTACTAATTATTCTGTTACAATTTCAAAGTTTTTGAAATCTACAAAAAATAATCGTCCGCTATGCTAAAAAACGCGGACGGTCAGGGTATATTTCAAAATATAATTTATTCAAACTATGTTGTATTATTTTATGTAACAATATAATTACAAGAGAAGATTTGCAATTCTTTATTATCCAAGCTTCTATAACATAGGTAATATACTTTTCTTCATAATCTGTATTTAAAAGATTTTTTCTCAAAAGTCAAATACTTTATTACTTTATTTCCAATAACTCTGAAACGGTAGTACCTGTATATGCTGCAATCTTCTGTAAAGTATCTAAATTGGGATTTACTTTCATCCGTTCAATTAAACTGACTGTTTCCGTGCTAATGCCACAGTTATAAGCAAATTCACTTTGAGATTCCTTCAATTCTTTGCGCATAGATTTTAGTCTATAAGAAATAACATTATTTTCGTTCATAATATCTCTCCATAATCATAACAACGCCTATTAGAATTACGACAAATATTGTTATAAATTTAATTAATGTTTAATAATATTATTTTTCTATTCATAAAAACTTATAAAAAAGCTTTATATGACAAATTATAGCAAATTATACTATGTTTTGCCAAGTAAAATATTGCGTATTTTATCTTTTATGTTAATAAAAGATTGCGTATTTTTGTTTTTAATTGTTAATAATAGTTTTAAGGATAAAATATTTTCAAAAAGTACACAGTTCAAATATTATATTTTTTAATTATTAAAAATGCAGTAAAATACTATTAATAATATATAATTGATATATTAGTATAAAATAAATGTAAATTTATAACATAAATAAAAATTTTTTATAATTTTATATTGAAATTTGCATTTTTATCTGTTATTATATATGTGAGAGAAGATAACGCAGGCTCTTTTCTCATATTAAACTAATGCGAATTATAAAATTCGTAAATAATTTACAAGGAGATGATTTTTTTTGAAGACAAAAATCACAAGTATCTTGCTTGCGTTTTCCATGTTTGCATCAAGTATTGCAGCTGGCAGCTTTGCTGCAAATGCAATTGTCTCTAACAATACTGATGTTTCAGCAGCAAGTACAACAGCAGCCTCAACAAGTACAACAGCTGTTTCGGAAAGTACAGGTCCGCAGAAAAAAATTCAAGGCAGCGCTGTTCTGCATTGCTTTAACTGGTCTTACAATTCCATTAGAGCAAATTTACAGAGTATTAAGGACGCAGGCTATACAGCCGTACAGACCTCTCCTGTTCAGCCTCCTAAAGACTACAGTTCATCATGGACTGACGTTGGCGGTCAGTGGTGGAAGCTGTATCAGCCAATTTCAATCTCAATTGCCAACGGCAACTCATGGCTTGGCACAAAAGCACAGTTAAAATCACTGTGTGATGCCGCAGAGAATCTGGGAATGAAAGTTATTGTTGATATTGTTGCCAACCATATGGCTAACGTCAGCGAATCAGGCGGTAACCAAATGAGCAACATTTATTATCAGGTTGATTCAAATTTAAGAAATAACTCTAATTATTGGCATATTAACTGGGACTGGGCAAATGACGATGGAAATCGGTACACAATGACAGTCGGTTCAATCGGTATGCCGGACCTTAATACAGGCAACAGTTACATTCAGGATGCATATAAAAATCTGCTTATTGACTGCATAAACCAGGGGGTTGACGGTTTCCGCTTTGATGCGGCAAAGCACATTGAACTGCCTACAGATTCAGGAAACTCAAGCCAGTTTTGGCCGACTGTAATAAACGGCTCTCAGAGCAGTACAAGCAACGAAATTTATTATTACGGCGAAATTCTGAACGGCTGTGCCACAAGCATTTCAAACTATACCAAATATATGAGCGTTACTGATAATTATTCAAGCGACTTAGCTTTGGTATGTGCAAATAACGGCGATGCCGCAGGTCTTGCAAACTCAAATTATTCAAAGGGTGCAGGAGCAAATAAAACCGTATTATGGGCAGAATCTCACGATACATATATGGGAGATGATGCCGGTTCTGCCGGAATTAAAAATACTTCAGGAATTTCAGATGACACAATTATTAAAACGTGGGCAATGGTAGGTTCAAGAGCCGATGCAACATCACTCTTTTTGGTACGACCCGCTGATAAAATGGGTAGTCCAAGCTCTAATACCACTTGGAAATCAAAAGCTGTTACAGAGGTCAACAAATTCAAGAATTATTTTGACGGACAGAGCGAGTACCTTGCCTCAAGCGGCTCAATTGCTTACAATGAGCGCGGCACGGAAGGTGTTGTACTTATAAACTGCTCAGGTAAATCCACATCGGTAAATGTTCCTGCACACAAAATGTCAGCAGGCACATATACGGATAAAATTACCGATACACAATTTAAGGTAGAAAATGGACGAATTACCGGCCTTATCGGCGATACAGGAGTTGCAGTTGTTTATAACGAGAAAGAGCCTGATCCTTCTGCTTCAATAACTCCCGATTCTACAAATTATAAAACCGATACTTTAACCCTTACTCTTAAATATGAAAATGCAACAAGCGGACAGTATTCGATTAACAACGGTTCATATACTACCTATACGAACGGACAAACCATTACGATCGGTTCAGGTCTTCCATACGGCACAACAACTACTGTACAAGTTAAAGCAAGTAACGGCTCGACAACATCATCACCTGTAAGCTATAAATACACAAAGGTTGACCCGTCTGCAACACAAAAAGTTTATTTTGACAATTCGTCTTACGGCTGGTCAAATGTGTATGCCTATATTTATAACGGTTCAACTCAGAATGCTGCGTGGCCGGGACAGAAAATGACATTAGATACCGCAACAGGATATTATGTACTTGAAGTTCCAAATAATCTCAGCAATGGATATGCAATGTTCACAGAGAGCTACAGCGCTACAACACATCGTTACCCTGCTGACGGAGAAGATGGTCTGCCGCTTAACGGAAAGTCAATGATCATGCGATCCAACCATCAGTGGAACGAGTATACTGATTCCGATTTTACTATACCGACAACTACCGAGTCTTCGACATACACGGTGAGTTTCACAAATTCTAACTACTGGAGCGGTACAATCAGCTGTTATTACTGGAAAGACGGCTCAACAGGTCCTGTTGCATGGCCCGGCAAGTCAATGACATACTCGACAGTAAATGATTACGGTCAAACAGTTTATACGATTGAAGTACCAAAAACAATCGACAGACTTATATTTACAAATGGCAGCAGCCAGACTGTTGACATACCGTTTGACGGAACATATTTACGTTATTATGCCTTGACTACAACAGATTCACAAGGTCATTATGAGTGTGGTACTTGGTAAATAATATTTATCAGTTTAATACCTGACTAATAGTATTTAATTAACAGCACAAAACTCCCTTAATCGAAAAATAGGTTAAGGGAGTTTCTGTTTTTTCAGAATATATGATTAGTGATTTCTTTCAATTGAAATTGTTATGAGTTTTTTAATAATGATTCCGTTTCACTTTAATTAAAAATTATGTTTTATCCGTTATTATAAGCAAACCGGCTGTTATACAGCTTTGCATAAAGTCCGTTTTTTCTCCATAAGGGTTTGGTGATTTCCCACCTCAAGAATATCGCCGTCCTGCATATAGAGAATATTGTCAGAATCCTTGATTGTTGAAATCCTGTTGGCAATTACAAACAAGGTTCTGCCCTTCATCATTTCTGCCATAGCTTCCTGAATCAGCACCTCAGTACGGGTATCAACAGACGAGGTCGCTTCATCAAGTATAAGAATAGGAGGATTATTGAGATCATCTTGCAGAGTTTGATACAAAGCCGAGGAAAAATTGAAAAGTGCGCTTTTGCGGTGTAATTTTCCGCTTGCGGTGTAAAATGTGTGCCGGGTGATGCCCGGCCGTTTTCTGTTTCCGGCTGCTCGGAATGTTGGCATAGCACCCTCTTGACAAATGTACGATTTTGTACTTGTAGGTACGACTATGAAAAAGAATCACAATAAAAAATCTCCTTTTTACAAACATCATATTAAAAGGCATCTCCGCATTTTACTTTCCTTGCAACCTTAAAACTATCTTTTTGCTTTTTGGTTACAATTCTTGTTTCGATTCCTTTGCCGGTACACAATTTCAAGGTTATCCGTCCTCTATCTATAAATGGATGACGTAAAACTCGATGAATACTTGTTTGTACCGGTTCTTTTGAGACTGCTAAATATGAAAATTTTTCGTCTTCATAAGGAACTTCTCCGCCTTTTAGTTGCTTGTGAAGACGACTTCTCGCAATTCTGCAAGTAAAGTGACACCAGTCATCATCGGGGAGAGAACAACTTTTTGAGTGCGGACAAGGAGCAATAATCATAGCGTCTTTGTCGATTAGCTGCGTTCTTGCGGATCTCAAATTAGAGAATGCAAGGGGAGTTCCCGGTTCCACAATCAAAAGAATCTTGTTTGTAATGTTCCACAATGAGATGATAACTTTCTCACGATCCATATCATTCAATTCTCCGAGTGCATAGGATGCCACAACAAGATCGTATTTCATAGAGGATCTAATGTCCCTCATGTCACCATTTAGCCATTCCGTTTTAGACATCAAAGATGGGTTGGCTTTCATAAGAGCTTTTCCGAAATCAATCATAGCCGACTCTCGCTCAAGGCACACGATTCTTTCAGCGGTATTTATAGTTGATTCAACTGCCCAAGCGACAGTCCCCATTCCGGCTCCAACATCAAGCACCGTCTTTATTCCCGGATTATTTATATCTAAAGAATAGTTTAATGCTGAACTAACTGCTCCATATGTTGCAGGCATTCTAACTATAGCATAGGCTAAAGTATCAATCGCAGTTGATACCAGTCTTTTGCCCTCACCTGTTTCGTTTCTATATCTTAAAGAAATCTCCTCTGCAGCTGAACGCAATTTACTCTGAGAGATACCCACAGTTTGCTGTTCAATTGCAAATTTTAAATCATTTGGAAGTTCCATCAGCATCCTCCTTAACTTTTTTGAATTCCTGAAAAACCGGAATAAATTTTCTTTTGTGACATCACAAAAGGAATAACGACTGGAATAACAGCAATAATGCACGCGGCGCAGATTATATTATAGCTATTTCCAAAAGGTCCGAGATAAGAATATAATAAATGTCATCATTTACCATTACTCTGGCAGTATGATTGGCATTGTATGTTTCCGCGGCTTCTTTCATCAGCTCATTTGCAAACACTATGCGAATCCCAGCCCGTTCAAATCCGATATCCATTCCGCCTGCGCCTGTGAAGAACGAAACAGCGGTAAGCTCTTGCGTCATTCGAGTTCTCCTCCGTTTTGATGAATATTTTTGTACTACAGTTCTTATTACGTTAATTACTACAATCATAACATCTATATATTATTTATTGTTTGATGGCTAAATCTCATATAAATGCTACTCTATATTTTGTATATTATAGTATAACTCTAACATAAATGCTTGAATTGTCAAGTAATTTTCGACAATATTACAACCTTTATTTATTATACAATATATTCAAAATATGATTTTCTTTAACTGTTCTCTTTAATTTATTTTTCTAATATTTAAGACATCCTTTTATTGCTATATATTTTTGTTAAGTTTACCTTTGGGCATAAAATCACCCCAAATGTTAGACATAATATCACAATGTCTAACATTTGGGGTACAGTTCACCGATGAGGTGGAGTTTTTATATTAATGTTGATTACTTATAGCACATTACATAATTGCCGTATCCAACATCCTCAGATTGTTTTGTGTAATCTATAGTGATTTCAATTTCGGCAGTCTCTGTTGTACCGTCCGTGTAATGAGCCGTAATGGTTAATGTATCGCCAAAATACTTTGTAAAATCTTCAGAGGTCTGTAAAACAGCGTTGCTGTAGCTGTCAGCTTTTGTAAAATCGTCCTTTTTAAGACTGAAAAAGTCGGTATTACATAGGTCTACTCCAGTGTGCTCAAGCACCTCATCTGTAAGCGTTCCATCGGGATACCAGCATACATAACGGTCTGACAAGTCTTGTGCATTCAAATTATTTAGCGAGCGGTCGTGTCTTAAAAGATAACTTGAGGAATTTAAGTCATTGTCATTTGTTTCCTTTATATTCTGGTACCATGCAATTGCGCCGTCTTTGCTGGAAATATCAATACTTTCTACATTATTACTGATAATCTTAATGTAAACAGGCATAAAAGAAATCTGCAAAACATCCTGATTATATATCTTGCCTGTATAATCTGAGTCATCTTCTTTATCACCGTAAGTTTTTTCATCATTATCATATATGACATCACCAAAAACTTTAGCTTTTTTATACATTGAGCCGTCTTCCTTAAACTGCCTGGTTTCCCATGTTTTTGAAACACTGTAATCATTGCCGAAACATTCAACTACAGCCTGTACATCAGTAAGTTTATCTGATTTATTTTCTAAGTTATCTACATCGCAATCATCTGACATCTCCGCAGCAAATGCAGTTACCATAAATCCGCTCGGCACGGCAGACTTTTTATCTTCGGATGTTGTACCTGTGTTTTGTCCTTGAGAAAATATTCCATAAATCTGGTTGGAAAATATTCCTGCTGACAATATCAGAACGATGAATAAACACACCGTTGCATATCTGAAGACTTTTTTATTTTGATTAATTTTTACTTTTTCATTTTTAAAATCAAATGCCTTCTGTGGTGTGCGTGAACAGTAATTACAAAGCATTTCCTCAATACGGTTATCCGTAAAATTTTTATTCTTCATTTTCAAGCCTCCTTTTAATTGTTGATTTTGCTGAGTGAAGTCTTGACTTGACCGTACCTTCAGGCAATTTCAGTATTTCAGATATTTCTTTTACCGTATAGTCCTTAAAATAGTACATTACAAGCACAAGCTTTTGCTTTTTAGGCAGATTTTCTACCGCCTCATGCAGTTCAAAATAATCCTGCTTATTGTCCTCGCTTATATCGGGTATTGAATTGATAAACTCGGTTTTCTCTTCTTCTGTGACAAAATCATAGCTCTTGCGGTTATAGGCTGACTTAAGAATATTTTTATATGTATTCACGCATATTGAGAACAGCCATTTATCAAATTGCATTGACTTGTCATATTTAGAGTAGTATTTGATTGCCTTGTGCCATGTTTCCTGAAACAAATCCTCCGCGTCTGCTTTTCTCCCGCACAGAGATATGCAAAGCCGCGTGAGTTCGGCACTGTATCTGGTTATGTAACTGTCAAAATCAGAGTTCAATTCATCACCTCTTTGTGAAAGCTTTCACTATATATACAATTCAGGTTTTTAAAAGGTTCATTTTATTATACAATTATTTTTAGATTAAAAATAAAAAATATGGAAATAACTAATTTTAATTTTTTTAGAGTATATCCGTACTGAATATAAACATTAAAAAATTAAGGGACTGTATGCTGTACAGTCCCTTTTCGTCATTATTTTATTATAGGAAATCTGAGAGTAACTTTAAACAAATCACCGTCAATAGATATTTCCATAGCACCCTTTTGCAATTCGGTCAAACTCTTTGCAATAGAAAGACCAAGTCCGTTGCCCTCGGTGTTTCTGGATGCATCTCCGCGAACAAACCGCTCCATAAGTTCATCAGCTGAAATATTCAGCGGAGCGTAAGAAGTATTCTTAAATGTGATTACCGCCTCATTACCTGTTTTCTCCAGCGAAAGATAAACTCGTGTATTGCTCTGAGCATATTTATAGATATTATTCATAAGATTATCAACCACTCTCCATAATCTGCGCCCGTCTGCCATAATTACAGCAGGAGACTGCGGCTGAGCAGTAATCAACTCAAGATTTTTGCTGTGGAACTTTTCTTCATATTCTCCAACAATTTGAGTAAGCAGAATATTTGCTTCACAAGGAGCTAATATCACCTCTAAATTTCCGGTTGATGCCTTTGAAGCCTCAACCAAATCCTCTATTAATCTTTTCAATCGTTCTGATTGCCGCAGGAGAACCTGTGCATATTCATTAATTTTCTGATTGTCGCATGATTCCTTGCTGATTAAATCCGTATAATTAATAATAGATGTCAGCGGAGTTTTTATATCGTGAGAAACATTGGTTATAAGCTCAGTTTTCATACGCTCGCTTTTCATTCTTTCTTCAACTGCTATGCTCATTCCCCTTGCAATGCTGTTGAGAGATTTTCCGAATCTTTTAAAAACACCGCAGAGCATTGAAGTATCAATCTGACAGCTTAAGTCTCCGTCTGCAAGCACCTCGCCGCCCTTTTGCAACTTCTTAAATGCAAGAGCACAGTACAACACTGCCGTTCCTAAAACTATGGTATTAAAGAGCCATAATAACATTAGCTTTCCATAATCGTTCCATGCGCATATCATTAAAATAAGTTCTGCAATACTTACGCACACAACAGTTAATGCTGCCTTCCATACAACGGGGATATTTCTAAATAATCCTGCAAACCTTAAAAGCTTTCTGCCTATTAATTTTGCAAGTCTACGCAATAAAACAAATACGCGGAAAATAATTGTGTTCTTCCACCATTTACCAAGTTTAATTCGTACTGCAAGGCTCATAAGCCAGCCTAAGGAAGCTGCCGATATGACTGTAATTGAAATCACAAGGAATAAAATAATCGTAATTACTTCTGTAAGATAAAAATTACCTCCAAATAAAAATCTGATTACAGCATACAGAAAAATCCCAAATACAGCCGTCAGCAAATCAAAGGGAATTCTCGTTCCCCACCCGGCCCTTACGCCATTAAATCGTTTTGAGTGACCGGAAGCACACATTAAAAATACAAATGACGCTGCTGCACAAAGGAAAGCTAAAACTGCAACTACATAAATCCAGTAAAGCATTGCATAGAAAAAGTCAATAATGTTGTGTGCAAACATATAATTATCATTAATTACAGGTTCTTCTAAAATCGCAATTTTTACATTGCATTTTTCAACGTTTGCAAAATCAAATATAACGGCATTTTCCTGTTTTATGTCGTTTGTAAATTCCCATATGAGTTCTTTGCTTTTACTGTCTGTTATTTCAACATAGCTGATATTTTTACTGTTGCAGAAATTGTAAGCGCTAACTACGGACTCATTGCTCCTGACAAATTGTATTATTTCTACAACATCCCAACTGACTAATGAGTTGTATGAATATCGTATGATTTCGTCTTTCGGTGTTGTGTACATATTCTGTTGCACCATTATTGTTATGCCTATCGAAGAGAATACAGTAATAATCAGCATAACAATTACCATAATAAATGCTGTAAACTTTGCCCACATACGATTGGTGAGCGGAATATGGTTTTCAGTATAAATATTCTTACTGACCGTTTCAGTATTTTTTGAAGATTTTACAATATCGGGAGCCTTTTTTCTCAGTTTCATATTTGTTTTCCTTTCGCAATTTTGTAGCCTTGTCCGAAAACTACTTTAAGATAACGAGGCTCAGCAGGATTTATCTCAATTTTTTCACGCAAATGGCGGATATGAACTGCAACAGTATTTTCACTGCTTAACGGAGTTTCTTTCCAAATCTGTTTATAGATTTCCTTAGGAGAAAAAACTTTGTCAGGGTTTGCCATCAAGAGCTTTAGAATCTCGTACTCCTTTGGAGTAAGAGATACTTTCTCTCCGTCCAAAGTAACTTCTTTAGTACGGTTATTAAGCTCAATGCCGCCTATAATAAAATTATCAGGTCGAATGTCTCTGCCGCCAAGCTGTAAATATCTGCGCAACTGAGAACGTACCCTTGCCGCAACCTCTACAGGATTAAACGGTTTGGTTATGTAATCGTCTGCACCAACATTAAGACCGAGAACTTTGTCTGTATCCTCGCTTTTTGCCGTCAGAAGTATTACAGGCACATTGCTGAATTCCCTAAGCTTTACCATTGCAGAAATACCATCCATTTCAGGCATCATAATATCCATAAGAATAAGATGGATATCCTCCTGTTTTATAACATTCATGGCTTCATATCCTGTATGAGCCTCAAACATTGTGTAATTCGGATTGGATAAATAAATTTTCAGTGCGTTAATGATGTCTTGCTCATCATCACAAATAAGGATATTGTACATATGTCCTCCTCCTTGATTACAATTATATACAATCTCAGTTTAAGAATAAAGCATTAAAGTAATTAAGATTTGATTAAGATTTTAAGGTTTATCAATATTATAAGAAAATTTTCCTGCTAAAATACCGCCTGAGCATATATTACTCAAGCGGTACATTATTTATAAAATATATACGTTTACGATAAAAGTTGTGACTGTGACTTGCTATGTCAATTATCATCTGCTTTTTTAATATATCTTATTAAGAAAGCTTTAAGTAAAGCAAGGCTTCCTATACTTACAATAAAAGATAATAACAATGTATTAATTGAAAATATTAAAACAGCTGAATTTTGTGAAATATTTTGTAAAAAAAGCTTTGCTACAACGATGCCACACACACCTCCTAAAAGAGGAAACGAAAGTGATTTCTTAATGATTGACTTCACATTATATTTGTCCGATTTTATATTAAAATAAACTATCAATATAAAAAAACAAATACATAAAAATAAAAGAACTAAGAAGATTAAAGCTAAAATCCAATTATCGCTTATTTGCAATGATATAATTCTGTAAGAAGCCATATTTAATATTATTGCAATATATAAGAAAGTGAGACCATCGCATAAAAATCGTGATATTTTAGCCTTTCGGAATTTTATTATAAGAATACAAAATACTGTGCTGATTGCAATATTGAAAAATGAAATTAAACATACTAACAGTAAAGAAAACGTTCCTATAAAGCATAACGCAATACTTAATATCCAAATTACTATAAGTCTTATTATGCATTGTTTTATTCTGAAAGGAGTATAATTATAATCCAGAAATGACATAATATTTTGCTTGTTTACCATAGTCTGTTTACACCTTATTTGACACAGTTCTTGTTATTTTGGGTTACGTGGTTACATCAGAACAATCGGCTTGTTTATTCTGCAACTTCATCGCCTTTTAATCCTAAACCTGAAACTATCATAATATTATCACAACTTGCTTATGATGTCTATATTTACATCAAATCAGCAGTATGGCGTTATTTCATCAGGAAATATAAATAAAAAAACATAGCGACAAATTTGACAATTAATTAAAAATTATTTTTCTATATATTTTAAAACTAAATATATCTTTCTTTCATTACAAAAAGTATTCAAGTTCACATTTTTCTGTACATTCTCATAAAATCCGATATATAAAATACGGCAGTCGTTTGACTGCCTTCGTATTTTAAATTAAAGCTTCGCACAAAATATTCCCGACGTTTCTCCCCACGGGTGGTAACCTGTTGCAATACGATCAAACCCGTAATGCTCGTAATATCCTACGTGGTCTGAACATAAATATAGATTTCTGAATCCTGCTTTCACACAATCATCTTTTGCCTTTTTTATCAGCAAATTACCATAAGCGTTTCCTCTGCAATCTTCTTCAATAAAAAGGGCGCATAAATACGGATACAAGTCCATACGGCTTACAAAGTCGTTTGTTATAACGCCTGCACAGCCGATTATTCTGTCACCTTTACAAAGCAAATACCACTGTGGCAAAGGATTTTCAGCATTAATACAGCTATTTATGCAGTCTTCATAAACAGGCTTGCTCTCATTTGTTGCCCAATGTTTCTGGAAATACTTGATCGCTCTGTCTGCAAATTCAGGATTTTCTCTGACTGATATAACTTGCATATAATTACCTCTTTTCAACTAATATAATAATATTTTAAATGATGTTAAACATTATTTCCACCTTAATCTTTTTTATAAAAAAATTAGAGCCGATAAAATCGGCTCAACTTTTTCTTTATCTATATTTTGATTTATTTTTGTAGATTATACGCTGTATGCTTTTTTCGGAAAGGAAGTACTTTTCTGCCAATTCAGATATTTTCATACCCTTTTGATGATCCCGAAAAATCAAACTGTTGCGTTTTTGCAGTTCATTTCTGATATTTGTGTTTTTGCCCCAGCAACATCTTTCACCCTTTTTTCTGGGGACATAAATACTCTCTCCGTCAACATACTGCTGAATTACCTTAATTATTTCTTCTGGCAGAATATCATCTGCTCTCTTATAGCTCATGTTTGCCTCCTAAAAATAAAAAATAATTTTAGGTACAGCATGGCTATAACAAACTATTTATTTTTTGCAATAGCCAATACTATGCAAAAATAACATATCTTTTCAAAACCTTTCCCACCTTTCAGGCTGAATTATCAAGGTCATTTTAACATAATAAATACAAAAAATCAACAAATATTTATTTTTACTGCAATATGGTTTTATGCCAAACACCGTTTGTAAACGAGATAAGATTCTATTACAGACTTTGTGATAAACAAATGCCATACAGCAAAAAACTTATGCTTTTTTATGACATAGCACGAAGTATAATGCCAAATATGACGTAAGTATTGTTACAACTTTATAAGTGTTTAGTATTAGTATTAGTTGCATTTGCAATAAAATATGATATAATTATTTCGGAGGCAGGTTATGTCATATTCAATACAAATAGATTTGCACGGACAAACAATTGAAAGTGCGCGAAAAATACTTACAAACCGTCTTAAAGCCCTGCCGAGTGACGTTCGAGAGGTAGTGGTGGTTCACGGATACCACAGGGGAACTTCACTGCAAAATATGGTACGCTGTTACAAGCATCCGAAAATTGAGCGTAAAATTCTGGGACTCAATCAGGGAAGTACGATTTTTATAATCAAAAAACCTAACACATAATAAGGAGCAGTAATGAAAAACTTCATAGAATTGTTTAATGATGAGCATATTGCAAAGCTCAGACAGCAAATTTTGTTTTCAGGACTCAGCGACCACGAAATTTTTATGTTTATTCAATACTCAAAACCCCTTTATGAATTTCTGAAGGGGGGACAATCTATAAGAATAGACGGAAAATACAGCCATATGATCGGAATGGTATTTTCGGGAAGCACCTATGTTCACAGCGTTGATTATGAGGGCAATAAGACACTTCTTAAAGCAATAGACAACGGTGAGACCAGCGGTACTCTTTATGCAATGTTTGATTACTATAATTCGCTTATAGAGTTTACTGCAAAGGAGGACAGCGATATTCTTTTGATGGCCCCTGACACGCTTTTCATTGTTGAGGAAAAGCTTGCTGTAATTCAGCAAAAAATACTTGTCAATATGATTGCGTCGCAAAGGCAAAGCTTTCTTGATATTTCAGAACATCTTGCCTGTCTTTCACAGCGCAGTATAAAAAGCAAGGTTTTACGGCTTCTTAAAATATACTGTGAAAAAGAACATTCCTATTCATTTTCCATACCGTTTTCAAGGGAAGAGCTTGCAAACTACCTTGCTGTTGACAGAGCTTCTCTTTCGCGCGCTCTGGGTGAAATGAAAAATGACGGAATAATTGATTTTAAACGAAATAACTTTACCATACTTAAAACAAATTCCTTTAAATACAATTAAGATTAATAAGATTAAACGGTGGTGTTAATTTATATGGATTTCAGAACGGAAAAGTCTGCAATAATACTTGAGGGAGGAGCTTTGCGGAGTTTTTTTACCTGCGGAGTTCTTGATGTTTTTATGGAAAACAACATCTACTTTCCATGCGTATGCGGAGTTTCTGCAGGTTCTCTCTGTGGTATAAACTACCTTTCAAAACAAATCGGACGTACAGCAAAAGTAAATCTTGATTACGTAAACGATAAGCGGTATCTGAGCCTGCGCAGTTTGATAAAAGATAAAATGATATTTAATTTTGATTTTCTCTTTGGTGAAATCAGCCATAAGCTTGTACCCCTTGATTATGACGCATTTTATAACAGCGAGCAAAATTTTGTTGCTTTTACAACAGACTGCGAAACAGGCAAAAGCGTTGCTCATGAAAAAAACATATGCGAGGATATTTTAACTGCGTGCAGAGCGTCAAGCAGTATGCCCTTGCTTTCAAAAATCGTTGAGCTTGAGGGCAAAGAATACCTTGACGGAGGAGTATCAAACCCTATTCCTTATCAATGGGCATTTGAAAACGGATATGAAAAGGTTGTGCTTATCCTTACAAGAGATATTCATTACCGCAAGAAGCCGCTTTCACCGCTGATTAAAAAAGTCTATGCGCAAAAATACAAAGCGTATCCAGAGCTTCTCGAAACTATATATAATATCCCTGACCACTACAACAGTCTTGCCGATGAAATTCTAAAGCTTGAAAAACAGAATAAAATATTTGTCATTAGACCCGAAGAACCTGTAAAGGTAAAACGAACGGAAAAGAATACCGAAAAGCTCAAAGCACTTTACAACACGGGCAGAGAAACCGGTGCAAAACAACTTGAACCTATGATTGAATATTTAATGGCATAACCAAAAATCATTTAACACCCCCTGATAATTACATATTGCAAACTGATTTATGCAGCAAAATAAAATTTAATCATAAATACATTTATAAATTAGTATTGACTAACAAATATGTTCGTGATATAATTCTGAAAGATTAAGGGAGTAGTCGGCGCATAGTGCGTGATTAAGCCAACATACTTGGGCATTGCTCATGGTTTAATATTAAATGACAAGACTTATCTGTAGCAGCAGATGGGTCTATTTTTATCCTCTGTTGCTTACAATAGCAATGGGGGATTTTTTATGGGTCTTTTAGAAATTTTCATTCTTGCTCTGGGATTGTCTATGGACGCTTTCGCAGTGTCCGTGTGCAAAGGACTTTCGGTCAGAACGCTGAAAACTAAACACTGCCTGACTGCGGGGCTGTACTTCGGAGGATTTCAGGCAGGAATGCCGCTTTTGGGATTTTTGCTCGGAAAACAGTTTGAATGGCTGATTACAAGCGTTGACCATTGGATAGCCTTTGTTCTGCTTGGACTTATCGGTGCAAATATGATAAGAGAGTCATTAGGAAAACCCGACGAACTTGACGACTCATTCTCTCCTAAGACAATGCTTCCGCTGGCAATTGCAACAAGCATTGACGCACTTGCAGTAGGCGTTACATTTGCGTGCCTGAATGTAGATATAATTCCTGCCATAAGCTTTATCGGTGCAACAACATTTGTTTTGTCGGCGGCAGGGGTAAAAATCGGCAATGTTTTCGGCGTTAAATTCAAATCAAAAGCCGAGTTTGCAGGAGGAGCAGTTTTAATTTTAATGGGACTTAAAATACTGCTTGAACACTTGGAAATTATCAAATTCTGATTACATATAAATCGGAGCGGTCTTGCGACCACCCCTTATCTTATGGCATTTTAAAACTAATTTACCTTATTGCTCGGAGTTCCGTTAAAGAAATTTTTTATATTATCGGCAACAATATTCATCAGACTTATTCTTGTTTCAACGGGCGCCCAAGCAATGTGCGGCGTCATAATACAATTTTTTGCATCCATCAGTATGCAGTTTTCCTCCATAGGTTCAACTCTAAGAGTATCTATAGCCGCGCCTCCAAGATGTCCGCATTGCAGAGAATCATACAAATCGCGCTCAACCATCACTCCTCCTCTTGCAGTATTTACAAAAAGCGCGCCCTTTTTCATTTTTGCAAAAGCATTTTTATCAAACATATTTTCAGACTCGGAATTTAACGGACAATGCACGCTTATTATATCGCTTTTTTCAAGCAGTTCGTCAAAACCTACAAAGGTTACATTCTCCGCCTTTTTAGGTGAACGATTATAGGCAATTACATTCATATCAAACGCATTTGCAATTTTTGCAACCGCTCTGCCTATGTTTCCGAACCCGACAATCCCCATGGTTCTGCCCGAAAGCTCTCCGAGCGGATATACAAAAGGCGAAAATGTCTTGCTTCGTTTCCAAAGACCGTCGTGTACATATTTATTATAATTTGCAGTATTGTTAAAATGCTCAAGTATCAATGCAAATGTATGCTGTGCAACTGCATTTGTAGAGTAAGAACCTGCATTACAGACAGTTATTCCGTGTTCTGCACAGTAATCAATGTCTATGTTATTATATCCAGTTGCAAACAAACCGATATACTTCAGATTTTTTGCAAGCCTGAGCGTATTTTCGTCAAGCTGAGTTTTGTTGCACACCACTATATCTGCATCTGCAATTTTTTCCGCAACCTCATCATATTTTAAAAGACCGTACTCGGACACATCACCGAATTGTTTAAGAATATCGGCGTTTACAATGTCATCAAGTACGGTCTGGGCGTCAGTCAAAACAATTTTCATAAAATCACCTCTTGTTATTAATACATTATACATTAAAAATTTACAACTTGCAATTACGGAGAAGGTAATTTATAATTATATATCGGAGGTATGAAGATGTATAAAAATTATCTTTTTGATTTAGACGGAACACTTCTTCCTATGGATATGGAGCAGTTTACAAAGCTTTATTTCGGTTCTTTGTGTAAAAGATTTGTACCTGTTCTTAAAGTGGACGCAGACACGCTTGTCAAGGCAGTATGGAAAGGTACGGGCGCAATGGCAAAAAACGATAACTCAATGCTCAATAAAGATATATTCTGGAAAACAGCGTCTGACATCTGCAATATGGATTTAACGCCGTATATAGAGCAATTTGATGATTATTATAAAAATGAGTTTATCTTTGCAAAGCAGGCTACGGGATTTACTCCGTATGCAAATAAATGCGTCGATTATATAAAGAAAAACGGGGGCAGGCTTATTGCCGCGACAAATCCGATTTTTCCTAAAATTGCAACGTACAGACGCCTTGAATGGGCAGGGGTTTCTCCAGAGGATTTTGAATTTATTACGACTTATGAGAACTCAGGCTGCTGCAAGCCGAATTTAAAATATTTTGAAATGATATGCGATAAATGCGGCATAAATCCCGAAGAAAGCATTATGATTGGCAATGATGTTGACGAGGACCTTTGTTCGGCACAGCTCGGATTTGATACATATCTTGTTACCGATTGCATTGTAAACCGTGAAAATAAAGATTATTCAAACTTTAAAAACGGAAGCTTTGAAAGCTTTTACAAATTCCTGACTGAAAATTGACAATAATAAAGCAGATTACAAAATTATGCGCACCCAATTTGTTAGACATTGCGATATAATGTTTAACAAATTGGGTGCGCTTTAAATTAGTCGCGGGTTATAAACTAAATAAATGCAAAAAGTAAAAAAGAAACAGCAAACAAAATAAAAGTTATTATTTGCATTATATTAAGGTTTTTAAGAAAATTATCCGTGGGTGGTTTTTCGCCTGTTTTATTTTCATATCTTTTACATTCATAAATTATTCCTACGAAAACAATAATTATATATATTGCAAAGATAATATAAAACAAATAATAAAACCTTAGTACTTTAACATTCAAATATTTAATTAATAAACATAATAAAAAACATGCACCTGCAGATAGGGGGGATAGCAGGCTCGTTCTTTTTATTTGTTCATAATCCGTTGCGTGCAATTGAAAATTTTCATAGTAAAGTATCTCTTTATTTCCGTTTCTTTTATTATATCTAAAAACAGATATGAATTTTATAATAAAAACAATGCCCAGAAAAATAGTCATCAACATAGAAAATAGTATATTTCCTATAAGAGTATCATCATTCATATTTTCAAGATTATATGCTATCATTGTAGGAACTGTTGATATAGGATACCATATTAATGTTAATGGAATAAAAATTATTTTTCTTATGTTGCAATTCATATATTCCCGTGATGCCAGAATTGCTAATATTATAGAAATACTCCAAAATATAATAAACGGAATCAACTCAAAAAATGACGATGTTTTAAAAAAATTCAAATATGGAACCATTAATAAATAAACACTTGAAAAAAATACATCATCACAACAATTTATAATATCGTAAATTATATTTATTGCAGTAGAAAGAAAGGTGAAACTCATTAAAAATATTTCTATTAAATATATAATTTTAACTTTTTTATTGATTTCCCCATTTGTTTTCATTTTTCTTACCCCAATATAGATTAAGACTATAAGTTACTGCAATCTTATAAAACTATTCAAAAAATTAAAGTTGATATAATCTTTGATGTTATTACACAAAACCGCTCCCGTCTTAAGGAAATAAATAAAATATTAATAATACTCTAAATCATCAATTCTTTTTATTACATTTCCTAAAAGAACTACCAGCAATGCATGATATGAAATATTCAGTATAGCAATAAACCCATCTAGCGGCAAAGCACAAGAAAAGAAATCTAAAAATAATAATATAACCTGAATAATATAAAGACCTTTACGTTTATAAAAATACGATAATAAAGGTAAAATGGTAAAGATTATAAGTTTAATAATAAGTATTATTGTTTCTATAACCTTCCAATAAATATAAACTTCTTCTGTTTTTATATAAAATATATTTATAAAGCATGAATTAATATTAATAATTCTAAAATAATTATCAATATCATAATAATCAAAAACACAATTTATTATCGTAAATACAGGAAGTAATAATGCACAAATGAGACTTAGGACAGAATAAACTTTAAATTTTCTCATTATAAAAATCCTCCGACATAATCACCGCATTAATAACAATTTTCTATACCTTTCTGCACGATTGAATATTATAACTATATCTAAATTATAATTATAATACTACAATAATTCAAGTGTTTTATGCTTTATTTTACATTTTTCGATAAAAAATTACACCAATCTTCATGGCATCATTTTTATGATTTTATTGCCGTAGTTTAAAATTGAGTTTTGACAAGCGGACAGCTTCCTTAAAAACAGAGCTGTCCGCTGTTTTTAATAAAAGGCGTTGTTCGTATAGGAAACACAAAGCTTTAGTTTTGTACTATAACTTAGATTAAAAATAAAAAAAATGATGTTAAAAATAAGGTCAATGATATAATCTGCATAATACTTAATTTTTTTAGAAAGTTATTAGTCGGAGGGGGAGTCCTATGTTTTTTATAAAAAGATTTGCAATCATGTATTGTACCAAAAAATACAATTATAGCTAAAAGTGTTGTAAGTGCATATAAAAAACTGATTGCCAATATATTTTGAAGTCCTAAATATTTAAAATATATCGAAACTAAAAATATTCCTATCTCAATTACCGGCAAACCTTTTGCTGTGCGAGAAATCTGTTTGTAGCTTTTGGGTGCAAGTTGAAAATTTTCAGGTAATGGATCTTCTAAATCTATCATTACTTTTCTTCGCATTACTGTATTTTGATCAGACCATTTCATTAACATTAAAGGAATAAACATGATTACAAGAATCATATAAATAATAGGATTATAATTTACACCATTAATCATAGCCAACACAACACCAAAATACGAAAGCATAATCCATATTATATTTAGTATAGTAAATGGAGCTTTAGTGTTATTTTTATTAAAAATCTCTCGTACTGATAAAACATAAAGAAAAATTGTTATTAAAAAGAACAACACTAAAATCTGTATTTCAAAAATATTTCCACTATTTATAAACCTGTTGTACGGAATGAACATAAGGTATATACAACCTAAAAATATATTTGAACTACCTGTAAGAATACAGAAAATCATATTTGTAACCGTAGATAATATCATTAATCCCTGTAATCCCATAACCGTTCCATAGTAAAGTTTTTTCATTTACTCAAGTCCCACTTCTGTTTATTCTGGTCTTCCCATATCTTTTATTGTACAATAAAATTGTTTTGAAAAAGCGGGGACAGCTTTATCAAAAACCGTCCCCTTAATTTGTATGTTTCTAATATTTATGTTAAGCTGAATATTATATTAGCTATATTCCCTAATAAACGTCCAATCTAACCCAGAACCGTATTTACTTCTGCCCATATTAAGACAAGTGAAAACGAAAGCAGGTAATTCAAAGGTATAGCACTTAACATACAAAAAAATTAAAAACATCTCTTCAAAATTATGTGTAAACAACGACACAATCCACATTATTAGCAAGGCAAGAATACATAAATAACCAAGATATGTCATAATCACAAAGTAGTATTGAAACTTTACTGCTCTTTTGGAAAGCTTTACAAATCTTAGTTTAAAAATTCTGTCCCATATGGTAAGAGTTTTTTTAAATTTTTTATATCCGTTTTTACTGCGCCCCAGTTTAAGGACCTCATATGACCCTCCTATTACATCAAACCAAACACAATTGGTTAGCAAAGGTAAATATTTTAATATAAAAAATAAAACTTCCATAAATTTACTCCTATATATCAGACACAACCACGTTTTTAAATTTTATTTTATTGTTTCTGCCTTTGCAAATTATCCAGAATGATTATTTAAAATATTTTACGCCGCTTTCAAAAATCTGCTGGTCTTTTTCAAACGGAACGTTTTTATAAAGATTTTCTCCCTTTCTTTCGCTGTGGCCCATCTTGCCGAGCACTCTGCCGTCAGGAGAGGTAATACCCTCAATTGCACATACCGAGCCGTTAAGATTGTACGTAATACTGTCGCTCGGGTTACCGTTTAAATCAACATACTGAGTAGCAATCTGTCCGTTAGCGGCAAGCTGTTTTACAGTATCAACATCAGCAATAAATCTGCCTTCACCGTGAGATACGGGAACTGCAAAAACATCGCCTGCATTCACATTGGCAAACCACGGAGATTTCACCGAAGTCACCCTTGTGTATGCCATATGCGAAATATGGCGTCCGATCGTATTAAACGTAAGCGTAGGGTCGGTCGGCTTAAGCTCTCTGATTTCTCCGTAAGGAACAAGTCCGAGTTTTATGAGAGCCTGGAAGCCGTTGCAGATGCCGAGCATAAGTCCGTCGCGGTTTTTCAAAAGCTCATTTACAGCCTCTGCAACACGCGGATTGCGGAATGTAGTAGCAATAAACTTTCCTGAACCGTCAGGCTCGTCACCGCCTGAGAAACCGCCGGGAAGCATTATCATCTGCGACTTTCTGATGATCTCCTCCATCTTATTTATTGTTTCCTCAATTCCCTTTGAAGTGAGATTCTTTACAATGAGCATTTCAACATCAGCGCCTGCTTTTTCAAAGGCTCTTGCCGTATCGACCTCGCAGTTAGTACCGGGGAATACAGGGATAAATACAGTTGGCTTTGCGGTTTTTATTGCCGGTGCTTTTGTATTTCTTTCTGTATATAATTCTGCATTGACTGCCATTTCAGGGCATTCTGCCTGCGTTGGGAATACCTTTTCAAGCGGAGCGCGCCATTTATCGAGGATTTCAGAAATTTCAACCTCTTTGCTGCCTGACGTGATTTTTCCATCATCAGTAACCACTCCCAAATCATAGCTTAATACACTGCTGTCAAGCTCAGCGCCGTCCTCAAGCTCAATAACAAGCGAACCTGAAAGCGGAGCAAACAGCTCGTCATTTGTGAGTTCCTTTGCAAACTTGAATCCATATCCGTTGCCAAAGCATGCTTTGCATACGCTTGCCGCTGCACCGCCCTCTTTAACTACGGAAGCAGAGAGCACCTTTCCGCTTTCGCAAAGTGCGTAAACAGCCTTGTACATATTAATCAGCTTGTCCCAGTCGGGCATAAGCGTTTCTTTGTTTTCGGGAACGGGTACATAGATTACCTTTGAGCCGGGGTTCTTGAATTCGGCGGAAATCGTCTTTGAGGCTTTTGTCATTGCAACCGCAAAGCTTACAAGTGTAGGCGGAACGTCAATATCTTCAAATGAGCCTGACATACTGTCCTTGCCGCCTATTGACGGAAGTCCGAGTTTAAGCTGAGCCTGCATTGCGCCGAGAAGCGCCGCAGCAGGTTTTCCCCAGCGTGAGGGAACATCCTTTAATCTTTCAAAATATTCCTGGAATGTAAGGCGCGCAGTAAGCGGATCTGCGCCAATTGCAAGCAATTTTGACAGCGATTCAACTACTGCGTAAGCTGAGCCGTGGAACGGACTCCAGCGTGAAACTCCCGGTATATATCCGTAGCTCATTGCAGTTGCGTCATCTGTTTCTCCTTTTTCAAGCGGAATTTTAGCCGCCATAGCTTCCTGAGGAGTAAGCTGGTTCTTGCCGCCGAACGGCATAATTACCGTAGCCGCGCCGATTGAAGAGTCAAAGCGTTCCGAAAGTCCGATTTGCGAGCAAACCTCAAGTCTGCTCATATTCTCGTCAACGGCAGTTTCAAACGGCATATTCTTTAAAGCTTTCGGGCACTGACTGCGGTAGCAGTCCTCTGCTTTAGGAGCAGTAATATATGCCTTTGCAACCTGCGTAACGCCGTTTGTATTAAGGAATTCTCTGCTGAGGTCAACTATTTTATCGCCTCTCCAGTTCATTGTAAGACGTGGGCTCTCCGTTACTACAGCAACGGAGGTTGCTTCAAGGTTTTCCTTTTCAGCCTCTGCAATAAATTTTTCTACGTCCTTTTTGTCAAGAACAACAGCCATTCTCTCCTGACTTTCCGAAATTGCAAGCTCTGTTCCGTCAAGTCCGTCATACTTTTTTGTAACCTTATCCAAATCAACTGCAAGTCCGTCTGCAAGCTCGCCGATTGCCACGCATACGCCGCCTGCACCGAAGTCGTTGCATCTTTTTATGAGTTTTGCAACATCAGCGTTTCTGAAAAGCCGCTGAATTTTGCGCTCTGTAGGCGGATTGCCTTTCTGAACCTCTGCACCGCAGGTCTCAATTGAGCTCTCCGTATGAGCCTTTGATGAGCCTGTTGCGCCGCCGCAGCCGTCACGTCCCGTTCTTCCGCCGAGAAGCACGATTACGTCATCGGGGAGCGGAACTTCTCTGACTACATTTTCTTTTGGAGACGCACCGATAACCGCACCGATTTCCATTCTCTTTGCAACATAGCCCTTATCGTAAAGCTCTGTTACCTGACCTGTTGCAAGACCAATCTGGTTTCCGTATGAGCTGTAACCGTTAGCCGCGCCTGTTGTAATTTTTCTTGAGGGCAGTTTTCCATGCATAGTATCTTTAAACGGAATTGTAGGATCTCCTGAGCCTGTTACACGCATGGCCTGATATACATACGAACGTCCCGAAAGCGGGTCGCGGATTGCGCCGCCAAGACAGGTTGCCGCTCCGCCGAAAGGTTCAATTTCAGTAGGATGGTTGTGTGTTTCGTTCTTGAACTGAACAAGCCACTGCTCTGTTTTGCCGTCGATTGTTACGGGCACTTCAATTGAGCAGGCATTAATTTCGTCACTTTCATCAAGGTCGGGAATAAGTCCCTTTTTCTTGAGGGATTTCATGCCGATTAACGCCATATCCATAAGCGAAACAATTCTTGTTGTGTCTTTGCCGTAAACCTCGTCGCGAGTATCGTAATACTCCTGCAAAGCGTCCTCTATAACCTTGCCGAGAGCCGATTTTTCAATTTCTACTTCACTAAGACGTGTAAGAAATGTTGTGTGGCGGCAATGATCAGACCAGTATGTATCAATAACTCTAAGTTCTGTAACGCTTGGGTCGCGGTGTTCAGTATCACGGAAATAGTCACGGCAGAATTTTAAATCCGCAAGAGTCATTGCAAATCCCATTGAACCGTAATACTCCGCCATTTCTTCATCATTCCATTTTATAAAGCCCTCAACGCGCTTGACATCTTCGGGAACGGGAATTTCCATATCAAGCGTCTGCGGCTTTTCAAGAGAGGCAAGACGGCTTTCAACAGGGTTGATTAAATATTCCTCAACCTTTGTAAGCTCGTCGTCTGTTATGTCACCTTTAAGCGCAATTACCCTTGCAGTAAGCACCTTGCATCTTTCACCCTGAGTAAGAAGCTGAACGCACTGTTCTGCCGAGTCGCCTCTCTGGTCATACTGACCGGGCAAATACTCCATTGCAAAAACTTTCCAGCCGCTTTCTACGGGCAAGGTTTCTTCATAAATAACATCTGCATTAGGTTCTGAAAGAACAATGCCTTTGGCTTTATCGTACTCATCTTTAGTAAGACCTTCAATATCATAGCGTACAATATAGCGCAGATCTGTGACTGATTTCATACCGAGATTGTGACGTATGTCCCAAAGCGTTTGCTTTGCAAGAACATTGAAACCGTCTTTTTTCTCAACAAAAATTCTGATTACATCTGACATAAATCATCGGCCTCCCGTGTAATACTAAACTCTGATTAAAAGCTTAAATTTACAATATAAATCATATTTCTATAATGATAACATGAAACACATCAGTTTTATTTCATTTAAGGCATTATAACAATAAATCTCTGTGAACCTCCGCATTAAAATAAGGGCGTAATACTTTTCAGTTACGCCCTTATTTCATATGTATTTTATTTTATATTTTCAGTTGCAAAGTCTATTTGTCAATTACGGGAATTTTTGTTCTGTCATAATCATCAAGCCTGTTGCCGTAAAGATAATAATTGGTTTCTTTTACAATAATCGGCGAAAGCACAATAACAGCGACTATATTCGGCAAAGCCATTAGGGCATTGAATATATTTGCCATTGTCCACACCAAATCAAGCGCGGTAATCGGAGCAATAAGCAAGACCAATACGAATATAATTTTATAAGGCATAACGCCTTTTTTGCCGAAGAGATATTCAATACATCGTTCACCGTAATATGACCAGCCAAGAATTGTTGAAAAAGCAAACAGTATGATTCCCAGAACAAGAATAGGAGTACCTATAACGGGAATCTGCGCAAACGCATCTGACGTAAGGTTTTCTCCCCCTCCGCCGATCACGTCAATTTCGGGTTTTTTTATACATGAGCTCACAATTACAAGTCCCGTCATAAGACAAACAACAACCGTGTCCCAGAAAGTACCTGTTGAAGAAACCATAGCCTGTCTTACGGAATTTCTTGACTGGGCAGCAGAGGCAACAATCGGAGCAGAACCCATACCAGATTCGTTACTGAACAGTCCCCTTGCAACGCCGTATCGTGCAGCAAGCATAATTCCCGTACCTGCAAGACCGCCTCCTACAGCCGGAGGTGTAAAAGCCGAACTGCATATTGTACAGACTGTCTGCCAAAGGACATCACAGTTTATGCACAAAATTATAATACATCCGACAACATACATAATTGCCATAAACGGCACAAACTTTTCACATACCTTTGAAATCGACTGTATTCCTCCGAAAATTACAAGCGCAACACAAACTGCAACTACAATACCTGAAATAAGCGCAACAAGAGAAACCTCTGAACCGAAAAAGCTGATTACAAGAGTTCCGTCAGGATTAAACGTACTTTCCAAAACACTTGAAATTGCATTTGTCTGAACACCGCAGCCTATTCCGAATGATGCCAAAGCCGCAAAAACCGCAAACAGCACAGCAAGCCATTTCATACTTCGCCTTTTACCGCCGATTTTCGGATGAATTCCGCGTTCAATAGCATACATCGCGCCGCCCTGCATTTTTCCGTCCTTTGTTTTCACCCTGTACTTTACGGCAATAAGCGATTCGGCATATTTTGTAGCAATTCCGAAAACACCAGTCAGCCAGCACCACAGTACAGAGCCTGCTCCGCCAAGGGCAATCGCTGTTCCTACGCCTATAATATTTCCTGTGCCTATTGTAGAAGCAAGAGCTGTTGTAAGCGCCTGAAACGGACTTATATCTCCGTCAACTTCAGGGTCTTTCGTTACCGACAGCTTAATTGCCTTGAGGGTTTTGCGCTGAACGAATTTTGTTCGTATCGTCATAAAAATATGAGTTCCCAACAAAATAATTATCATCGGCAAGCCCCACAGGAAATTGTCAATATTAGATGCAAGCTCATTTAAAAAATCCATTCTGTCTTCCTTTCCATACATACGTATTCTTTTTATTATTTGACTTTTCTTTCATATTTGCAAATTAACGTGATTATTCCAAGTTTACTGTTTCAATAATTCGTATAACGTCGGCAAGACCGTCCGCAACATCAATTATAAGCGGTCTTATTTCATCGTTCGGACCGTCAAGGTCGGGCACCATTACCGTTTTACACCCTGCCGTGCTTGCCGATTTTATGCCGTTCTGCGAATCCTCAAGCGCGATACACTCCTGCGGAGCAAGTCCGAGCTTTTCGGCCGCAAAAAGATATATGTCAGGCTCAGGCTTTCCTCTTTTCACCATGGACGCACACACAATCTCATCAAAGTAATTGTAAAGCCCCAGTTTTATAAGATAGCTCTTTGTTCTTTCAGGTGCTGTTGCCGTCGCAAGCGCTATTTTGTATCCGCTGTCTTTGAGGTATGAAAGCAGTTTTTCCGCACCGGGCTTTGCTTCTATTCCGTTATCTTCTATGTATTTATCCATAAGCTCAATGCGCTTATCGTGAACTGCATAATAATCAAAATCCCTGCCGAAATATCCTTTGAGCCGTTCTATAGCAAACGTACGGGCCATTGAACGAATACTGAGAGCGTGATGTTTCTGCATAGGATAGCCGAAAAAATTCGCAGCTTCGCACCAAAATCTTACATACAGCTTTTCAGTGTCAAGAATAACGCCGTCCATATCGGATATTACTCCTTTTATTTTCATCAAATCCTCCTGTGCAGATTTTGTCTTACAATACTCTGCTAATTTTAAATTCATTTTCTCTTTCGTATGTCTATTGTTATATTTACCGCCGCAATTCCTGCCGAAATGAGCAAAAGTGAAATGAGCGTTTCAATTCTCATAACATTTTCGCCGAGCATTACTCCCGAAAGCACTGTGCCAAATACGGGTACGAGCAAATTGAAAATCGTTATTTTGCTTGCAGGATTATATTTTAATAGTGCAGTCCAGATTGAAAATGCAGCGGCTGAAACAAAAGCAAGCCACAGCAAAATTAAAACGCTTTCCGTATTGGAAAAACTCAGTTTTCCTCCAAACAAAAATCCTGCGGCAATAAGAACTGCTCCTCCAATAAAAAGCTGAAATGCTGTAATCTTTATGGGATTTCTTCCCTGCGCAATCTTTTTAGATATAATATTTCCTGCCGCTGCGGAAACCGTTGAAAGCAAAATCATCACGTCGCCGAACATTGTGTCAGCGCTGACGCTTCCGCCTCCGTTCATTACCAAAACGCCGGCAAATCCAAGCACACAGCCTGCGATTTTCAGAAGCGACAGTCTGTCGTTTTTAAAGAACAGAGGTGCAAACAGCACCGTAAAAAATGAGGCGCACGCAGTTATTATTGAAGTATTTGTTCCGCTTGTAAAACCTATGCCGATATATGTAAAAATATACTGCCCTGCGGTCTGAACAAGTCCAAGTACGGTTACGGGAAGTATATCTTTCTTTTGTGCGCAGGGAAGTTTTTTCTCCAAAAATATCAGAATTACATAAACCATTATTCCTGCAAGGGCAAATCGGGCTCCTGCAAATAACAGCTTTGAACCTATTTCGCTTTCTTCAATTGAAAATGAAGTATAGCCGAGCTTTATAAACGGAAATGCAGTTCCCCACAGCGCGGTGCATAAAATTGCCGCCGCGTAAGCTATTCCGCGTTTTTGTAAAAGAGGTGTTTTAGTCTTATCCATTAATTCACCGATAGTTCGTCAATATATTTGTTCACGCTGTCAACCGCATTTGCACCGTCCGAGCACGCCGTAATAATCTGTCTGAGAGTCTTTGTACGCACATCACCTGCGGCATATAGCCCTTTAACCGATGTTTTTCCGCTTTCGTCTGCAATCACGTAACCGTAATTATCGGTTTTGGCAATATCCTTCACCGCCTCGTTTCGAGGAACAATTCCCACAGCTATAAATACGCCGTCAGTCTCCAGGGTTCTGCCGTCTTTAAGCAAAACTCTGTTTACACTTTTTTCTCCGAGTATTTCCCGTAATTCTGTTTCAAACATTATTTCAACATTTTCCGCTTCTAAAAGACGTTTTACAAGAATATTTTCAGCGGAAAATCTGTTTCTTCTGTGAATTACAATTACCTTTTTGCAGATTTTAGACAGATAAAGTGCGTCGGTAACGGCAGTATTTCCGCCGCCCACAACAAGCACAGTTTTATTGCGATAGAAAAAACCATCGCACACGGCGCAGTAGCCTACTCCCCGACCCAAGAATTCTTTTTCTCCTTTTATGCCGAGTTCGCGGTGAGTTGCTCCTGCACAGAAAATTACGGTTTTAGCCCTGTATTCATTTTCCGCGCATTTTACGTTAAATTCACCGTTTTGCTTTGTAATCAGCTTTACTTCATCACTTACCATAGGAGCATTAAGCGCCTTTGCGTGTTCATAAAATTTCTGTACAAGCTCAAGACCGCTTACTTTTTCGAAACCTGTGTAATTGTCAACATCCTCTGTCTGAGTGATCTGACTGCCCATTGACGAAGCAATATCAACTAAAACAAAATCAAGTCCGCTTCTGGCGGCATAGACCGCCGCCGTAAGACCTGCCGCACCTCCGCCTGCAATCAACAAATCATAAGTTTTGTTCATAAGTCAGCCGCTCCTTTTATTTAACATTATGTATGATAAACTGACATTTATTCTTCGGTCAATCCACACTCGAATATCTCGTTAATTTCTGAAAAACCGTTTCTTGAATACCATTTTACTGAGTTATCACTTGGCCATACAAATATCAATTCGCATTTTTGTTCGGTAAGATAATTTTTTATGTAAGACAATAACTCTGTTCCGATGTTTTTATTTCTATATTCTTTCCTTGTAAACACATTTGATAAATATGCAATATATTTCGAGTGCCCATTAGGTTTTGGAATTTTGGGTATCATATAGACAAACATTGCAGAGGCAACTATGTTATTGTCTTCTGCTACGAAAATTTTATAACCCTTATCTGACTTTAAAAAAGCTATAAATTCAGATATAAAAATTTCTTTATCAACTCCGTCAAGATTATGTTCGCCGTAATCTATATCATCTTCTTCCCCATGCAGCCATTTCATCTCGGCAAGCTGCAAAAAATCTTTTTCTTCGCCAAATCTAATATTCATCTTTATCCTCCCCGCAAATTATGATTTTATTTATAAATATAGATATACATATTTATGCAACAACTGCATTTGTCATTGTATATTAAATACAATTTATCTCTGATTTTTCATCAAAATAAAACGGAGCTGACCGCTATGAGTCAGCTCCTGCGTTTTGTTTGATTTATAATTCTTCAACTCAGCCTTCTTTTACTATGTTTCTGATTGCCTTTGCAATATGCGGCTGTGTGAGTTCAAATTTATCAAGAAGTTCAAGAGCCGGACCGCTGTAACCAAATCTGTCCTTAACACCGATTTTTGTGACTTTAACGGGACACTCCTCGCTTGTAACCTCACAAACAGCGTCGCCAAGTCCGCCGATTACATTGTGCTCTTCAACAGTAATAATTCTTCCGGTCTCTTTAGCCGCTTTAACAATTATTTCTCTGTCAATCGGCTTGATAGTGTGAATGTTAATCAGACGTGCGTTTATTCCCTCAGCTTCAAGCTCTTTAACAGCCTTTAAAGCCTCGTTTACTACAAGCCCCGTTGCAATTACCGCTACATCGTTTCCCTCGTGAAGAGTTATGCCCTTACCGAGTTCAAAAGTATAATTGTCAGGGTCATTAAAACTGTCTATTGCAAGTCTGCCAAGTCGGATATATACCGGTCCGTTGTATTCAACAGCAGCTTTTGTCGCCGCCATCATCTCATAGTGGTCGGCTGGGTTTAACACAACCATACCAGGAATTGTACGCATAATGCCGATATCCTCAATACACTGATGAGTTGCACCGTCCTCGCCTGTAGAAATACCTGCGTGACTGCCTGCAATTTTCACGTTAAGATGAGGATAGGCAACAGAGTTGCGGATCTGCTCGAATGCTCTGCCTGTAGCAAACATTGCAAACGAAGCTGCAACAGGAATTTTTCCTGACGCCGCTAAACCGGCTGCAACTCCTATCATATTTCCTTCTGCAATGCCGCAGTCAAAAAATCTTTCGGGAAATTCCTTTTTAAAAATATTTGTCTTTGTTGCCGCCGCAAGGTCAGCGTCAAAAACGATTATATCTTTGTTTGTTTTGGCAAGCTCACACAAAGCCATACCAAAGCTTTCTCTCGTAGCCTTTTTAATTACCTGTGCCATCAGCAGTTACCCTCCAATCTGTCAATCTCAGCCTGAATCTCAGCAGTAGCCTGCTTGTACTGCTCCTCATTCGGAGCTGTGCCATGCCATCCGACCTGATTTTCCATAAATGAAACGCCCTTGCCCTTGACCGTCTTGGCAAGAATTGCCGTAGGCTTGCCCTTTACGGTCTTTGCTTTGTTCAAAGCGTCTGCAATCTGATTGAAGTCGTGACCGTCGATTTTGAACACTTCAAAGCCAAAAGACTCGAACTTTTTGTCAAGAGGTTCAATTCCTGCAACATCTTCAACGGTTCCGTCAATTTGCAGACCGTTCTGGTCAACGATTACAACGAGATTATCAAGCTTGTTGTGAGCAGCAAACATTGCTGCCTCCCAAACCTGACCCTCTTCAACTTCGCCGTCGCCGAGAACTGCGTATGTACGATAGTTTTTGTTGTCAAGCTTAGCGGCAAGCGCCATGCCGCAGGCGGCAGAAATGCCCTGACCGAGCGAGCCTGTGCTCATATCAATGCCTGGAGTTCCCTTCATATCGGGATGTCCCTGAAGCATTGCTCCAACGTGACGAAGAACGGTAAGCTCGTTCCAGTCAAAATATCCCTTTAATGCGAGAGTGGCATAAAGACTGGGACAGCAATGACCTTTTGAAAGCACAAAACGATCTCTGTCCTGCCAATCAGGATTTTTAGGGTCAACATTCATTTCTTTAAAATAAAGGTATGTGAAAATATCAGCCGCTGAAAGCGATCCCCCCGGATGACCTGATTTTGCGTGAAACGTACCAAGAATTGCCCCCATTCTTGACTTAGCCGCAAGGATTTGAAGCTGCCTGATTTCTGAACTGTCCATTTTAACATCCCCCTGATTAGAAGTAATAAAATCTAAATAACATAGTAACACAAAGGATTTTATTTATTTTTCTTGTAAAGAATATAGTGTCGAATTTGATATTGAAACTGCGAAAAAAATAGGCTATAATTTATTTACAAATTAATTTGAGGTGAAAAATATGCTGTTGTGCACAGATGTAGGCAACACAAATATTAAATTTGCGCTATATTACAAAGAAAAGCTTCTTATGAAACTGCGCTTTTCAACCAATCATAATAAAACAGCAGACGACTATGCCGTAGATCTATATACAATTTTTCAGATCAACAATGTTGACGCTGAAAAAATCAGCGGTTCAATAATATCAAGCGTTGTGCCTGCGGTAACTGAGCCACTGAAAAATGCAATAAACACAGTAACCGGAATTGACAGCCTTGTGGTAGGTCCGGGAATAAAAACAGGACTTGACATTCGGCTCGACAACCCTTCAACCGTAGGTTCGGATATAGCTTGCATTTGCGTTGCAATTAAAGAGCAGTATTCCTGTCCCGTAATTATAATTGGTCTGGGCACCGCCACAACTATACTTTATATGAACGAAAACAAGGCTTACTGCGGGGGCGCAATTCTTCCCGGAATTCAGATTTCACTTGACGCGCTGACAAGCAATTGCGCGCTTCTGCCGTCGGTAAACTTTTCTTCTCCTAAAAAAATAATTGGCACAAATACGGCAGACTGTATAAGAAGCGGAATTATTCACGGCAACGCCGCTATGATTGACGGAATGATAGACCGCTTTGAAAAAGAAGTAAAACGAAAATGCACTCTGGTTGCAACAGGGGGCTTTGCGCCGACTGTTATAAAGTTCTGTAAAAAAGATATTATTGTTAATGAAGACCTCGTTCTTGAAGGACTTAAAATTATTTATGAAAAAAACAAAAATTTATGATTTCTTCTTATTACTTCGGCTGATTTATTGTTTTATCGGAAATATTGCATTTTTTCAGCAACTGTGTTAATATGAATTCGGATAGTATTCGCTTTGAAACTGTACCGCTTGATTTTATATTATTTATATTATAACTCCGACCGTATCCGTAAGGAACGTAAGCGGAAAATAAGATTGATAATAGGTTTATTTGGCACAGGTAAGCGGGATTACTCTGTGCATATTTTTTGCCCGAGTATTGCCGTATATATTAATATTACATTGAGCAATCCCGTTATTCTCTCAGCGTAAATAATACTGATCCCGTTTTAAATATGAATTAGTATAAAAATCGACAGGAGAAAACACCATGAAGAAAACTATTACAACTTTCCGACAGGCAAAAATGAACAACGAAAAGCTCACAATGCTGACTGCATATGATTACTCGACTGCCAAAATAATGGATGAAGCAGGCATTGACGCAATTCTTGTGGGAGACTCGCTCGGAAACGTAATTTTAGGATATGAAAATACCATATCGGTAACTGTAGAGGATATGATACATCACGGTGCGGCAGTAGCAAGAGGAGCCAAAAATGCGCTTGTTGTTGTAGATATGCCCTTTATGTCTTACCAGACATCAGCATATGACGCGCTTATAAATGCAGGCAGACTGGTTAAAGAGGGTCACGCCGCTGCCGTTAAATTAGAGGGCGGAGCCGAGGTTTGCGATGCAATAAAAGCCATTACAAACGCAGGAATTCCCGTTATGGCTCATCTGGGACTTACTCCGCAGTCGGTAAATATCTTCGGAGGATATAAAGTTCAGTGCAGGGATGAAAGCTCTGCAAGAAAGCTTATTAATGATGCAATAGCTATTGAAAAAGCAGGCGCATTCGCCGTTGTGCTTGAGTGCGTACCTGCAAAGCTCGCCGCTCTTGTTTCCGATATACTTACAATACCAACAATCGGCATAGGTGCAGGAAATGGCTGTGACGGTCAGGTTCTTGTTTTTCAGGATATGCTCGGTATGTTTTCGGATTATACACCTAAGTTTGTTAAAAAATTTGCAGATGTCGGCTCTGTTATGACAAAGGCTTTTTCGGACTATATAAATGAAACCAAATCGGGCGTCTTTCCTGCCGCAGAGCATGAATACAAAATTTCTGATGAGATAATCAAAAAGCTTGAGGAGGAATTAAAATGATTAAAGTATCAGGCTGTATATCAGAAATAAAAAGTCAAATAAAAGAATGGAAAAGGCAAGGGCTTTCCATTGGACTTGTGCCCACTATGGGTTATCTTCACGAAGGCCATCAAAGTCTTATTGAAAGAGCAGTAAAGGAAAACGACAGAGTTGTTGTCAGCATTTTTGTAAATCCGATACAGTTTGCACCGGGCGAGGATCTTGAAAGCTATCCCCGAGATATAAAAAAAGACACGGTGCTTTGCGAGCAAACAGGCGCACACCTAATATTTAATCCTACTCCCGAAGAAATGTATCCGAATGGATTTTCAACTAATGTTACCATGAACGGACTTACAAAAGAGCTCTGCGGAAAAACACGTCCGACGCATTTTGGCGGCGTATGCACAGTTGTGAGCAAGCTTTTTAATATTACTGCTCCCGACAGAGCATACTTCGGAGAAAAAGACGCTCAGCAGCTTGCAATTATAAAACGAATGGTAAAAGACCTCAACTTTGATCTTGAAATCGTAGGCTGTCCCATAGTAAGAGAAAAGGACGGTCTTGCAAAAAGCTCGCGCAACACTTATCTTAATGCCACAGAAAGAAAGGCGGCTCTGATACTGAGCAAAGCAATTTCTCTTGGAAAAGAAATGGTCAAAAACGGCGAAAGGAGCTCGGCGGCCGTAATTAAAGCAATGACCGAAAAAATAGAAACCGAACCGCTTGCAAAAATAGACTACGTAAATATAGTCAATGCTGAAAATATAGAGCCTGTTGATACTATAAGCGGCAGTATTCTTGCCGCAATTGCTGTTTATATCGGTAAAACAAGGCTGATTGACAATTTTATGATTACCGTCTGAAAGGGATGTTATTATGACTGTAACAATGCTTAAAAGTAAAATCCACCGTGCTGTCGTAACACAGGCAGACCTTAATTATGTGGGTTCAATCACTATTGATGAAAATCTTTTAGACGCGTCCGGCATTATTGAATATGAAAAGGTTCAGATTGCCGATATTAATAACGGTCAGCGGTTTGAAACCTATGTGATTGCAGGGAAGCCGGGTTCGGGAATAATCTGTCTTAACGGTGCTGCCGCAAAATGCGTTAATAAAGGCGACAAAATTATAATTATGAGCTATGCGCAGCTTAATGCAGAAGAGGCAAAAGAACATAAGCCCACAGTAGTTTTTGTTGATGAAAACAATTGCATAAGCAGAGTTACGTCGTATGAAAAGCACGGTCTTTTAAGCGATATGGAGGATTAAAATGTTCAGCGGAAAAAATGTTGTTTTGGGAATCACGGGCAGTATTGCCGCTTATAAAATGGCAAATGTCGCAAGCGCATTAGTGAAAAAGGGATGTAATGTTCAGGTTATTATGACGGAAAACGCAACAAATTTCATACATCCCATAACCTTTGAGGAGCTTACAAAAAACAAATGCATAACAGACACCTTTGACCGCAATTTTCAATACAATGTTGCACATATATCCATTGCGGAGAGTGCTGATGTCTTTCTGGTCGCTCCCGCTTCGGCAAACATAATCGGAAAAATTGCCGGAGGAATTGCCGACGATATGCTGTCCACCACCATTATGGCGGCAAAATGTCCTAAGCTTATTGCTCCTGCAATGAACACCAATATGTATGAAAACCCGATTGTAAAAGATAATATTCAAAAACTAAGCCGATACGGATACACAGTAATTCCTCCTGCAACAGGCAGACTTGCCTGCGGTTCAACAGGCAGAGGAAAGCTGCCTGACGAAAGCGTGCTTCTTGATTATCTTGAACTCGCACTTTCTGAAAAAAAGGATCTTAAGGGTAAAAAAATACTCGTAACCGCAGGTCCTACGCGCGAGGAAATTGACCCTGTGCGGTATATAACAAATCACTCCTCAGGAAAAATGGGTTATGCAATTGCCAGGGCGGCCATGCTCAGAGGAGCTGACGTAACGCTTGTGAGTGGTCCTGTAAATCTTGCTCCTGTTCCCTTTGTAAGAATGGTAAATGTTGTTTCTGCACAGGAAATGTTTGACGCAGTTACTTCGCTTTCTGCTGAAAACCAAATTATCATCAAAGCCGCCGCAGTTGCAGATTTCAGACCCGCAACCGTTTATGAACAAAAAGTAAAAAAGAATACGGATAATTCTACCGTTGACCTTGAAAAAACAAAGGATATTTTAAAATATCTCGGAGAGCACAAGGGCAATAATCAAATAATCTGCGGTTTTTCAATGGAAACCGAAAATATGATAGAAAACTCAAGGCAAAAGCTGATCAATAAAAATCTTGATATGATAGTCTGCAACAATCTCAAAGAAGAAGGAGCAGGATTTCAGACGGACACAAACAAAGTTACAATTATTGATAAAAATAAGATAATGCCTCTTGAGCTTATGTCTAAGAGTGAAGTTGCCGAAGAAATATTGGATAGAATTTATATGCTGATTTCACATAATAACTAAATCATTTAAAACGACTTAAACGAGGTCTTTTTATGCAGGATAAAATACTTGAATTTCTCTCAAATAACGATGGCTATGTGTCGGGACAGGATATTTCTTCATCTCTTGGAGTATCACGTCAGGCTATCTGGAAATCAATAAACGCTCTTAAAGAAAAGGGATACAAAATTGATTCTGTCAGGAACAAAGGATACCACCTTGTTTCTGCGCCCGAATATCTGAATGAGAGCAGTATAAAGAGCTTTATGAAGAACAAGATCATCGGCAAAAACCTTATTGTTCTTGACTCTGTAAACTCAACAAACGATTATCTTAAAAAGATCGGAAGCGAGCAGAATTGTGAAAGCGGCACGGTTGTTGCAGCAAGAGAACAGAACAAGGGAAAAGGCAGACTCGGAAGGATATGGCAGGCGAAAAAAGACGACTGCGTTATGTTTTCATTTCTTCTCCGCCCTAACATTGCACCGAGCGAGGTTGCTTCCATTACTCCGCTTGCAGGTCTTGCCGTTTGCAAGGCGATCCGGGAATACACAAAGCTTGACTGTATGATAAAATGGCCTAACGACATAATTGTCGGCAGAAAAAAGCTTGTGGGTATTCTCACGGAAATGAGCGCCGAGTTTGACGCAGTTGAATATGTGATAACGGGAATAGGCATTAATGTTGACCAAGCCGTTTTTCCCGAAGAAATCGCCCACAAGGCTACATCCGTTCTGCTTGAAACAGGCAGACATATTAATAAAAATGAATTTTTGGCGTGTGTGCTCGGACACATTGAAAATGAGTTCATTAAAAATGACCTGAAGCTTACCCCTGCTTCTATTGCAGAATATTCCGATATGTGTGCAACTATCGGCAGAAGCGTTACATTTCGGCACGGTACCCGCAGGATAAGCGGAATGGCAGTAGGAATTGAGGCTGACGGAGAGCTTAAGGTAATGCTGTCGGACGGTTCAATTTGTAAAGTTAACTCGGGAGAAGTAACCGTTCAGGGCATTTATTGATTTTTATATTTAAAGTTTTATAAAAAAACTATTATACATAAAAAGCGACATGATGCCGCTTAAAATTCAGGCAAACATGTTTGACAAATCAAATGCTTTTTTGTCCGAGCATCACCGAACAATTTCCTATAAAGTAAAAAACGGAGCAAATGCCGGGCGGCAGTAAAACAGTATATTTGCTTAAAGGACGGTATGGCTTCCGCCATGCCGTCCTTTTCTTTTCAAAATGACCGCTGGCTTTTTCACCGGGGAGCCGGTGAGGGGCGGTCAATCTTTCAGTATTCAATTTTAATGGGCGGGGAAATGAAAAGTTGTCAAATTATGTAGTTTGTTCCTTTAGATTCCTTAGCGCTTCGGGGTTATTTGAGATAATCATTCCAACAGTTTGACATTTCTCCATTTCTGAACAGTCGTCGCATATTGCAACACCTTTTTTCAACGCACACTGACGAATACCACAAATACTCTCGCAGAATACAGTTTTAATTCCCTCAACACGACAGCCGTAACAGTTAATATGTTCAGGTAGAATGGAAGCATTATTTAACTCGCTCCATAACCTTGCGGTTTTCTCGCGCAACGCTTGATCGTAATGGACTGTTGCAAGATATGCGTCGCACTTTTCACAATCCAGTCCACAAAATGAAATCATATCTCTCACAGTTAATTACCTCATAAAAATTTCGATTTTTTTCAGACTTACTGAACAGGGAAAGACTCGAAGCGGGTTTTCCTGCTTACGCAAGCACACTGGTGATAGCCGCGCGAGCATGCAAGTGGGTGTAGCCCCCTTGTGGTCACGAAGCTACGAAACCTCTGCCAAGGCACGCTTCGCAGTTGAACGGCGGCTTTCTGCTGTCAGAGAGAGTCTTACAGAGCGCACGATACACGGTCGCCAGACCTATGTATAGAAGTGCGCCCTTTAATTCCTAAAGGGTTTTGCAACGTCCCGACAAACAGGAATTTATCGCTCTGTTTGCTCGGTCATACATTTGAATTGCTTCCCGACAATTTCCACCAAAATTTAGTGTAGGTACAATTTGCATTTTTGCTCTCCTTTCCATCAAATCCCGATATGCTTCCCTTATTTATGTATTTTGTCCTTGATACGCAGACTTGCCTCTATGTGCATAATCCAATGTCTTGAAAACGGCATTTGAATCAATCCACGAATATCTTTTCCGCACCAATAGTCAATAAGCCATATTGCATTTTCATCGTTGCTTACAACATTCAATGATTTTAAGTGTTCTTTTCTTTCTTCCGATATTTTCATTTTAAGCATATCGTAGGACAGACCATTTATTATCTTTTCAGTACTTTCCTTTACTTCCGATATGTATGAATATAGTTCTTCCAAATTTAGCTGCTTTGAAAAATCAGCTATCTGGTATTTTACAAGTTCATTACCCGTAGTAATGACAGGAGAATTTATACGCTGCTGATAGCTGCCAGTAAAAAATACCTGTTCAGTTCCGTTTATCAGTGTATGTGCAACAATATCCTCAATACGGAAAATATGCCATATAGAATAAGCGATTGTTTTGCAATGGTAACCTTTTGCATTTACAAAAGGAATCGCATTAAAATCTTCTCTTATTAAATCTGACTTGAAAGATAATAAAACTCGCATTAGTTCATTTCGCAGCTCAAATAGTGTATTGATACCTTCCCTGTAGGTATCTTTCTTTTTGATTTGTACTTGTATTGATTTATTTAGTTCAGACCATTCTTTGTTCATATGATTCACCTATAAACACCGATTTGTCGAACAGTCGCCCACTCGACATTTAACATTATATCACCCAAATGTGAAGGAATCTACTGCCTGTTAAGACGGTTAATCGAAATTTTATCCTTAAACTTCGTCCATGTCGAATAAAAAACGCTCCGGCGATTCTATCCTCGTCCAGAGCGTTCCTATCCGCTGTCCCGAATCGTCTTAAGTCAATCGTAGACAAGCTCAAACTATAACTATTTTACTACCAGCGGCGAAAACTGCTCCGTTTTGATTTTGCCGAAAATGATTTTATTCTGCTCTTTCGCAAATAACGTAATATCGGTCAAAACCTCCGTTATTATTGGAAATGCATGTTATCATTGTAAGCAAATCCTTACCGTCTTTTAAAAAAATATCCTGTGACTGATTCGGCTTAGCAACTTTTGTTTCAGCAACCTTATATTTTATATCTTTCCAATAGTTTCGTAAAATAACCTCATCACCTATTTTTAGATTTCTAAGATTATCAAAGAAAATTCTTCCAACATATCCTGTGTGTCCTGCCAATACAGTGTTTGTTTTTTCTCCGCCCAGAGGAAGCGAGGTATATGTCAGATGAGCCGCTCCATAGCTCATATTTGCGTTATTGGCACCGAGAAAAATAGGAAGCCTCATTCCGATTGTCGGTGCGGAAACATATCCGTAAATTCCGTCAAATATGCCGTAATCCGGCAAATTAATCGACGGCTGCGTGTAGGAGTAATCATTTATAAGAAGTGAGCCTTGATTTGTTTTCAAATTTTCGTTATACTCAACACTATCCCTATAAAGTCTATCGAGATCCGCCTTAAAAAGCACCGGTATATCCGATGTTCTGTTTCCATTTGCATCAATTGGGTATCCATCTTTGTCAATTTTCCCCTGATTTACGGCTTCCTCATAGGTATCTGCTCCGATCGCTAAGTCGCTATTGCTGTTATCTACTGCATTTTCAACTTGTCTGTCAAATTTTTCTGTTTCGGAATTTGCGATCTGCGCTCCAATAAAATTAGAAATGGGCGGAAATAAAATCAGTCCAAGCCCTAAGACAAGCATTATTACTGCAATTATAATCACTATTTTTTTCCACACGCTAATCACCGCCCAGAATTTTCTGCTTGTCTGAAATACTATTCCCAGTTAATTTATTTTTATCTTGTATATCTTTTTTCTTTTTGGATTTTTTGGAAATAAAAATTATACAAAATACAACCATTCCAACAAAACTCACAATAACAAGTGCAGCAGCCCAATAAGGAATTTTATAGCCGAGAAAAAACAAGTATCCATCGCCAAAACTTGCTAAATGCGCGCCCGTTGTAACATACTGAGAATCATCATAGTCAACTCTTTTTCCTCGTACAAGCAAGCGATGTGTATTAAGGCTGTATGGAGTACAAGTCAGCAGAGTAACATGATCCTCTCCGCTGATAATTCTCAAATCATCAGTTAGTTCGGGTAAAACCACCTTAATTTGGTCAACCTCATATTTTAAAGTACGGTCAAGCACGTGAACATAAAATTCGTCGCCGACCTTCATATCCGTAAGATAATCAAAAAAGGTTTCACCGGGATATGCCGTATGAGCTGAGATTACCGCATGAGTGCTCGCACCGCCGATTGGCAAAGAGGTATTTTGCAAATGTCCTGCGCCTTCTGAAAGAATTTTGCTTGTTGTACCGTGTCTTACAGGGAGATAAACATTGATTTTTGGTATGTCAATATACCCTATAAGTCCGTTATTGTCAACATTCAAGGCATTTTCGTAATTTGCACCTATCTTCTCATAAGCCTCGTTATCAAACGGGTCGGTAATTATTACATTGTTGGTAAGACTGTTATTATAATCTTTTGCTTTTGAAAACATTTCTAGAGTTTTATCCGATGACATCAGCTTTGTTGTCGCTGTATATTCTTCAGCCTGACTGCGGCTGGCAAGATTATTTGCCACTGAACTGAACAGCGGATAACTCATAATGCCTATACCCGCAAGAAAAATCATTACAATGCCTAATATTGCTAATTTCCTTTTCATGTACTTATTCCTTTAAACCAAATAAACTGCAAATAAATTATATCTTGCAAAAGTGTTATTTTCAACTATTTATACTAAATTCCAATAAAAAACGCTTTAGTTATTAAAGACAATTTGCAAAATATATGCCAAGGGGATGCGGTTTCCGCATCCCCTTTTTAAAAATTACATATATTGTATTTGGTATTTGCAAAAATTAACCTTAATAAATCAAATTATTCAGCTGATTTCTTTCTTCTTACAATGAGGAAGAGAACACCTGCGCAAGCAATCAATGCAGCACCGCCTATTGTAAACATCATTGTGCCCATTCCGCCTGTCTCAGGAACAACAAGAAGTGTATCCGGTACTGTAACCTCTGTAACTGTTGAGCCATTAGATGTTACTGTGCCATTTTCAGAAATAACAATTGTAAATACTGTTGCATTGAGGTTGTATCCAGCAGGAGCTGTTGTTTCTTTTAGGTAGTATGTACCTGCCTTAACACCGGTAAATGTTGCTTTACCATCTGCACCTGTAGTCTGCTCAGCACCATTTGTTGCTACAGTTGAGCAATCTGAATTTGTATAGAGTGTGAAGCCTGCACCGGAAAGCTTAGTTTCATTGTTAGCAGCGTCAACCTTAACTACATCCAAATCAAATGTATATACAGTTACTTTATTGCCTTCGATAGTTGATTCATTACCATAGCTGTTTGTGTAAACAAGGTCAACCTCATTGGGGTTACCCTCGCCGCCGATAACAGCATCTGCGTCAACTGTTGCAGTATATACAACAACTACATTTGTGTAATCATAGAATAAATCGTCATTAAGAATTGATGAATCAAGTTCAACTGTAAAGCTATTATCATCTGTTCCAGTTTCTGCATATGTGTATTCATTATTTGCAAGAAGACGATCATTAATGCCTGTTCCTGTAAGTCTTACAGAAGTAATTGACTTAAATGTAAGACCTGCTGACATTGTATCAACAAATTTGTAAGCCTGAGCTTTTTCGCTTTTAGATCCTACTATAGAACCTGTAAGTGTAAAGCTGACATCATTACCGATGAACTCTGAAATTGAAGAAGCAGAAGAATAATTTGTAAACTCTTTTTTTACTGTAGGTGTGCCGTCTTCGATTTTTGTGCCTGCGTTAACAGTTACAGTATTTACCCAATTACCTTCACTGTAGTAAGGAAGTGAGAATACACTGTTCTTAACGCTCTTAACATCAGTACCTGCAGGAGTACCTGTAACCTTTACATAGTAAATACCTGCGTTAGTTACAGTTTCTGTCTGTGTTAATGCTTCACCGGAAGCATCTGATGCAAATGTATGTGTCTGAACAGCAGAACCCAATACAGAGTCGCCAAGTTTGTCACAAGCTGTAAGCAATGCTGCCGAATCAACACCATTTGTTGATTTTGTAGTAAGAATAGTCTCTAATGAGTCATCATATCCGCTGTATTCACCGGTTGTTGTATTTAAATCAGCAACCTTGTATACAGAAAATGTGTAACCTGCTTTACCTGTAATGGTATAAGTGTAGCTTTCCGCAGCACTTGCTGAAAATGGAATCATCATAGCGAGCATCATCACAACGAGAAGTGCAGCAATAATTTCCTTTGTTGTTTTCATTTGAATTTCTCCTTTTCTTTCTAAATATATGTAATTTATATTTAACCAAATGGTTATGCAAAGTTAATAGCGGCGGGCATTTTGTCTTGCTCTGCGCCTTCTGCGCTGTACTCTATCGTAAGTCAAATAACTTACCGTAAGTACTGCGCCTGTACCAACAATTCCAAGCCCGATAACAAAGAATATATTTATTCCGGAACCGCTGGTATCGGGTGTTACAGCAAGAAAGTTGTCGACATCACATTTTATGTTATATACGGGATTACCTTCATTGTTGAGAACAAATTCATATTTTACTCCGTCAGACTCAAAATTATAATCTGTTGTACTTTGATTTTCTGCCCTTTGAGAAAGCGGAATAGTGAAGTAATACTGCGTGCTATTGATATTATAGCCATCCTTTGCCTGAGATTCTATTATGCAATACCACTGATATGCTGAAGTGTTATTGTTTGCCTGATCAACAAAGATATCAAGGTTTTCAAACAGAACCTTACCATTGGAATCTACAGTTTTTTCTTCAATAAGATTTGATTCGCTTACTTTGCTTCCATTACCGCTTACTTTGTACAGTTTGAACTTAACGGAATCATTAATTGTGTTTCCGTTAGAAGCATCTTTCTTTGTAACCTCAATGGAGCCCTTATGATAGTTATTAAACACTACTTGATCAGGTGTGATCTCGTTGCTTCCTGAAACAGCGCCTGTTTTACTGTTATAATATTTTACAGATGCTGTATTTGGTGCTGCGCTGCGGTCAACAGTAACTGCTGCATAGTATTTTACAGTATCATAAGTATAAGTGCTGTCAGAACCCGCTGTTTCGTCAATTTCATAATAATGATATTCACTACCGCTGCTTGTAATAGACATAAGCTCATCAGATTTTATAGACGCTGCCGAAATATCCTCATATGGATAAGTGATAGCATCAAATGTAACTTTTCCGCCGTTATTTGTTTTTGTGTCAACTAAAGTACCATTATCTGAAAGCGTGCTTCCGTTTCTTGTAAGCTCTGTAAGCGTAAAGTTAAAGCTGTTAACATCCGGGGTTTTTCCGTCAAGAAGCTTGTTCGCTTTAATTACTACGCTTGCATCTGTTTTATCTATTTTTGTATTTGTAAATTCCGCTGTATTTGACGATGTACCAACTGTGCCTGTAATTGTTCTGTTTGAAGGCGATGTTGTGTAATCAGCGTCTGTGTCCTCTACTATCGTGTATGTAGCGCCGACAGGGATATTCTTAAATACAGCCGTTTGGTCGCCTCTGAGAGTAAATCTGCCGTTTGCTGCAGTTTTCGTCTGTGAACCAACAGCATATTCAAGATTATATGGTTTAGCGCCGTTTCCGATATCAACCGTAATTGTGAAGTTAAAGTCTTTATCGCTGAGATGAGTTGTTCCGTTAGTATCGAGAGCTGTTTTTGAAACGCTTACATCACCGACCTGAGGAGTGTTGACAAACTTGACATTATAGTTTGTCATCTGCAAGTCATCTACTTCATTTTTAAATAAGAAGTTAGCGCTATTGCCGGAGCTCTGAGCCTTTACAGTGTTGTTATGAACATCTGTAACAGTATAAGCTGTTGAGTACTTTAACTTACTTCCGGCTGTTGATTCCGAAACAGTCAAATAATTGCCGGTATCAGTAATGTTTGTAAAAGAAGCTTTGTCGCCGTCCTTTATCATATATGTACCGTCAGAATTTGTTTTTCCGGAGCTCGTAGAATTATTTTTGTGTGTTAATGAATAATTCTTGCTTCCGAGAGTGGTATTTAAACTATTATATTCTCCGTTTGAAACATTTTTAATTGTAAATTGCTCATTGTCGGAAACTGCTTCTTTAAGACCACTGTTTAAATTAGCAGTATTAACTTCTTTTTCTGTTGTAAGAAGATTATCAAGAGGTACTAAAGAAAACTCAAGAGAGATATTTGACTCAATAAGTCCGCGTTCCATACAAAACATTTTTAAGGTATGAACCGTATTGTTTGTGCTTCCGCTCATTACGCTGGCAAGAGAGTAAGCTGTGGAATTAGTTGTTACTGCTTTTTTGTTTAATCCCGTGTTGTAAGTTGTTGTATTATTCCTAAAGTTAAGAGTACAGGAAGCATCCTTATGGTCACCGCCCAAATCAACAACAAGCTTGCCGTCAATAAAAATCCAAACGTCATCGTCACCTGTAAAGTGGAAAGTAATTGGTTTATTTGTTCCGGGAACACAACCGTCCTCGGGAACCGTAAAATTAACAGTAAGCGCCATACCAAATCCATAGTTAAGGTCATTTCTGACGTCATTGTTTGTGTGACTTCCCTGATTATTATTAAGCGGGAAGAATCCGTAGCCGCTGTTACCCGAGTTGAACCATAGCTTGCCGTCCAAAATTGCCAAACCTGTATTGTTGCCGCCATATTTCATTGTAAGTGAATTTGAACTTACATTATTCAGGTTATTAGTGCTTGTTCCGCGGTTTGAATTTTCAAGGTAAATTGAGTTAATCGGAGAATTGTGTGTAGATGTTGTACTTGATTTATAGCTGTATGTATATGTACTTTCATCATAATCAAAGGGAAGAACCGTGTTTACTTTTCTGCCCAATGAATTATTTGATAAGAAATTATCATTAAAGAACGGAGCTGCTGCCGCGCCGTTGCTGTTTGTCATGAGCTGCAAGCTTCCGCCCGAACCAAGATTTCTTGATACAACTCCCTGATATGAATATGAAAAGCTATCAGGATCAGCACATTCAGCAAGCCAGTCTGTATCATTTACATTAACTTCAGTTTTGGCATCATACCATACTGCCTTTGAGTTGTTTGCAGCTGCATCGTAGTTATACAAAGTTTTTGTATAACTGTTATAATGTGATTTACGGTCATTTTCAGTGGCATTACCCGTATTAAGGTTGCCGAAATATACAGGTTTCTTAATATTATTCGCCTGATAATAATCGCTTAAATAATTGTTAAAATTATTAAAAGGAAACCAAGTGGAATCATTGCCGGCTGTTTTAACATTACCCCAAGTTGCAGTTTCTAATTCCTGGTCATCAAGATAATCATAAAGACTTATGTCCGCTAAATATGGCATAGAGCTCAAAGAAGAATCCTTTTTTGCTTTATATTCATATGTTTTTGTTGTAATAAGGCTTCTGTCAAGCGTCTTCCAGCTGTTGCTGCTGAAATCAAACATCTGACCGTTATGATTCTGAAAATCAAGATCTCCTGTTTGGCCTGAGTTATCTCCTTTACTGAAGATCACCTTATTTGCCTGTTTGCTGATCATAGATTTATAAAGCTGATTGCCGACACGAATCATTTCTGTACCCGGAAATTCTCCAAAAGGCTTTTTATTACCGTTTCCGGTATCATTATTGTCCCAAGCATAAGCATAAACCTTATTCCAATTTGAAGTGTTCTTAAAATACACCTCAACGTAACCGCCGCTTGAGCTTGTCGCGTCAACAGAAAAGATACCGATTGCACTGACGGATATCATTATTGAAAAAGCAAGTACTAATGACATACTCTTTTTCAGTGTTATGCCAACACTTTTAAATATTTTTATCATTATTTTCCACCTTCTTTTTTAAACCATATGCAGCTGTGTATAAAGCTTCCATTTGCCTTCCTCCTTGGTGACAAGGTACAATGCGCTTCCACAATATTATTAAGTATGTTTACATTTTTCACCAAATTATGAAATATTCTGTTGAATTCGTCGAATATATTGTTATTATATAATATTTTGTCGAAAAAGTCAATTAGATGTCCTGCGAATATTATACAAATATTGTTTATTTAAATTGTATAAATTGTCGCATGTGTTTTATTGCTTGTTGACAATATTATCTATTTTGAGTGAATTTATTTTTTATAATTTATTATATTTAGCTAATATTTTTCTGTTATTCAACTGTTTTTATTATTATTGTTAATATATAATTTCTTGTTATTTTTAACAAAGCTCATAATGCGAACGTATTTAAACTAAATTTTTTAATAAATAGTAATTACATTTATATAATAATTATTAAATTTAACATTTTTTGACATAAAAATCAAGCAACTAACGGATTATCCCCGTAAAACACCGCCTTTCTAATGGATTTATAACCCTAATTACTACTTATTTACTACTGAGGAATGAGCCTTGATACAACGAAAATCCAAGAAATGCAAAGTTACAGTTTTGACGGGGCTTCATTGTCACGGTATAATGAAGCCAGAAAGGTCGGTGGTACTTATGAGGGAAAAACTTAATCATCTATATGTCAACAGCCAAGAAAGAACATTACTTTTACATAGCCTTGTGGAGCTGAAAAATCAGCTCATACAGCAAGGCAGATATACGGACTGCGTAGACGAGCTGATATTCAAGGTCGCAAACGCACCGACAAGAAAGCTGAAAATTGAATATGTCTAAATGGCAATTCCAATGAGCCGCTTATTCTTAACTTATTAAGAGTAGGCGGCTTTTTTGCGTTCTGCTTTCTCTGCTACTCTTACATAGCCGCCTTGACAAAGCGGCTAAATCTATGCGAAAGGAGGACGCACAAATGTCAAATTGCAAAGTGATTGCTCTAACCAACCAGAAAGGCGGTGTCGGTAAAACTACAACGGCGGTCAACCTTGGTGTCAGCTTGGCAAAGCAAGGCAAAACAGTATTGCTTGTCGATGCAGATGCACAGGCAAATCTCACAATGGCGTTGGGATATGCAAAACCCGATAATCTATCGAATACTCTTTCGGATATTATGCACGGCGTCATAGACGGAAAATCTGTTGATGTTCAAGGAAGTATCCTGCATACCGATGAGAGCGTTGATTTGCTTCCGTCCTGCGTGGAATTGGCAGGTATTGAAACGACCTTGATTGATACTAAAAATCGAGATAGCGTTTTGAAAACCTGTATCAGCCAAGTCAAAAAGAATTATGACTATGTGTTGATTGATTGTATGCCTGCACTTGGTATGCTGACGATTAACGCATTGGCGGCGGCTGACAGCGTGGTTATCCCAAATCAACCGCACTACTTTTCTATTAAAGGCTTGGAACAGTTGCTACGCTCCGTGTCTATGGTCAAGCGGCAAATCAATCCCAAGTTGCGGATAGACGGTATCTTAATGACTATGGTAATGCCACGCACGAGGATTACGCAAACCGTGATTTCAACCGTGAAAAATGCCTATGGTCGCAATATCAAGATTTTTGACACACAGATACCCCATTCTATCCGTGCGGTAGAAGCAACCGCCGAGGGTAAGAGTATTTTTGCCTATGACAAAAGCGGCAAGGTCGCCGCAGCCTATGAGCAGTTCGCAAAGGAGGTGGCAGAAATTGGCGAGAAGCAACGCACCCAAAATCGAGCTGACCGCATACGATGACCTGTTCCAGACGGACGAGAGCCGTGCAGAAGCAGCTTTAAGCAAGATAAGGGATATTCCCGTTTCTGAAATTGACGAGTTTCCAGACCACCCGTTCAAGGTTTTAATGGACGAGGATATGGAACAGCTTGTCGAAAGCATTAAGCGGAACGGTGTAATGACCCCTGCTACTGTTCGGCTCAAAGAGGACGGACGGTACGAGCTTATCAGCGGACACAGGAGAAAAAAGGCGTGTGAGCTTGCAGGGCTTGAAACGCTGAAATGCGAAGTCAAGGAGTTAAGCCGTGATGAAGCCATTATTATAATGGTGGAAAGCAACTTGCAAAGGTCAACCATTCTGCCGAGTGAAAAAGCCTTTGCCTACAAAATGCGGCTTGAAGCAATGAACAGACAGGGAGAAAGAAGCGATTTAACTTCGTCCCCAATGGGGACAAAGTTGCGGAGCGATGCCGAACTTGCCGAAAAGGTTGGAGAAAGCCGCAATCAAATCCAGAGGTATATCCGCTTGACCGAGCTTGTTCCCGAAATCCTGCAAATGGTAGATGAAAAGCAGATTGCTTTCCGTCCTGCGGTGGAAATATCCTATCTTTCCGAGGAACAGCAATACACCCTGCTTGAAGCAATGCAGTACAGCGATGCTACTCCGTCACTTGCACAGGCTATCAAAATGAAAAAGTTTATGCAGGACGGAAAACTGACAAACGAGGTTATCCAGTCCATTATGGAGGAAGAAAAGCCAAACCAAAAGGAAAAGCCCGCTTTCCGTGATGAAAGGATAACCAAGCTCATTCCAAAATCCGTACCCAAAGGGCAGGAATCGGACTTTGTTGTCAAGGCGTTGGAGTTTTACAACCGACACCTGCAACGACAGCGAAGCCAAGAGAGATAGCCGCACACCGAGGGCGTAGTCTGCCCGTTTGTAGTGGATAGCCGTTTTTTTCGGCTTCCCCCTCTCCACACCTCTCCCCCTAACTACTGCCAAGACTATCCGAAAAAAAGAAATATATCTGCAAAACCCTGTAAACCTTGACTTTTCTACCTTTGATGGCGGCACGGTTTTTCCGTATAATGAAGCTACAAAGGAGGTCGATGACTATGAGGAAACAGATGCTTGCGATAGTGTTGGTGCTGATGTTAGGTTTATGCGGCTGCTCTGACAGCCAGACGACCCAGACCAAAGAGCCGACAGAGGAAACAACAGGAATTACGGAAACAGCAAAGGTTGAAAACACGGAAAGCCTTTTATCTTCGGAAAGTAAGCAGGAAGATACTGCCGAAGCTACCGAGGAAGCGGAAAGCCCCGAAAGCCCCGCACAGACGGCAGAGCCAGAGAAAACCAATCCGCAGACCGTGAAAAGCAATGAAAGCCCTGCTGTCACAGCTCTGCCAGAGGATAAAGGCAACCCTGCAAAGGAAACGGAAAGCGTAAAGGCAAAAAAAACGCCGCCCGCCGAAACAGAAAAGCCGCAGGAAACACAGCCGCCTATGGAAACGCCAGAGCCACAGCCTACGGCTGCACCCGAAGAAACAAATCCGAAAACCGCCTATGATTATGCCTTTGATATCGAAGCGATAAAGGCGGACTGCATCGGCATCGGTCAGTCAATGGGGCTTACTCTGGACGCTTCCCTCACGCCGAGCAACGCAACTTGGTGGAATCCTGTTACAGCATCACAGAACAATCAAGGCACAACGCTGAAGCAGAGCCTTGAAAGCTATATCAAGTTCCACACCGTGGAAAACCTCGGCTCTTACGGAATGGACGAAATCACAGATTTTAATATCTACTACGAAGCAAGAGGAAACGGAGAATACCTCATCTACTTCCTCTTTGCGTAAACCCAAATACGGGCTTATCCCTCTGTTTTGAAAGCAGGGGGATTTTTTATGCCCAAAATCAAGAAAGGACGGTTATGTCTATGAAAAATATTATCAAACACAAGGGCAAGCGAGTATTGTCTGCTTTCCTCTGTATGCTGATGGTGCTTGCCGCTCTGCCGATGTCCGCTTTTGCGTGGACAGGTGCGGAGGGCGTGAGCTGCACATCTTCCTTTGGAGATTTCTATGTCGGCTCTGACGGAGAGCGTTATTACAGCAAGCCCTCTTACTCTATCATTGCCTATGACAGTAATGGCAATATTTCCCTGCATTCAATCAGTGCCGGCAACGCCAAGCGAAAGTATCTGATGAATGACGGAAACGGAACGCATCAGGTGTACTGCATTGAATCTGGCATTGATTTCAGTACAGGCAACAGCTATGTTTCCAAAAACGGAAAGAACAGCTCATATTTTCAGAACTTGCCGACAAACGCACAGTTCGGCATTATGATGGCTTTGATGTACGGCTGGCACGAGGGAAAATCCTCTCCTGTTGCGGGAACGAACAACGATGACTATGCTTTTGCAACACAGGTTATTTTATGGGAGTATCAGCAGCAGCTCCGCACAAGCCCGTCCGATTTGCACAGTGCAAACGGCATTGCTGCGGACACCTACCATTATTCCCTTGCGGGCAGACCCGCCGAGAAATGCTATAACTGGATTTTGTCGCAGATGGCAGACCACTATACCATTCCGAGCTTTGCGGCAAGAAGCCAGAGCAAAGCGGACACCTACACGCTGAAATACAACCCCGATACAAAGAAATACAGCCTTACCATCACGGACACCAACAACACAATGGCGGATATGAAGTTTTCCGCAGACGGTATCAGCGTGTCCAGAAGCGGCAACCAGTACACTTTTACGAGCAGCAAGATGATTACTTCTCCCGTGACGGTATCCGCACAGAAAAATGTCAATCTTAACTGCGATGAAATGCTCATCTGGGGCAGCGTGGGCAAGCAGACAATGGCTTCTGGTGCTTCCGACCCCGTATATTTCTATTTCAAAATCGACACCGAAACTTACGGCACGGGTCATATTAAAAAGACTTCCGAGGATGGCGTTGTTTCTGGCATCAAGTTCAATATTTCTGGAAACGGCGTGAATCAGACCGTAACCACGGGTGCGGACGGCACGGTGGATATTCAGCTTATGCCGGGCGTTTACACCGTCACGGAACAATCCATTGACAGATATGTGCCGCAGAGTGTTCAGCGAGTAACCATTGTCAGCGGTCACACCTCTACCGTGACCTTTAACAATGTCTTGAAGCGTGGCGATTTGGAGATTATCAAAAACTCCGAGGACAATCTGGTGGAGGGCGTGAAGTTCCACCTTTACGGCACTTCTTTAAGCGGCTTGCCCGTTGACGAATACGCCGTGACCGATGCAAAGGGCGTGGCGAAATTCTCCAATGTCCTTATCAGCGGCAGCACACCGTACACCGTGGAGGAAGTGGATACGGCTGTCCGCTATGTCGTTCCTGCTTCCCAGACAGCACCGATTGAGTGGGAAAAGGTAACGAGCCGCACTTTTGTGAATGTGCTGAAAAAGTTCAATGTTACCGTAACCAAGAGCGACTATGAAACAGGCACGGCACAGGGCGACGCTTCCCTTGCAGGTGCGGTTTATGGCATTTACAAGGGCGAAGAACTCATTGACACCTATACCACCGATGAAAACGGTCAGTTCACGACCAAGTATTATATCTGCGGATATGACTGGACGGTCAGAGAGATTATCCCGTCCGAGGGCTATCTGCTTGATACGACCATTCACGAGGTCGGTGCAGAGCCAGAGCTTTATACCGTGGAGCGTAACAGCACCGCAAACGATGTGAATGAGCAGGTCATTAAGGGCAATATCGCCATTATCAAGCACACCGATGACGGCGAAACCCAGATTGAAACACCCGAAACAGGAGCAGTTTTTGAGGTCTGGCTGAAATCGACAGGCAGCTATGAAGCCGCAAAGGAAACCGAGCGTGATGTCCTCACTTGCGATGAAAACGGCTTTGCCCAGACAAAGGATATGCCTTACGGCATTTACACCGTGAAGCAGACCTCTGGCTGGGAGGGGCGTGAGCTGATGAAGCCCTTTGATGTCTTTATCAGCAAGGACGGTCAGACCTACCGCTACCTTATCAACAACGCCAACTTTGAGAGCTATATCAAGATTGTCAAGAAAGATGCGGAAACGGGCAAGACCATTCCGTATGCGGGTGCAGGCTTCCAGATTTACGACCCGAATGGAAACCTTGTCACAATGACATTCACTTATCCCGAAGTGACGGAAATTGACACTTTCTACACCACAGCGGACGGCGACCTTATCACGCCGCAGACTCTGGAATACGGTACGGGCTATTCTCTTGTTGAGGTGCAAGCCCCTTACGGCTATGTATTAAACTCCGAGCCTGTCTATTTTGATGTGGTGCAGGAGAACTCCGAGGAAGAAAGCGGCATTACCGTTATCGAGGTGGTACGCTCCAATCTGGCACAGAAAGGGACAATCAGCGTTTCCAAATCTGGCGAGGTGTTCTACTCTGTTGCAGGCGACAAGGGCATCTACCACCCGATTTTCAAGGTGCAGGGGCTTGAGGGAGCTGTCTATGAGATTACCGCAGCCGAGGACATTTACACTCTGGACGGAACGCTCCGTGCTTCCAAAGGCGAGGTTGTCGATACCGTTACCACAGGTGCGGACGGTATGGCAAAATCAAAGGAGCTGTATCTTGGAAAATACGAGGTCAAAGAGATTACAGCACCTTACGGAATGGTATTGAATGAGGAAACCCACTCCGTGGAGCTTGTGTACGCAGGACAGGAAGTAGCCGTTACCGAAACGGCGACAGGCTTTGTGAACGAGCGTCAGCGTGTGGAAATCGACCTTGTAAAGAGCCTTGAAACCAACGAAGCCTACGGCGTGGGCAAAAACGGCGAAATCTTTGATGTGACCTTTGGGCTGTATGCCGCCGAGGAAATGACCGCCGCAGACGGCGAGGTTATCCCTGCCGACGGGCTGATGGAGATTATCTCCCTTGACGAAAACGGAAAAGGCACGGTAACAAGCGACCTTCCGATTGGCAGCTACTATGTAAAGGAGCTTGCCACAAACTCCGCATATATTTTGAACGACCAGAAATACCCCGTTATCTTTGAGTATGCGGGACAGGACACCGCTACCGTCCACATCACAGCCAATGACGGCGAAGCTATCCCGAATGAAATCATTTACGGCTCTGTCAGCGGTAAGAAATCAGACGAGGACGGCAAGGCTCTGGGCGGTGCGGTAATCGGTATCTTCAAGACAGGCACAGAGGAATTTACAACCGAAACAGCGATTGCAACTACCACATCAGCAGATGACGGTAGTTTTTCTTTTGCCAAAGTGCCGTATGGAACTTGGGTAATCCGTGAAATCGAAAGTCCGAAAGGCTTTGTACTCTCCGAGGAAGAAATCGCCGTAACCGTCAGTGAAGTGGACGAGGTTGTGGAAATCGAGCTTGTCAACTACTTCATTAAGGGCAATATCGAGCTGACTAAGGTGGATAAGGACTATCCCGACAACAAGCTCTCTGGTGCAGTCTTTGAGGTGTTTGCCGATACCAACGGAAACGGCGAGTTTGACAAGGACGATGAGCTGCTTGGCGAAATGACCGAGCTTGAGGGCGGCGTTTACCAGATGAATGAGCTGAGATACGGAAAATACTTTGTTAAGGAAACGAAAGCCCCAGAGGGCTTCATTCTGGACGAAAATGTTTACCCCGTATCCATTGAGGAAAACGGCAAGACCTATGCGGTGGAGAATGAAGCGGGCAAGGGCTTTTTGAACGAAGCACAGAAAGGCTCATTAAAAATCGTCAAGACATCTTCCGACGGCAAGGTGGAGGGCTTCTCTTTCCGAGTTACGGGCGTGAACTACGACCAGACCTTTACCACCGACAAGAACGGCGAAATTCTCATTGAAAATATCCGTATTGGCGAATATACCGTATCCGAGGTAAACGACAAGGCTTCCGCAGGATATATTCTCCCTACCGACAAGCAGGCAACCGTGCAGGTCGGGGCGACTACCATCGTCCAGATGCACAACGAGCTGAGGGACACCCCGAAAACAGGCGACGACTTCAATCTGGGATTGTGGGTAAGCCTTGCGGCTGTGCTGACAGTCGGTGCAGGCGTGCTTGGCTTTATCGGCTTTAAGAACAGAAAGAAAAAGGAGGACAGATGACCGCATGAGCAATGAGATATAAGAAAGTTTTGCGGCGGTCATCCCAAATTCGCAGAGCGAATTTGCCAAGAGAAAGGAGGTCTTGAAGATGGACGCTAAAACCATTATCGCCATCGTGCTTGTGGTGTTTATCGCAGGTACGGCAGTCTGGCTGAATATCCGCAACAGGAAGAAGAAGTAACCCAATTTTGCAGGGACGGGGCGGCTTGCCATAACGAGCCGCCCTTTTCCTAGTGCGCCCGGCGGGCGCACGTTCTAAAGGGTGAAAGTCCCTGACCCGCCCGGCAGTGGGAAGGGTGCAGTCAAGGGCAAGGGCGTCACCGTGAGGTGGAGTCTGAAGGAAGCCGGAGACAAAACACTGGCCTGTAAAAGTTGTCCGGATAGGCTGCGAAGCGTGGATGAGGTTGCTAGACAAACCAAAGTCCAATAACTGCACGGGACGCCAGCAGTAGACGGGGCAGGTATAAGTGGGAAAGAACGTGTGGGTACCCGGGGAGATCTCACGGACATAGCAATACGATAGAACATTCGCAGCTATGGTCGAAAAAGGTTTACCGTGAGAAGTCAGCAGAGCCCATATTACAATACCCTGTGGCTTAAGACATGGGGAAAGGGGCGAACAGTAGGAGGTGTCATTCCCAAATGGAAACCAGACATGGAATTAAGTACAGACAACTTCATATTGAAGACTACCTGAAAGAGATACCTGCGGAACAGGGAAGAGTATCAGGAGTGTACGCCCAGGAATGGATTACCGGGGACACTGACACCAATACGGACTTTTGGACGGACAACCTGCTTGATACCATACTTAGAAGCGACAACCTCAATGCCGCATATAAGAAGGTGAAAGAGAACAGGGGCTCCGCTGGGATCGACGGAATGCAGGTGGATGAACTTCTACCCTACCTGAGAGAACACCGGAAGGAACTGGTCGAGCAGCTGCGGAGCGGGAAGTACAAGCCCAATCCAGTCCGCAGGGTAGAGATACCGAAGGAGGAGAAGGGAAAGGTCAGGAAATTAGGAGTGCCCACAGTAGTGGACAGACTGGTTCAGCAGGCGATCGCGCAGGAACTGACGCCAATCTTTGAGGAACAGTTTTCAGACAACAGCTTCGGATTTCGGCCGAAAAGGAGTGCGCATGACGCCATTAAGAGGTGCAAGCAGTACGTCGAAGAAGGATATGTATACGTGGTCAGTATGGACTTACAGGCCTACTTTGACACAGTCAGCCACAGCAAGCTGATAGAGGTGCTGTCGAGGACGATCAAAGATGGCAGAGTGACCTCACTGATACACAAATACCTGAATGCCGGGGTCATGGAGGACGGAGGTTTCCACCCGACGAAAGAGGGCGTGCCGCAAGGCGGGCCACTCAGCCCGCTGTGTGGGAACGTCATGCTAAACGAGCTGGACAAGGAGCTGGAACGGAGAGGGCATAAGTATGTAAGATATGCGGACGATTGCATGATCATGTGCAAAAGCAGGAAAAGTGCGGAACGTACGCTGGGAAAGATAGTGCCATTCATAACGGGCAAACTGTTCCTGAAAGTGAATCTCCAGAAAACTACAGTGAACCATATCAGTAAAGTAAAATACCTGGGATACAGTTTTTACCGGAACAAAGGGAAATGCCGGTTCAGGGTGCACCCGAAGTCGGTAGGGAAATTCAAGGGAAAGCTGAGGATGCTCACAGCCAGAGGGAACAAATGGAGCAATCCGGAGAGGGAAAGGAGACTCAACGACGCAGTCAGAGGGTGGGTCAACTATTACCGGTATGCGGACATGAAAGGCCTGATGGAAGAGCTGGACAAGTGGCTCCGCCACAGAATCCGGGCGATATACTGGAAGCAATGGAAAAGGGTGCGCACGAGGTATAAAATGCTCCGCGCACTACATCTGCCGGAGTGGAAGGTACATGAGATGGCGAACTGTAGGAAAGGAACGTGGAGGGCGGCGAAGATGCTTAACTCTGCGTTAACCAAAAGAATTATAGTGGACAAACTCGGATATCCATCCTTGGCTGCCCACTATCTGAAAGTCCGTGTAAACTATTGAACCGCGTAGTACCGAACGGTACGCTACGTGGTGTGGAAGGGGAGGGTAAAAGCTCCCCTATCCGATTTTTATATGGAGGAAGCAATGAGAAATCTCAAAACCATTGAGGGCAAAGTGAAAGCCATTCTGGAAAAGGACGAGGAAGCCAGAAACGATGATATGACCCTTTATCTCAAGGTGTGCAATACCTGTCTGAAAGGCACGGGGGCAATGCCGTTTGCGGAGGTAATGTCACAGTATAAGTATCTGGGCTTGCCGAGTTTTGAGAGCGTGGGCAGGACACGGCGGAAGCTGCAGGCACAGTTCCCAGAGCTTATGGGGAGCGTCCGTGTGCAGAAGCTCCGTGCCGCACGGGAAAAGGCTTATCGGAAGTATGCAAAAAGCGATTGAACGGAGGTCTGATTATGGACGAAGAAAAACGCTCCAACGAGGGCTATGAAATCATAGAGGGCTGTACTATCGGGAGTACAGAGATTGTCATTGGGTATAACCCCAAAGCACCCAATCATTATGTGTGCTGGTACTGCAAGGGCGGAGACAATTATTTCTGGGGACGCTACTTTAACGAACTGTCGGCGGCACGGGAAAAACTGAACGAACGGTATAAGACCGAGTGCGGTATGCCGTACAATCAGCCGCCGAAAAAGCAAAGGCAGCGTGATGACCGTGAGCGATAAAAGGAAGATTTATGACTGTACGACCTGCCCCTATCCCCGATATAAGGACAGTCACATTATTTTCTGCGATGTCTGTATCCAAAAGATTTTAGACGAGCAAAAAGAGAAAAAACGAAGAAAGGAGCAGCCCGATGGAGAATGAAGAAAAGCGTATGCTTGGCGATTATGAGGTCAAGCAGAGTATCCATATCGGCAAAAAAGAGGTTGTTTTCGGCGTGAACGAAGCAGACAAATATCCCTTTATGGTCTGCTACTGCACCTATGACAATCCCTTTTCCGCAGCGTGGGCAACGGAAGCCGTAGGCTCGGACGATTATCTGGAAGCAATGCAGATATTTGTAGACCGAGTGCAGGCACAGATTGAGGTCGTCAAAGAGGAACAATCCCGATTTGCGTTTGATATGACCCCGTTTACCAAAGACGATTGTATCCCAGATAACCGAAACGAGAGCATTGTCGGCAAGGTAGCCGTTATCAATGCCAAGCTTAACCGCTATGAGTATCAGCACTCCGCCTATCAGCTCATATTGGTGGACGGCGGACACGGTGCGGCGGGCGGCAGAGGTCAGGCGGTATTCGGTACTTGCCTTGCGGACGGCAAGCGAGCCAGATGGGAAAGGTACGATGTGCTTGGCGTTATCAAGCCAGAGAAAATGCCCGATTGGGCAAAGGAAGCCGTTTCCGCAATCAAGAAACAGGAAAAGGTAAAGAAGCCCCACAGTAAGGAGGAACGCTGATATGGAGATACGGGCGATTGCACCGAATGAATGGAAATACACCTATTCCCAGAGTATGCAGCTTGAGGGGCAGACGGGCAATATCGGTCATCTCCGTGGCGATTTCGGCTCTGGCGGCAATGGCTTCTATACCACTTGGTTTGATACCAGACCGCAATGGAAAACGGAAGAGTTCAAGGCAGAGCTTGACGAGGTTATCAACGCCCTGCGTTCCAAAGAATACGGTCTGCTTCAGAGCCGTTCTGATATGGGCAGATTTGCAAGGCAGCACACCGACAGTGCTTTTAAGGGAAACTACTGCACCGAGTACGGCTTCCGAGTGGATACCGATAAACACGCCTATCTGCTCCGCTGCAATCCCACAAAGGGCGATTATAACTTTTACTGCTATTGCTATGTCAAGGAATGGCTTGATAAGCATATTTCCAATGCGGAAAAGGGCATCCGTTTTATCGACCCTCATTATAAGGAGCTGTTTCGTATTCCAGACGGCGGCAAAATCCGTGTTACTGCCGCTTGGGGCGAGAAAACGGAATACCCCTGCCGCTATATCGACGAGTACCACACCGAAATCGGCAATAACCTCTATCATATCTGCGAGTTTGCCGAGCGTATGGAGAAAAACGGTGCGACCTATGAGCCGCTTCCCGCAGAGCCGCAGGCGGTCAAAGCACCAAAGCATAAGAATTTAGAACGATAAGGAGGATTGAGATAATGGCTGTAAACCAGAAAGCTATCAAGGTCTTGAACAAGGTTTTGGAAGCAGGCTTTACCGATGAAAAAGCGATTTCCGCTATGACGATGGACGATATTCTCTCCATGCAGGGCATCACGGTTGCGGACATCGGGCTTATCAACGACCTGCAAAAGAGCATCAAGGCGAACAAGGTCATTTCTTTTCTGGGCGGTGGTGCGGAATGAGTACCGAGCTTATCAGCCGCATTACGGTAAAGAAAGACGGTGTATATATTTCCTCTCACAGCTCCAACGATAACGCACCTTTTCATTCGTGGCGTTGTAAGGGGCTGTCGGAAATCTATGCCGCCGAGGGGCAGAAAGGGCTTGACCGTGAAATCGTCTGTATGCTTTACGAATACTGTCAGCTCCGTGGCTCTCATAAAAGCCTTGACCGCTACCGCTACGCAACAGACAGCTTGCAGGCACAGGAAATCTATAAGAAATACAGCGATATGATTGATGAACGCTATGAGAGCTTAGACGAAGCCGATAAGAAAACCGTCTGGTACAAGCCCACCGAAAAGGCAAAGGAATACAAAGCCTTTGAGCGTGATATGCGGCAAAAGATGTACGCCGAGATTGCCAAGAGGTGCGGGGAATACGACAGGAAACACAAAAACCGAGATTTAGAACGATAAGGAGGTGTAGGAAAATATGGCTGCAAAGTATCAGCTCATTACAGAACTGTATCAGCGTACAGGTGCGGCGGTTTCAAGGAATCCGCAGGCGTGGCAGAGCTTCTTATCCTCTGCCTGCCGAAATTATAAATGCCGCTTTGACGAGCAGCTCTTGATTTTCGCCCAACGCCCCGACGCTACCGCCGTAACCACGCTTGAAACTTGGAATAAGCAGTTTAAGCGGTGGGTAAACAAGGACAGCAAGGGCATAGCGGTGTTTGATACAAAGGGTCGCAGGAATACCCTCAAATATTACTTTGACATTTCCGATACCCACGAGGGATATTACAACAGCCGCCCCGTTCCGATATGGCAGATGAATGAGCGGTACGAACAGGCGGTCATAGAACGGCTCTCCGACAGGTTTGGAGATTTAGAGGTCAGGGACTTTGGCGAAGCCCTTATGCAGACCGCCCAAAATGCCGTGGAGGACAATCTGCCCGACTATCTGGAACAGCTTAAAGACTGTACGAAAGACAGCTTTTTAGAGGAACTGGACGACTTCAATGTGGAGGTTATCTATAAGCGGCTTGCGGTAAACAGCGTTGCTTTTATGCTGATGAGCCGCTGCGGTCTGGATGCGGGCGAGTATTTTGAAACCGAGGATTTTTCGGATATTATCAATTTCAATACCCCTGCCACTATTAACGCTATCGGACTTGCCGCAAGCGACATTTCCGAAATGGCACTCCGAGAGATTTCCCAGACCGTCCGAAATGTGCAAATCGCAGAGAAAAGCCAAAATCGCACCTTTGCACAGCCTGCCCGAAATCAGTATGATAAAGGCAGAAAACAACCCGAAAGGAGCAACGATAATGAGCGAAATCACTTACACGAAACAGGGGGATTATCTTATTCCCGACCTAACATTACCGACAGAGCCAGAAATTCAGCTTGGCAGATACGCTATGATGCACAGGAATTATCTGGAGCAGAACAAGCGGGTAACCTACCTCAATCTGCTGACATCGGGCAAACTGAACGAACATCTCTGCCAGACAGAACAGACCGCACTCCAGAGATTGGAGCTTCTGACGAAGCAGCTCTGCGAGGAACAGGGCGTGACGGAGGAACTGAAAGAGAAAGCACCGATGCAGTGGGTCGGCTTGATGAACAACATCCGCAGCCAAGCGGAGGAAGTCATCTTGAGCGAACTGATTTACAACTAACAGAGCCTTCCGAGGGCGGGCAGCTCAGTATTGCCACAGAGGAAGAAGTCAGAGCCAATCTCCCCACCGTAGATGAACAGATTGAAATGATTGCTGAAGCAGGGGACGAAAAATCCTCTGCTTTTTCCGTTTCACAGGAGGATATTGACTCCGTTCTGGTAAAAGGAAGCGGCGTTCAATACGGCAAGTACCGCATTTACCGTCAGTTTTGGAAGCACGAGGACAGCAAGAAAAATATTGAATTTCTCCGAAATGAATACGGAACAGGCGGCGGTACGCATTTCTATCCAGACGGAATAAGAGGTCACGAGTGGCACGACGGGAAAGGTATCCTCATTGAAAAGCAAGGCTCAGATACCAAACAGCTTCTCTCTTGGTCTAAGGTAGAAAAACGCCTGCGTGAGCTGATAAAGAATGACCGTTATCTCAACCCGAAAGAAAAGGGGCATTACCCCGATTTTCTGGAAAAAGAGAACGCTCCACAGTATGAGATTGATACCCAGAAGAAAATGCAGCGGCAGGCTTTTATTGACGCAAAGCGTGATTTGCCCCCTGCCGATAAACGGGATACCCTTGCCCTGCGTCTGTCCGATTTCATTCGTGACTTGGACGGCTATGAGAAAGATTTGCTCTCCCATGTGGAACGCACAGACCTTTCCGATGTAACCGCAGAGCAGATGGAACAGCATTTATCCGACCCTGCCGCCGTTCAGCAGCTTGTTGATTTCTTGAAATTGGTACAGGGCAAGACGAGCGATGTTTACAGCCGCAGCAATGCTTGGCGTTTCGGGCAGGAGCTTTTGGAGCTGCACCCTCTGCACTACCTCTGTCATGAGGGCGATGTGGTGTATATCGGTGCGGATAAGTATGAGATACTGGCGATTTCCGAGGACACCGTTTCCCTGCAAAATGTCGAGTTCCCTCTGTTTGGCAAAGAGTTCAGCCGTGGCGACCTTGAAGAAAAGCTGAAAGAAAACCCTGCAAACGACCATTTGAAAGTGGTTGTTACCGAAAAGCAGAAAACAGAAACACTATCCGAGAAAAAGCCAGACAGCATAAAGCTCTCTATCGGCTTTTCGGAACACCCTGCCTTTTATGACAGGGAGCTGAATGACCGCTTTACCGATTTGAGCTTTGCTCTGGGGAATAAGCTGCTTGGCGTTCTGGACGAGAAACAGCACCGTGAGCGTGGCGGGGATAAAAATATCGGTTGGTATCACAAGACCGACTTTGAGATTTCCGCTGTTATCGGCGGCGAGGATTTCCACTATGACGGGCGGTTTGACATTGGCGACGGCGAGGGCGATTTGATTGCCCATATCAAAAATTTCTATGATTACTGCCTGTCCCCGAACTGTCCGTTTATCCCAGAGTGGAAAAAGCAGGGCGAGGATTATTACCGAGAGCAGATGGAAAGTCTGCGTTTCGGGCGTGAGCATTTCATTCCTTTTCTGGAGCAGCACACCGAGCTGACCCCAGAGGACGAAAAGCTCCTTGCCGAGATTATGGCTACCGAGAGCGATTGGTTTAGAGTTCCAGAAGAAAAGTCATCCGTTGACGAGATGATTGCTTATGCGGAAAAAGCCGCTGCGGAAAGTGAAACCGAGCCGCCAGAGGAACGCTTTGAGGTTATAATGACTTCCGATGCGTTCCCTGACCCCGAAGATGCCTATGCTATCTGGGATAACATTCGAGAGGTATATTATGCCGATGATTACGGCAAGGTGCTGACCTATCCCACCGAGGAGCAAGCCGAAGCAGGACTTTTGGAAGTCAGAAAGACCGTGGCAGATAAGGAAGCCGAGGAATGGCTGTATGTGGAACGGGCAAAGCAAGCCGCAGAGCCTGCCCCAGAGCAGGATAATTCCGACCTTATCGGCAGGGAAATCACGATTGACAACCGCCGCTATCTCATTGAGAGCATCGGCAAAATCAGCGGTGATGTTTCCATGCGTGACATCACATTCCAGAACAATGTAGGCTTCCCGATTAACCGTGTGGAGAAAATCGGCTATATCCGCAGACTCTTGGAACAGCAGGCAGAAAAGGAATTACCATCCGAAGAAAAGACACAAGCCCCCGCAGAGCCGACAGTCCAAACCGTGGCGGAATATCCTGCCGTGGAAAACGGTCTGCCGTATGACATTACCATTCAGAAGATACGCTTTGATGAGCCAGAGCAAAAGCAGACAAGCGAAGCCCCTGCCGTTACCGCTGACCGCAATAACTACCGCATTACCGAGGACACTCTGGGCATTGGCGGAGCAAAGGAAAAGTTTAAGGCGAATATGGCGGCGGTCAATCTGCTCCACGACCTTGAAATCGAAAACCGCCTTGCCACGCCCGAAGAACAGAAAATCCTTGCAGGCTATGTCGGCTGGGGCGGTCTGTCTATGGCGTTTGACGAAAACAATGCGGCGTGGGCAAATGAATTTACGGAGCTGTATGTGACCCTCTCCCCAGAGGAATACCGTGCCGCAAAAGAATCCACGCTGACCGCTTTTTATACCCCGCCCGTTGTTATCAAGGCAATGTATGAAGCACTTGACCGTCTTGGCTTTTCCGAGGGCAACATCTTGGAGCCGTCCTGCGGCACGGGCAATTTCTTCGGTCTGCTTCCCGACAGTATGGCAAAATCAAAGCTCCACGGCGTGGAAATCGACTCTCTGACGGGCAGGATTGCAAGGCAGCTCTACCAGAAAGCAAATATCGCCATTGAGGGATTTGAGAAAACGAAGCTCCCAGACGACCACTTTGATGTGGTGCTTGGCAATGTGCCGTTTGGGGATTTCAAGGTCAACGACAGCCGCTACAATGCCCAGAAGTTCCTCATTCACGACTACTTTTTCGCAAAGGCGTTGGATAAAGCCCGTGCAGGCGGCGTTGTGATGTTCATTACCTCTAAGGGTACAATGGATAAAGCAAGCCCAGAGGTGCGGAAATATATCGCCCAGAGAGCCGAGCTGTTAGGGGCTGTCCGCCTGCCCGACAATACTTTCAGAGCAAACGCAGGCACGGAGGTTACAAGCGACATTCTCATCTTGCAGAAGCGTGAACGGGTAATCGACACCGAGCCAGACTGGGTACACCTTGACACCGATGAGAACGGCGTTACGATGAACAGCTATTTTGTGCAGCACCCAGAAATGATTATGGGCGATATGGTAATGGAAAGCACACGCTTCGGCAAGCTGGACGCCGCCTGCAAAGCGAAAAAGGATATTCCCCTTGCCGAGCTGCTCCACGAAGCCGTGCAGAACATTAGCGGCGAAATTCCAGAGTATGAGATTGACGAAATCTCCGACGAGCAGGACGAAGCTATCCCTGCCGACCCAAGCGTTAAGAACTTCTCCTATACTCTGGTAAACGGCAAGGTGTATTTCCGTGAAAACGATGTGATGACCCCTGCCAATCTCTCAATGACCGCCGAGAGCCGTGTCAAAGGTTTGGTGGAAATAAGGGACTGTGTGCGGAAGCTCATCGCCTACCAGACCGAGGATTATCCAGAGGAACTCATACGCACCGAGCAGGAAAACCTCAACCGCTTATATGATGCCTACACCGCAAAATACGGCTTAATCAACAGCCGAGGGAACTATCTGGCGTTTGCTTCGGACGAGAGTTACTTTCTGTTATGCTCTTTAGAAGTGCTTGATGACGAGGGCAATTTCAAACGCAAAGCCGATATGTTCTCAAAGCGGACTATCAAGCCTCACCGTGCCGTTACTTCCGTGGAAACGGCAAGCGAAGCCCTTGCAATCTCCATCGGGGAAAAAGCCCGTGTTGATTTGCCGTTTATGGCGGAGCTGACAGGCAAGGAACAGGCAGAGCTTATCCGTGATTTACAGGGCGTTATCTTCAAGATGCCCCACTCCGAGCCTGCAAAATATGTGACCGCAGACGAATATCTGTCTGGCAATGTCCGCAACAAACTTGTGATTGCGGAAACGGCGGCAAAGGCAGACCCAGAGCTTTTAATCAATGCCGAAGCACTAAGGAATGTTATTCCAAAGGATTTAAGTGCGGGCGAAATCTCCGTGCGTCTTGGTGCTACTTGGATACCGCAGGAGGATATTCAGCGGTTTGTAACGGAGCTTTTAACCCCGTCAAGCTATGCGGCAGGCAAAATCAAGGTACGCTACACAGCGATGAACGGTGACTGGTTTATCGAGAATAAGAGTTCCGATGTCGGAAATGTCAAGGCGGACAGCACCTACGGTACAAAGAGGGCTTCCGCCTATCGCATTATTGAGGACACGCTGAATCTGCGTGATGTGCGTATCTTTGACTATGTTCTGGACGAACACGGCAACAAAAAAGCGGTATTCAACCATAAGGAAACCACGGCGGCACAGGCAAAGCAGGAAGTAATCAAGCAGGCGTTTCAGGATTGGATTTGGAAAGACCCAGAACGCCGAAACCGCCTTGTCCGTTCCTACAACGATACTTTTAACTCTGTCCGCCCCCGTGAGTATGACGGAAGCCATATCACTTTCGGCGGCATCAGCCCAGAAATCACGCTCCGCCCCCACCAAGTCAATGCGATTGCCCATATCCTTTACGGCGGCAACACGCTCCTTGCACACAAGGTCGGTGCGGGCAAGACCTTTGAAATGGTCGCCGCCGCACAGGAAAGCAAACGGCTCGGTCTATGCGATAAATCTATGTTTGTCGTGCCAAACCATCTTGTCGGTCAATGGGCTTCCGAGTATCTGCGGCTGTACCCAAGTGCCAATATCTTAGTGGCACGGAAACAGGACTTTGAAACCGCCAACCGCAAAAAGTTCTGCGGCAGGATTGCCACGGGCGATTACGATGCGGTCATCATCGGGCATAGCCAGTTTGAAAAAATACCGATGAGCCTTGAACGGCAGTTTAATATGCTGCAAGAGCAGCTCGAGGATATTGAGCGTGGCATTGACGATATTCAGAAATCCCACGGCGAACAGTTCACGGTCAAGCAGCTAATGAAAACCCGAAAGTCTATCCAAGCGAAGCTCGACAAACTGAACGACACCAAGCGGAAAGACACCGTGATTAACTTTGAGGAATTAGGCGTTGACCGCCTGTTCATTGACGAGAGCCATTTTTACAAAAATTTGTACCTCTACACCAAGATGAGGAATGTGGGCGGCATTGCCCAGACCGAAGCCCAGAAAAGCTCCGACCTCTTTATGAAATGCCGCTATCTGGACGAAATCACGGGCAGCCGAGGTACGATATTCGCAACGGGTACGCCCGTTTCAAACTCAATGGTGGAGCTGTATTCCGTTCAGAGGTACTTGCAGTACGACACGCTGATTCAAAGCGGCTTGCAGCATTTTGACAGTTGGGCTTCCACTTTCGGGGAAACCGTCACGGCTCTGGAGCTTGCCCCAGAGGGCTATAATTTTTGAGGATGATGAAATCGTACTTTTCTAAATGAAAAGAGACGGTCAAAGGCGGTTTCGAGGTTTCCGAAAATTTTTCAAAATTTTTTGAAAAACAGTTCCGCTTAGACCCCCTGTTTTCTCCTATTGGTGAAGGGCGAGTAATCTCTATAATCTCAAAACATATTACATAAGGAAAGGAGGGCAAAGGATGCCGAAAACAGCAGGAAAAGCAAGAGTTACAGCACTCTATGAAAGGCTTTCGAGGGACGATGACCTTGTGGGCGAGTCGAACTCGATAACCAACCAGAAGAAATATCTGGAAGATTTCGCTCACAGGAACGGCTTGACGAATATCCGCCACTATACGGATGATGGGTATTCGGGAGTAAATTTCAACAGGCCGGGCGTTCAAGCCTTGATAGCCGCCGTTGAAGCAGGGGAAGTCGAGACGATTTGCGTAAAAGACCTATCCCGTTTTGGTAGGAATTATCTGGAAGTTGGATTCTATACGGAAATCCTTTTCCCCCAAAAGGATGTGCGCTTCATCGCTATCAATAACGGCATAGACAGCGATAACGCCACCGACAACGACTTTGCCCCTTTCCTCAATATCATGAACGAGTTTTACGCCAAAGACACCAGTAACAAGATCAAGGCTATCTTTGACGCCCGTATGAGGGACGGCAAGCGTTGCTCTGGCAGTATTCCCTACGGCTACAACCGACTTCCCGGCGATAAGCAGACG
>CANQDR010000009.1 GCA_947593615.1 uncultured Clostridia bacterium
ACAGATAACACTACAAAGATATGTACACAGCAGTATGGAACAAAAGCGAAAACAAATGGAAAAATTAAATTAATTATGGTATCAAAAATCGTCAAACAGTAAGACAAAAAACCGCAAAAGTCCGATTAGAAGTGGATTTTTGCGGTTTAAAATTGAATAGTATCGTACTTAAGGAAAATAATTATTGATTTATAAATTATTTTACATTTATCGTTTATAATTATTATAAATAAAATGATTTTCTTTATTCAGCATAATTAAATTATATCATTTATTTAGATAAATATCAATATTTTATTTATCTGAGTAATATTTGCCCTTAATTATCCTTTAATACATTAAGAAAAACGATAAGAGGCAATTATTTCATTTCTCTCCATAGAATAATCAAATAATTGTTATTTATTTTTATTCTGTTTCAGCCTGACGTAAAAATATTTAATTTGTTTTTGCTAAAGACAAAAAATGGTTTTATCTTCAAAAAATCTATTCACTCAAAATTTATAATAATGACTCATTTGTTTCTTTGAAGTTTTTCTTAATGCCATATAAGGGGCGGCCGCCCCAGGATTTGCCCCTTATATGTGAGGTTAATTACTTTATGTGTTTCCACCCATTCCCTATCGTAATATTACACTTTCAAATTGTGATATTACACTTCAAAAAGGGTAGAAAGGATGTTTTCATTATTTCTCTCCTGTAAATAGGCGGCAGTTAATTTGCTGTCGCCTGTTTACGAAAACACTCATTTTTGACTATTTTTATAGTTATCCAAATTTGTATAGACTTCATCTTAAGAAAATAAAGTTGTTCAATTTTGATTCTACTTTTTTATCTTTCGGTGTTATCTATAATATTTTTTCTAAAACGGCGAGTAAGCGGCAGTAATTTTTACTGCCGCCTGCTTGCTTTTATTGCGCTTTGTGCCTTATTTCATTCGCCTTGTCAAGCAAAGCAGGTTTTGTATTTTCGATTTTTTCATCTATTACAAAGCTCAGCAATAAATTCAAAATTTTGCCTATTTCCCTGCCGTCTGATATTCCCATATCAATCAGGTCATTGCCGTTTATTGCAAGCTGTTTTAACGTAAAACATTCTTTATCTGCTAATATCTTTTCAAAAACCTTGCAGGCGTTATCAAGTTTTTCGAGCTTTTCTTTTTGCTTGTACTCAGACTGTGCCGTAATATCGGCTCTCTGAACTTTTAACAGCAATTTTACGTTCTTCTCGCCTATTTCACTCATAACGTGCTTTAGCTGTCGTTTTGCACCGTTAAAACGCACATCATGGTATTTTATCAGCAATAAACAGATATCTATAAAATCCGAGGGATATTTTAATCTGTGTAAAATTACATTTGCCTTTTCCGCACTGATTTTCTGATGTCCTTTAAAATGACAGGTTCCGTCAGAGTCACGCTTGCAGGCTTCGGGTTTTCCAATGTCGTGAAGAAGCATCGTCATTCTGAGCAGTGGTACTGAATCAATTGATTTTACGGAAAATGTTGTATGGTGCCACAAATCTCGGTTATGATGTTTTGTGTGCTGTTCATAATCAAACATTAATTTCAGTTCGGGGACGAATACAGCAAAAACTTCTCTGTAATCGTTTAATATTTGTTCCGCGCTTTCTCCGCACAACAGCTTATCGAATTCTGAAGAAATGCGCTCAACTGCTATATTTGACAGCAAATTTGCATTTTTTATAATGGATATAGAAGTTTTCTCCTCAATTCTTAGGTTGTATACAGACGCAAACCTCAGCGCGCGGATGATCCGCAGAGCATCCTCATTAAAACGCTCATCAGGATCGCCGACGCATCTGATTAATCCGTCCTTTAAGTCCTCCATACCTCCATACGGGTCAATAACACCATGCGTTTCATTATATGCCATTGCATTTATTGTAAAGTCGCGTCTTGCAAGATCTTTTGATATGTCTTTTGTAAAAGTTACGCTTTCGGGATGTCGATTATCCGCATACTCTCCGTCAATTCGGTAGGTTGTAATTTCATATATCTCTTTGTCTATTTCAACCGAAATTGTTCCGTGCTTTATGCCTGCATCAAACGTATTATACTCCGTAAAACAGCTCTTTATCTGCTCCGGTTCGGCATTGGTACATATGTCCCAGTCGTTTGGCGTTATCCCGCGCACAGAATCACGCACACAGCCGCCGACTGCAAATGCCTCAAATTTATTTTTATTTAGTGTTCGTATAATAGTTTTAACATTATTTGGTAATACTATTTTCAAATTATACCGCCTGATTTTTTTAATTATCTTTTATCTGCTGACTTCATTTTTATATTTATCTATGAGTTTTTGTGCTATATTGTACAATACATTGAAAACTACTATCGTTCCTGCCGCAAACAGCATAAGCACAAGCAAGCCCTCAAAGCTTAGAGTTGTTAGCGAGAAAAACTGTCTGAAAAACAAGCTTCCTACTACAACCCCTCCTATGCTCAATATCAGCATTATGCCTCTGAGAAGATTGAGCGGAACGGATAATCTTATGACAAGCAACAGGCACGACAGCGCGGTCATATAGACTGATATTGTTGAAAATTCGCCAATCGTGAGTGAAAATAAATGACCTGTTAACGCTATGAGAACAATATTCAATATTACGCATATCGCCGCAGGCATTGCGCGTGCAATAATATTAAATGTAAAATTACCCTTGATTATGTTTTGGTTTGGCTGAAGTGCAAGCGTAAATGACGGCAAGGCTACGGTAAATACTCCGATAAGTGTCAGATGTATCGGCTGAAACGGATATTCCATACTGAAAAATATAAAAAATATCGACAGTATAATTGAATAAATCGTCTTGACAATATAAAGCGATGAGCTTCGCTCAAGGTTATTTATTGTACGTCTGCCCTCTGCTACCACTTCGGGCATTGATGCAAAATCATTGTTTACAAGAACAAGCTGTGATACATTGCGCGCCGCCTCGCTACCAGACGCCATTGCAACCGAGCAGTCGGCTTCCTTTAGCGCAAGCACGTCGTTTACTCCGTCGCCTGTCATGGCTACAGAGTGTCCGTGAGCTTTGAGCGCAAGCACAAGCTTTTTCTTCTGTGCGGGTGTAACTCTTCCGAATACATTGAAATTTTCAGCCGCCTCATACAGTTCTTCGTCAGTGGTTATTGTTGTCATATCTACGGCATTTTCAGCTCCCTCAATGCCTGTGTCTGAAGCAATGTTTTTCACCGTTTTTACACTGTCGCCTGAGATGACTTTTAATGTAACTCCCTGCTCTTTAAAGTAATTTACCGTTTCGTTCACATTATCACGCAATTGGTCTTTTATTAAAATAAGCGCCATTGGTGTTAAATCATCAGAAGGGCAAGTACCGTCAATCGGTACTCGGCTTGACGCAAGCGCAAGTATGCGCACGGTCTGAGTAACAGAGTTTATTTTTTTAAATACTTCACTGTACTTTTGCTTATCTTTAAATATAAATTCAGCCGCGCCTATTACATATGACATTCCGTTTTCAAAATTGCCGCCCGACCACTTTGTTTCGGAAGAGAACGGAATGAATTTACTGCATTTTAAAGGAGTACAGTCCTTTATGTAATCCTTTATTGCATACAGCGTGGCATTGATTTCATCTGATGACGCTACTATTGACGAAAGCGCAGTTTTGATCTTATCTTCGCTGCTTCCAAGATTAATTACATCAACTACGTTCATTTTGTCCGCTGTCAGAGTTCCCGTTTTGTCAAGACATAGAACATCTACCCTTGCAAGGGTTTCTATGCAGTACATCTCCTGAACAAGTACCTTTTTTGATGATAATCTCACTATCGACACTGCAAGAACAGAGCTTGTAAGTAATATCATTCCTTTGGGTATCATTCCTGCGAGTGCCGCTACCGTACTGACTACAGTTCCCTGAATATTTCCGTCCTGTATCCCGAACTGGCGTATAAAGAAAAATACTCCGACAGGAAAAAGTATAAATGTGCAAAGCTTTATTATGAAATTAAAAGAATTTAAAATCTGCGAATTGACCTTTTTTATATACTTCGCTTCATTGTTAATCTTTGCCGCATAGCAGTCCGCGCCGACCTTTGTAACTCTTGCACAGCACTTTCCCGCCGCGAGAAAACTGCCTGAAAGCAATTCGTCTTTATTCTTTTTTGTAATTAAATTTGACTCTCCCGTTAGCAGACTTTCGTTTACTTTACATTCTCCGTCACATACAACGCAGTCGGCAGGGATCTGGCTTCCCCTTGACAAAACCAGAATATCATCAAGAACTATTTCTTCCTTGCTGATCTCCTTAATTTTTCCGTCACGAAGAACGCTTATTTTTTTTTCGGATAAAATTGTAAGCTTATCAACGCTTATTTTTGAGCGTATCTCCTGAAATATACCTATTACAACATTGGCAACTACGACTCCTATAAAAAGCATATTCTTGTATGAGCCAACCAAAATCAACGCCGCAAGAAGTATTATATTTATTAAATTGAAAAGCGTAAAAATATTATCGTAAAAAATTTGTTTAATTGATTTTGTTTTTAAATTTGATGAAAAATTTACCTTTCCTTCACTAATTCGCTTTGATACCTCATTTTGCGTTAAACCGGAAAGTTTTGTTTTTATTTCAGACATATAAACCTCAAAAATGAAAATGATTTAATTTATAGAAAATTTTTTGAAAAAAGAACGAATAAATCTTAATTTTTATATTTTTAAATTCCAACTTATTTTTTAATAATTGAGAATCCCTTTTATCTCATATTATAAATGCAAACTATAATAAAGGCAACGGAAAGAAGGTGATTTTTTGAAAAATTTTAAAAAAATACTCTCAGTTGCCTTGTCGGGAGTGATGCTTTTGAGTTTTTCGTCAATTGCTGTAAACTCAAAAGAAACTTCTGATCTCGTTTATCTCGGCGGTCAGTCGTTTGGTGTGAAATTTTATAATAACGGCGTAATTATAACAAAGCTTGAAAGTTATTACGACGGCAGCAAATATATCTGCCCTGCAAAAGACGGCGGTTTAAAAGAAAATGATATTATAAAAGAAGCCGACGGCATTGTTATAGCCACCAACGAAGATTTGCAAACTATTACTAAAAGATCAAACGGTAAAACAATTAAGTTTAAAATTGAGAGAAACGGAAAAGAAATTGAAAAAAATGTTACTCCCTATAAAAATACGGTTGGCGTTTATCTTATGGGTGCTTGGGTTCGTGACAGTTGTGCAGGCATAGGTACAGTCACTTACTATGATGATGACAATAATTATTTTGCTGCACTCGGACACGGAATATGCGATGTTGATACGTCTGCGCTTCTTCCGCTCGGTTACGGAGAGGTTATGCACGCAAATATCAGCGGTATAACTAAAAGCACGGCAGGTAAAGCAGGAAGTCTGAACGGATACTTTACCGACACCAGTATAGGTGATCTGACAAAAAATACCGAAACCGGAATTTTCGGAACAACAAACGATAATTTTTACAAAAGCAATAAAAAAATTGAAATTGCCGAGTATAACGAAATAAAAACAGGAAAAGCACAGCTTTATACAACGATCAAAGATGATAAAACAGAAAGTTATGACATTGAAATTACTAAAATATGCAACTTCTCTAAAAAATCAAATGAAAATTTTATTATAAAAATTACTAATAATGAACTTCTTGATGAATGTGGAGGAATTGTTCAGGGGATGAGCGGAAGCCCAATAGTACAGAACGGTAAGCTTGTGGGTGCGGTTACCCATGTATTTATAAATAAGCCTAATGAGGGTTACGGTGTAATGGCGCAAAATATGATGGAGAATTATAGGGAATAATTTAAAATATTGTAATATTATAATTGTCGAAAAATAATGTTAAAAATATTTTTTACCTTTTTATAAAAAAATTTATTGGAAACTATTGCCAAGTTTACCATTTTATGGTAATATTAGTTTAAAGATTAAACTAAATGGAGGTTTCCAATTATGGAAGATATCACTAAAATCATTATCACTGAAGATGCAGTAGAATTTTCTCAAGAAAACATGAAAATATTACAAAGCTTTAATATTTCACCTGCCTTTTGCTCAAAAGACGGAGAAGAGCTTTGTGATCGCATAAGACATGAACAACCAGACATTGTTTTTATGGACTCTTTTATGACAAGGCTTGACGCAATAGGAGTTATGCGCAACATTAAAAGACAAAATATCAAATCACCGCTGTTTATTGTCTTCTCGTCTTTTCACAGTCCTGTTCTTGAAAGAGAGATTATGAATTCAGGCGCGTCTTATTTTGTGCTTAAACCTTATAATGTTACCGAATTGTGTGAAAACATTGTTGGAATGCTTAAGAAAAACAAGGATAACGCATTAAATAATCCGATTATGTTTGATACATTCGGCATTGAGCTTAAAGTTACTGAAATTTTGCACGAAATAGGTGTTCCTGCTCATATTAAGGGTTATCATTATCTGAGAGATTCTATTATTATGTCAGTTGAAAAACCTGAGATAATTAATGCCGTAACAAAACAGCTTTATCCTTCTGTAGCAAAAAAATACGAAACTACCTCATCCAGGGTAGAACGTGCCATTCGCCACGCAATTGAAGTTGCATGGGACAGAGGCGACGTTGATGTGCTGAACTCTTATTTCGGATATACTATCCACACTGACAGAGGAAAACCAACTAACAGCGAATTTATCGCTATGATTTCCGACAGACTGAGACTTCAAATCAAAAACGCCAGCTAAATTACACGCCGCATTTCATAATGAAGTGCGGCGTAAATTTTTTACATTATTTTGTTTTACCTATATCGTGCCTGTAATGAGCACCGTCAAATTTAATCTTATCGACAGCATCATATGCCTTGCTTAATGCTTCTTCAAGCGTATCAGCAGTTGCTGTAACGCCGAGTACGCGTCCGCCGTTTGTATAGAACTTTCCATTTTCATACTTCGTTCCTGCATGATATACAATTGCGCCGTCAACCTGACCGCTTTCATCAAGGCCGAACATCTCTATTCCCTTTTTATATGACACGGGATAACCTCCGCTTGCCATTACCACGCAGGCAGCCGCACCGTCATACCACTGAATATCAACTTCCGACAGTCTTTCGTCAATAACGGCTTCACATATATCAACCAAATCGGTTTTGAGTCTTGGAAGCACAACCTGAGCTTCGGGATCGCCGAAACGTGCATTGTATTCAATTACCTTAGGGCCGTTTGGTGTAATCATAAGACCAAAGTAAAGACATCCCTTAAATGGTCTTCCCTCTTTGTTCATAGCCTCAATTGTAGGCTCGAAAATTGTCTGCATACAGGTTTGGGCAATCTCATCCGTATAATACGGATTAGGGCTGACTGTACCCATTCCGCCTGTATTAAGACCCTCATCATTGTCAAACGCGCGCTTATGATCTTTTGAACTTACCATAGGCTTAACGCATTTGCCGTCTGTGAAAGCGAGTACAGAAACCTCAGGGCCTGTCAAAAATTCTTCGATAACTATGTTGTTTCCCGAATCTCCAAATTTCTTATCCTCCATAATTGACTTTATGGCGATTACAGCTTCGTCAATTGTCTGAGCAATTATAACGCCCTTGCCAAGCGCAAGACCGTCTGCCTTGATCACAACAGGAGTAGTATTTTCATTCTTTACATACTCTATAGCTTTCTGAGCGTCATCAAACACTTCATACTTTGCTGTAGGAATGTTATATTTTTTCATAAGATTTTTTGAGAAAACCTTAGATGCTTCAATTATGGCGGCATTTGCATTTGGACCGAAAGCTCTTATGCCTTCAGCCTGCATAGCGTCAACCATACCGTCTGCAAGCGGGTCATCCGGCGCTACAAAAACAAGGTCAATTGAGTTTTCCTTTGCAAACTTCACCATATTTTCTTTGTCCATTACGCCTATGTTCACTACTTCGGCATCTCTGGAAATGCCTCCGTTGCCCGGTGCACAATAAAGCTTGGTGCATTTTGGACTTTCAAGAAGCTTTTTAATAAGAGCGTGCTCACGGCCGCCCGAACCAATCATCAGAATTTTCATAAAATCACCTCAAATTAGTGGTGGAATAATCTGATACCGGTAAATGACATAGTCATATTGTATTTATTGCAGGTATCAATTACATTATCATCGCGGATCGAACCGCCGGGCTGTGCAACATACTGTACTCCTGAACGCTTTGCTCTTTCAATATTGTCGCCAAACGGGAAGAAAGCGTCAGAACCGAGAGAAACACCCGTAAATGTTGAAAGCCATTCTTTCTTTTCTTCTCTTGTAAGAGGCTCAGGCTTTGTTTTGAAGAACTGCTGCCATACGCCGTCAGCAAGAACATCTTCATAGTCATCTGAAATATAAACATCAATTGTGTTATCTCTGTCAGGACGTCTTATATCATCAACAAATGGTAAATTCATTACCTTCGGATGCTGCCTTAAATACCATATGTCAGCCTTGTTTCCTGCAAGACGCGTGCAGTGAATTCTTGACTGCTGACCTGCGCCTACGCCAATAGCCTGTCCGCCCTTTGCATAGCAAACAGAATTGGACTGGGTGTATTTAAGTGTTATGAGCGCAATGAGCAAATCACGTTTTGCTTCATCTGTAAGCTCTTTATTCTCTGTTACGATATTCTGCATAAGCATATCTTCATCAATTTTAAGCTCATTTCTGCCCTGCTCAAATGTAATTCCAAATACATCTTTATGCTCAATCGGTGCGGGAACATAATCGGGATCAATTTTCACAATATTATATGTTCCCTTTCTTTTTGTTTTGAGGACTTCAAGAGCTTCAGGAGTGTAATCGGGAGCGATAATTCCGTCCGAAACCTCTCTTTTTAAAAGAATTGCTGTCTGCACGTCGCAGGTATCTGAAAGAGCTACCCAGTCGCCGTAAGATGACATTCTGTCAGCGCCCCTCGCCATTGCATATGCTGACGCAATAGGAGAAAGCTCTAAATCGTCAACAAAATATATCTTTTTAAGTGTGTCTGACAGCTCGGTTGCTACAGCAGCACCGGCAGGACTTACGTGCTTGAAAGAAGCTGCGGCAGGAAGTCCTGTAGCGGCTTTAAGCTCCCTTACAAGCTGCCAGGAGTTGAAAGCGTCAAGAAAGTTAATATAACCTGGCTTTCCGTTAAGAACCTTTACCGGAAGCTCTCTGCCATCCTGCATAAAAATCCTTGAGGGCTTCTGATTTGGATTACAGCCGTATTTTAAGGCAAGTTCATTCATTGGAATATCGTCCTTTCGTACAAATTACTTGTTTTTATTTATAATTCTTGAGTCTGATTTATTAGTTGCAATGTCTATATAACGGACAAAAAGCGAAACCTTATTCTCTTCATTGAGTGAATTCCAGATTTTTTCGGCAAATGTATCAATATCATCATTTCCGATTTCAACCAAAGTCGGCTCGCCCTCAAAGCTTGGAAGAGGACTGCCGTCACCCATATAGGTGTGGATAAATCTGCCGAGTCCCGAAAGCGGAGAATCATATGTAAATGTATATCTTTCGCAGCAGTCAGGGCTTCCGTCGGCACTTTTGATAATTGACATTGCATAGTTCATCTTTCCGTCGCTGCATTTAACTATACCTGAAATTCTTGGAGTATAGTTTGGAGCGTCGGGTTCAAATTCACGTGTGCGCAGCGACTGCTCAAATGTCATCTGCTGATTCATAAGCTCATAGATTGTATCGGTCTGGTCGCCGTTTGTAACAATCGTTTTGTTGCCGAGAGTACGAACAGGCGCATAAATGATGAGCGACGGGTCAACAAGCTTTGACGGGTCAAATGCCTGAGTTTTAATACCGTCGTCAGTTTCAACAAAAACTCTGTTTCTGCTGTTTTCGCTTCTTCCCATAATAAAGTATGCAATAACAGCTTTTGTTCCGTCGGCACTTTTGCCGATTACAATACCTCTTCCTGGATAAGTGGTTGAAGCAATGTCTTTTTCAAGAGAAATAGGTTTCATATTTTACCTCCGTTTAATCAATAATTTCGGTTTTATTGTCTTTTACAATTATTCTATCTTCGCAAAACAGCGACACAGCCTTTGGAAGTATTTTCCATTCCGCCTGTTCCATTACTCTTTTTTGCAGAATTTCGGGAGTATCTCCGTTTTGTATTTCAACAGCTTTCTGAATTATTATAGGGCCTCCGTCACATATTTCATTTACAAAATGTGCTGTAGCACCCGTTACCTTTACGCCTTTTTTAAGAGCTTCTTCGTGTACCTTCAAACCGTAAAAGCCCTCGCCGCAAAACGACGGTATCAACGAAGGATGAATATTGATTATTCTGTTTTCAAAGGCATTGATAACAACCTTTCCGAGAATTGTCATAAAGCCTGCAAGAACGACTACATCAATATTTTTGCTTTTTAAAAGCTCGGTAAGCGCATTGTCATAGTCGATAAACTCAGAATAATCTTTGCGCCTTATTATTTCAGTAGGAATGTTATTGTTTTCGGCACGCGTCAGAGCATAGGCTTTGGGATTTGATGAAATTACACAGGTGATTTTTCCGTTTTTTATCTCTCCCCTGTTTTGAGCATCAATAAGCGCCTGAAGATTTGTTCCTCCGCCCGACACGAGAACTGCAATATTTTTCATTATTCAAATACCACTCCGTCTTCGCCTTCAACAACTTCACCGAGAATTATAGCATCCTCTCCGTTTGCTTTGAGAACTTCAATTGCTTTATCCGCATCTTCCTTTGCAACAGCGGCAATCATTCCTATTCCCATATTAAAAGTATTGAACATATCGTGCTCAGGAATATTGCCTACTCTCTGCATAAGCTTGAAAATCGGAAGAACCGGAACCGCTTCTTTATTGATTTTTGCAGTAAGACCTCTTTTAAGCATACGCGGAATGTTTTCATAGAAGCCGCCTCCCGTAATGTGAGAAACAGCCTTCACCTCAACCTCTTTCATAAGAGCAAGAATCGGTTTTACATATATTTTTGTGGGAGTGAGCAATGTTTCTCCAAGCGTCCTGTCAAGTTCGGGATATTCGGAATTAATTGTATTTTCGTCAATTCCGAATATTTTTCTAACAAGAGAAAATCCGTTGGAGTGTACGCCCGAAGAGCGAAGTCCGACAAGCACATCTCCGATTTTGAGCTTTGAACCGTCAATCATCTTAGGTTTGTCAGCCATACCTACGCAGAAACCTGCAACATCATATTCGTCAACAGGATAAAAACCGGGCATTTCAGCAGTTTCTCCACCGACAAGAGCGCATCCAGACTGGACACAGCCCTCAGCAATGCCTGACACTATTTCGGCAACCTTTTCGGGAACATTCTTTCCTACAGCTATGTAGTCAAGGAAAAATAACGGCTGAGCACCGCAGCATACAACGTCGTTTACGCACATTGCAACAGCGTCTATACCGATTGTGTCGTGCTTATCAAGCAGAAAGGCGAGTTTGAGCTTTGTTCCGACACCGTCTGTACCGCTTACCAGAATCGGCTCTTCCATACCCTTTATATTGGGTGCGAAAAGACCTCCAAAGCCTCCGATTCCTGAAACAACGCCGTCAATCTTTGTACGCGCAACGTGTTTTTTCATTAGTTCAACAGCCTTGTAGCCTGCTGTAACATCAACTCCTGCCGCCTTGTAACTTTCTGAAAAGCTGTTCATTGTAATCACTCCGTTATGTTATTTTTTATTTATTTTCTGAGCATACTTATCTACAAATATTTCTCTCGGAATTTCAGCATTATAATTTCCGCTGAAGCATCCGTCACATAAATCTATGTCTGCGCCTTCCGCTATTTTTCTTACACTTTCAAGGCTTAAATAGCCGAGAGAATCTGCGCCTATTGTTTCTTTTATTTCATCAACGCTCATCTTGTTGGCAATAAGGCTTTCTTTGTCGTGAATATCAATTCCGAAATAGCATGGGCATACAAAAGGCGGAGAGCTTATGAGCATATGTACCTCTTTTGCTCCTGCATTTCGCATTAACTTTATGATATGTCTTGAGGTATCGCCCCGCATAATTGAGTCGTCTATAATGACAACACGCTTGCCGTTTACGTTTGATTTAAGAGCTGTAAGGCGTGTTTTCAGTAAACGCGCCATCTTATCTTTGCCTGTGCCGACAGTTCTTCCTATGTATTTATTCTTGACAAATCCTGTGCCGTACGGAATTCCTGAGGCTTTTGCATATCCTTCAGCCGCAACAAGTCCCGAATCGGGAATTCCGCAGACCATATCTGCTTCAATGGGAAATTCCTTATAAAGCAGTTCACCTGCCTTAAAACGTGCCTGATGCACGCTTACTCCGTTTACTACGCTGTCGGGACGTGCAACATAAACATACTCAAAAATACAGAAAGAAGTTTTGTCTGCCGTTATTTTTGATTTGTAGCTGTGAAATCCGTCTTCGTCAATAACTATCATTTCACCCGGTTCAACATCGCGGATAAATTCTCCGCCGATACTGTCTATTACACAGCTTTCAGAAGAAATAACATAACTGTTTTTTATTTTTCCTATGCAAAGCGGACGAAAGCCGTAAATATCACGGAAACCGATAAGGCGCGAGGGAGCACATATTACGGTGGAATACGCTCCTTTGAGCTTATCCATTGAATTTAAAACAGCATCTTCAAGATTATCTGTAGAACATCTTTCGGTCGCTATTACATATCCCATTAATTCAGCATTTGAGTTTGACTGAAAGATTGCTCCTCCGCGTTCAAGCTCTTTGCGGATTTCAGGGAAATTAGTTATTGAGCCGTTGCTCGCAATTGCAATTGAACCCTCTTTGTAACGGAGTACAAGTGGCTGATTGGAAGCGCGGTCAAGACTTTCGCTTGCCGTATATCTAACATGACCCACAGCTATTTTGCCGTTTTTGAGTCTGGACAGAGATTTTTCATTAAAAACCTCTGATACCATTCCAAGCTCTTTTACGGTTAAAAACTCACCGTCAACATTTACGGTTATGCCTGCGCTTTCCTGTCCTCTGTGCTGCAAACCGAAAAGAGCGTCATTTGTGAGCTGAACGCTGTCCAAGTCGTCGTCATTTCTGTAAATGCCGAAAACTCCGCATTCATCGTTCACTTTATCAAGTTTAGCGTCGATGTCAACATAATTTTTAATCAAAGCTCTGCCACCTTAACCTGCATTGCCTTATCTTTTTCGGCAACGCCCTTTTCCATATCCGATTTCATATCTTCAAGCTTCTGAGCAAGCGTATCGTCTGAAAGCGCAAGGATTTCAACTGCCAAAATTGCCGCATTAGCCGCACCGTCAACTGCTACGGTTGCAACAGGAATTCCTGTCGGCATCATAACTGTGGCAAGAAGTGCGTCCATTCCGTCAAGCTGTGCCGATTTGCAGGGGATTCCGATTACAGGAAGCGTGGTTTTTGCTGCAAGCACCCCTGCAAGATGAGCCGCCATACCGGCTGCTGCAATAATTACTCCGAATCCGTTTTTCTTTGCGTTTGCCGAGAATTCAATTGCCGCGTCGGGAGTTCTGTGTGCGCTCATAACGTGTACTTCGTACTCAACGCCAAATTCCTTTAGCTTTTTGACAGCCTTTGAAACTACGGGAAAATCACTGTCCGAACCCATTATTATTGCAACTTTCTTCATAATCTGCTCCTTATTCAGGGCGCGTCAAATACTTTTATAATGCGCCGAAATTATAATTCTTAACTTATATATTATATAAAATAAACTGATAAAATTCAATAGAATACGATAATTATTTTAAAATATGAAATATACTTTAAAAGTTAATAAAAGTTAAATTAACGATAACGTTATTTCTTTGTCTGAGCTATGATTTCATCGGGCGTCGAAGTTTCATCTAAATACGGTCGTTCTGACGATATTGTTCCGTTTGTCGTTACTCCTGTTTCATCAGCATCTTTCATATTAGGAAACAGAAAATTCATATGTTCATCGTCAAATGCTTTATCAAGATATTTTTCAAAATTGCTTGAAGCAGGTATTCCTTCATCTCGCTTCGTCCATCTGTATGTTGCACACACCGACATAAAAGCGTTAAAAACCATAAAAATTATTAGAAACGTAGTTATTATTGAACCGGCGCGTTTTGGCATTTTTTCTATGAGTTTTGACGCCCACGGATAAAGATAGCGCACCCAGACAAGTCCGAGAAATCCCCATATGAGAGCATACATCAGGTTTGTCCTGCCGTCAAGATTGAAAGGCGTGTCGCTGTAGTCCCACGAAACCGTTCCAAAAAGCGTTTCCTGAAACCACGAGCAAAAATATTCAAATCCCGCGCCTACAACTGCGCTTATTACAAAAATCATTGTATCGCTCAGCTTATAAAGCTTGTAAAGCACTGCAGTAAGGAAGCAAGCTCCTCCGCCGTAAACGGGAATGAACGGGCCGTAAACCATACCTACGCGAATTTCAAACTGACCTTCTGTGAGCAGCGCCCATATAGTTTCAAAAACAGTCCCTAAAAAAGAACCAATTACAAAAAGATAAAAGAGCTTTGTAAAGCAAAAGCCAAACGCAAACGGCTTTTCCTCCTTGTTTTCATACACCATTGTGTATTCTTTCATATTATCAGCTTTGATTTCCTCAATTTTTGCGGCTATCTGTTTTACATAAGCCGTCTTTTTCAAATCGGGAAATGCGGATACCAATCTTTTTCTTAATATACTTTCCGTAAAAAGCTTATTGTAGTTTTGCTCGAGTTCTTCAATCTTTTCCTGCGGAACATCACTCCCCAACAAACTCGAAACTCCGTTAAGCTTTTTGATTTTTCGCTGTAATTTAAGAGTAGTAGTAATTGCAAAAACATAGTCGATCAATATTACAGCGCAAATAGAAAGAACAACAATCAGATTTACGGTGAACGGAATCAGCTCAATTACTGTGTTAAGTACGGGAATAAGCACGCCTACAAGTATAAGTCCGAGCAATCCCAAAAACAAAGCATACGGCAAGGTGATGTAACTGCTTATATTAAGCTTCATATCCGAAAAATCCCAAGGCTTAAAGCCAAGTAATTTTTCAGTTACAAAACCTATGATTACTACAAGAAACGACAGCAAAATACTGCTTCCGAAAAAAAGTATTAATTTATTTGACGTAAAAGGATTTAATACAAGATAGCATATTACGGAACAAAAACCGTAGGACGGACAAAACGGCGAAGTCAGCAGACCCTTGTTATAAAACTTCTTCTCCGCAAAAAGTGTGCGAATTCCGTTTGACAACCATCCGAAAAACGAAAAAATCACAAAATACCAAAGCAAGTCCAGAATCAACATTTTATACCCCTTAAACAATTCCACTTATCTGATTAATTAAAAATTCTAAGGCGCAGTTAAATAAACTGCGCCTGTATTTTAAATATATATATCAGGACTGTTCTTTTGAAACGCTATCATTCCAAAGCTCCTTGATAGCTGTAACATTGCCTGCAAGTCCCTGAATATCTGACGGAATAATAATTTTTGTAGCCTTTCCGTCAGCTGCTTTGCCAAATGCCTCAAGCGATTTAAGCTGAATAATGCGGTCGGTCGGAGCCGCTTCGTTTAACATTCTGAGAGCGTCAGCATTAGCCTTTTGTACTGTGAGAATAGCCTCTGCTTCACCCTGCGCCTCTCTGATTTTTTGCTCTTTAACTGCGTCTGCTTTAAGAATAGCTGACTCTTTCATACCCTCTGCAACAAGAATCTGGCTTCTTTTTTCACCCTCTGCGTCAAGAATTCTTGCACGGCGTTCACGCTCAGCCTTCATCTGCTTTTCCATTGCATCCTGAATTTCACGCGGCGGAAGAATATTCTTCAGCTCAACACGAATAACCTTAATACCCCAAGCATCGGTTGCTTCATCAAGAATAATTCTGATTTTGTCGTTAATTGTATCTCTTGATGTAAGAGTATTATCAAGTTCAAGGTCACCGATTATATTACGCAAAGTTGTTGCTGTAAGATTTTCAATAGCGCTCAGCGGACGTTCAACACCATAGCAATAAAGCTTTGGGTCGGTAATTTCAAAGTAAACTACAGTATCTATCTGCATTGTAACATTATCGCGTGTAATAACAGGCTGAGGCGGAAAATCAACAACCTGCTCCTTTAACGATACCTTTTTGGAAATCTTATCAATAAACGGGATTTTTATGTGAAGTCCAGTATCCCATGTGGCATAATACGCTCCAAGACGCTCCAATACGTATGCATGAGCCTGCGGTACGATTTTTACGTTGCTTATGATGATGATTAAAAATATAAAAATAATTATTGCAAGTATAACAAAACCAATAATTCCTTCCATTATTAACTCCTCCTAAATTTATTGTATCGGCTTAACAATGAGCTTTACGCCCTCAATTGCAAGCACTGTTACTTTGCTGTTCTTTTCAATCGGTGTAAAATCCGATTTTGCACTCCAGATCTCACCCTCAACTCTAACCTGACCGACTGACTGAGGATCTGAAATATCCGTCATAAGAACGCCTGTTTTCCCAATTAGTCTGTCAGCATTAGTGCCTATATTTGTTCTTTTTCTCTTAAATCTTCTTACCAGCGGTCTGGTAATTATCAATGCTATAAGAGAAACCAAAAGGAACACAGCAGACTGAATCGGTATTGACGGAGTGAAAATTGTTGTAATTGCGGCGCATATCGAACCGAACACAAACCATATTGAAACAAGCTGTGTAGTGAATGCTTCGCATACCGCCATTATTATTGCAAATCCTATCCATATAAACGGCATATATTGCTCCATATTCTATCCCCTTTCTTCGTTTAATTCTATCATAATAAGACTTAATAGTCAATTTATTTATATAATAATCTACACATTTTATTTATTATGTGCTATAATATAAATAATATTAAACGGCAGGTGATTTTATGGCTTTTGATACATTTGACGAAGGCATAGTTCCGGGCGGAATGAGAAGCAAAAATGAAATCAGAACACTGATTTGTTATCTTTTTAATTCTGTTAAAGAAAATATGGACAAAGATTTAATTGTTCAGGCAATACTTAAGCAGGGTCTTGCCAATTATTTTGAAACAAGCTCCGCTTTTGATGATTTGATTGTAAACGGAAATCTTGCCGAAAGCGAATGTGTTAACGGTGTAATGACATATAAACTGACAGATAACGGAAAAATGATTGCAAATCAACTTGAAACAACTCTTGCATACACCGTAAAAGAAAAAGCATACGCCTGTGCGGTAAAGCTTCTTGCAGAGAAAAAAACCGAGCGTGAAAACTCGGTTGAGATCAACAAAACCGATAACGGCTTTAATGTTTTTTGCAGAATTTCAGGCGGCGAAAACGACTTGCTTTCATTTACTCTGTATGCTCCAAGCTTTGAGCAGGCTATGCTTATGAAAAAGAATTTTTATGACAATCCGTCAACGGTTTACAAAGTTATGCTTGCACTTATGACAAAGGATAAGGACAATGTTGGAGAAGCGCTTGAAGAGCTATACGGCGTGCTTTAATTAAAAATATAAATTTAAAGCCAACATAAGTGTTACCCCGGGTACTCCACCGATTAACGACACGAGTATTGACAGCAGACTCACGGGAAGATATACTCCGGTTATGCCTCCGGTAAGATTTACCGCAAGCAAAGTTAATGCTCCAACACAAAGCGAGATAAGAGACCGTTTAAGCGGCCGCTTGTTTTTTCCTGCATAATGTATAACGGCAAAAATTATAAATGCTGAAAATAATATTAAACCTGTTCCCCATAAAGGCATATTTAACAACTCCGCAAATTAAAAATAGACCGTCGGTTATCCGACGGTCTATAATTATGCTGAAAAAATTAAAAATATGACTTATACAATGCTACAGTATGTCAAAATGTGCAAGCACATTAAGCGCAATTACAAAGAGAACAAATATTGCAGCAAAAACCTTTGTCCAGCGGGAAAGGAAAGCATCAATTGAACGAGCCTTATTTTTTGAAAAATAAGAGTCAGCTGCACCTGTTACTACTCCAAGACCCTGCTGATTACCTTCCTGAAGAATAATTACAACAATAATTGCGATTGATACTACACCAAGTAAAATACCGAGAACAATACCCCAAACGCTCATTTTATATCATCCTTTCATAGAATTGTAAAATTACATTATTTAACTAAATCATAATAACATATAAATCAGCTTTTTTCAAGCATTTTTTGAATTTTTTATTTAATAATAATTTATAACAGTGAGAGCTGTTCGTCTGCCATATCTTCATTTGACAAAAGCGCTCCCAATGCAGGGAGAGAACGCGTCCTGTATCGCTGAGGTTTTGCAAAAGTACCTTCTTTGTACTCTTCTATTTCAAATAATCTTTGACCCTTTTTAAGTTTCATTACAGCTACTCCCTGAGTGGAACGGGTAGATTTAAGAGCAAGAGCACCCGAATGCACAAGCAGCATTCTGCCGGAAGATGATTTTAAGAGAATTTCTTTGTCCTCATCAATACACAAAACACCCGTAAGCGGAGATTTGTCTGAATATGCTCCCGTAAGCTTTTTGCGGTTTGTTTTTGTTTCATAGGAACTAAGCGGCACTTTTGCAATTTTACCATTTTCAAAAGCAAATATGATTATTCCCTTATAGTCCTTTGTCGCAATCATTTTTACCGCGTTTTCGTTTTCATCCATTGAAAGCTTGGCAGATACGTAATCGCCGAGAACGCTTGCCTTTGTATCTGAAAAATCAGAGGCTTTTGCTTTATACACCTGACACTTATCGGTAAAGAACAGCAAATCGCAGTTATTTGAAAATTCAATTTCCTGTATAATCTCATCGCCGTCTTTAAGCTTGTGTGCTCCGCTCATTCTGAGGGACTGAGGCGTGATTTTTTTGAAATATCCTTCCTTGGTAAAGAATAAAGTTACGGGATAATCGGGAACTTCCTCAATTTCCTCCTCGTACTTTGCATTATCATCATAGATTATCATACTTCTGCGCGGCTGACCGTATTTTTCGCCAATTTCCTTTAATTCTTTGACTATAATCGTCTTTACTCTTGACTTGCTTTTAAGTATTTCATCAAGCTCGGCAATTTCTTTTTCCAAATCTTCAATATCTTTTGTACGCTTTAAAATATACTCCCTGTTGAGGTGGCGCAGTTTAATTTCAGCCACATATTCAGCCTGAGTTTTATCTATGCCGAATCCTATCATAAGGTTTGGAACGACCTCTGCCTCTTCGTCTGTTTCACGGATTATTTTAATTGCCCTGTCAATATCAAGCAGAATTTTTTCAAGACCTTTGAGCAAATGAAGTTTGTCTGCCTTTTTGCTTCTGTCATAATATGTTCTGCGTTTTACGCACTCTATTCTGAAAGCTATCCATTCTTCAAGAAGTTCTTTAACTCCAAGCACCATAGGCACTCCGCCTATAAGCACGTTAAAGTTGCAGGCATAGGAATCCTCAAGTGTGGTAAAACGGCAGAGCTTTGTCATAAGTTTGTCAGGATCAACTCCGCGCTTTAAGTCGATTGTTATTTTGAGTCCGTCTATACCGGTTTCATCACGCACATCGGAAATCTCTTTTAATTTTCCCTGTTTTACAAGGTCGATAATTTTTTCAATTATGACTTCACACGTAGTAGTAGATGGAATTGCAAGAATATCAATGCAGTTTGCCGACTTGTCATACTCATACTTTGCACGGAGCTTAATACTGCCCCTGCCTGTTTCATAAACCTGGTCAATCACCTTTTCATCATAAATAATCTGACAACCTCCGATAAAATCGGGTGCAGGCAGAGTTGACTTTACATCGTGGTTCGGGTCACGAATAAGGGCGGCAGTTGTTTCACAGACTTCCTTTAAATTAAACGAGCATATATTAGAAGCCATACCTACGGCTATTCCCGTATTTGCATTTACAAGTACAGACGGAAAAACAGCCGGCAGTAATGACGGCTCTTTCATTGTATTGTCATAGTTGTCAACAAAATCCACGGTATCTTTATCTATGTCGCGAAACAGCTCGTTGCATATGGGTGCAAGCTTTGCTTCGGTATATCTCGAAGCCGCCCATGCCATATCTCGGCTGTAGAACTTTCCGAAATTTCCCTTTGAGTCAACATACGGATGAAGAAGAGCCTCATATCCGCGTGAAAGACGTACCATAGTATCGTATATTGCGGAATCGCCGTGAGGATTAAGCTTCATTGTTGCACCGACAATATTAGCGGATTTTGTTCTTGCGCCGTTTAACAATCCCATTTTATACATAGTATAAAGAAGCTTCCTGTGAGACGGCTTAAAGCCGTCAATTTCGGGAATTGCTCTGGACATAATTACGCTCATTGCATAGGGCATATAGTTTTCACGGATTGTGGAAACTATGGGCTGTTCAACTACGTCGCCTGCACCGTTGATGACACCGTGTGTTTTCATTACAGCAGGCTTTTTAGGCGTTTTCTTTTTTGAAGCCATTGCTTTCCGCCTCCAATCAGCTTACATCAAGATTATCTATATATTCATTACCGTGCTCTACAATATAATCCTTTCTGCCCTGAAGATTGTCGCCGAGCAAAATATCAAAAATTTCGGCAGTCTGAGCCGCATCATCAGGCATAACCTTGATAAGACGGCGGGTATCAGGATTCATTGTCGTCAGGTTCATCATATCGGGCTCGTTTTCGCCAAGACCCTTGCTTCGCTGAATCGTAAACTTTTCCTTGCCGATTTGAGCAATGAATTTGTCCTTTTCAATTTCATCATAAGCAAAATAAACATCGTTTTTTGAGGTTATTTCATAAAGAGGCGATTCGGCTATAAAAACCTTTCCCTCTTCAATAAGAGTAGGCGTAAGCCTGTAAAGCATTGTGAGAAGGAGCGTTCTAATCTGAAATCCATCAACATCGGCATCAGTACAGAGAATTACTTTGTTCCAGCGCAGAGCATCCATATCAAAGCTTGACAGATTTTTATTTGCCTTGGATTTAACCTCAACTCCGCAGCCGAGAACTTTGAGCAAATCGGTAATGATCTCGCTCTTAAAAATTTTATCGTAATCTGCCTTTAGGCAGTTAAGTATCTTACCTCTAATCGGCATAATAGCCTGAAAATCAGGGTCGCGCGCCTGTTTGCAGGCACCGAGCGCAGAGTCACCCTCTACTATAAAAAGCTCGCGCACGGAAACATCCTTGCTGCGGCAGTCAACAAACTTTGCAACGCGGTTTGTTATGTCAAGATTTCCCGAAAGCTTTTTCTTTATGTTGAGGCGGGTTTTCTCGGCATTTTCGCGGCTTCTCTTATTTACAAGCACCTGCTCGGCTATTTTTTCTGCCTCGAGCGGATTTTCAATAAAATAAACCTCAAGACTTTGCCTTAAAAATGCTGTCATTGCATCCTGAATACCCTTATTGGTAACAGCTTTTTTTGTTTGGTTTTCATAAGAAGATACGCTTGAAAATGACGAAATAACACATATTAAGCTGTCTTCAACATCATCATATTTTATTTTGCTTTCTGTCTTGTTATATTTATTGTTCTGTTTTAAGTAATTGTCAATCTGATATACAAAAGCGTTTCTCACCGCTTTATCGGGCGCTCCCCCATGTTCAAGCCAGCTTGAATTGTGATAATACTCCGTAAGATTTACCTTGTTTGAAAAGGCCACGGCAATATCCATTTTGCATTTGTATTCAGGCTTATCTTCACGGTCACGAGTCTTGCACTCTGTTTCCCAATGTTGAATTGAAGTGAGTCCGTCTTCTCCGATTATCTCGGCTACGTGGTCAACAACTCCGTTTGCATAGTTGAAACTTGTGGTATCATATGACTTTCCGTTCTGGTTTCTGAATATAAATTCAACGCCTGCATTTACAATTGCCTGACGTTTCATTATATCTAAAAAATATTCGGGCTGAACCGCTATATCGGTAAACACCTCAAGGTCAGGCTTCCAATGGATTTTTGTACCCGTATCCTTTTTGCTGTAGGGTTCTTTTTTTAGTCCGCCTATATTCTCGCCCTTTTCAAAGTGAAGCGTATAGCGGAATCCGTCACGGCGAATGTCAACATCCATATACTCGGAGCTGTACTGCGTAGAGCAAAGTCCGAGTCCGTTCATGCCAAGCGAAAACTCGTAGCTTTCGCCCTCGTTGTTATTATATTTTCCGCCGGCGTACATTTCACAGAACACAAGCTCCCAGTTGAACATCTTTTCCTTTTCGTTGTAATCTACAGGGATGCCTCGTCCGTGGTCCTCAACTTCAATTGAACCGTCTGCGTATCTGGTTACGGAAATCTGCTTGCCGTATCCCTCTCTTGCCTCGTCAATGGAGTTTGAAAGAATTTCAAATACAGAATGCTGGCAGCCGTCAATTCCGTCAGAACCGAAAATTACCGCAGGTCTTTTGCGGACACGGTCGGCACCTTTGAGGGTCGTGATGCTGGTATTATCGTATTCGTTGGTTTTCCTTCTTGGCATTGTATTTTTCCTCTGTTTCTTTATCATTTATCACCGCGCAGCTTCTTGATTTTATCACGCAAATATGCGGCGTGCTCAAATTCAAGCAGCTTTGCGGCAGCTTTCATTTCTTTTGTAAGACTTTCTATCAACTGCTGTTTCTGTGCTTTTGAAAGCTTTTTTGTATTTTTAAATTCTTTGTCGGTATGAGTTGAAATTTCAAGTATATCGCTTACTTTTTTGACTATTGTCTTTGGTACTATGCCGTGTTCCTCATTATATTTATGCTGAATTTCACGGCGGCGTTCGGTTTCGGTAATCGCTACTTTCATAGATTCAGTAACGCTGTCTGCGTACATAATTACCATACCCTCGCTGTTTCTGGCGGCACGTCCAGTAATCTGAATAAGTGAACGCGTACTGCGCAGAAACCCCTCCTTGTCGGCGTCAAGCACCGCTACAAGTGAAACTTCGGGAATATCAAGTCCCTCTCTGAGCAGATTGATTCCCACAAGCACGTCAAATTCACCAAGACGCAAATCACGCACTATTTCCATGCGCTCAACGGTATCTATGTCGTGGTGCATATAGCGCACCTTTATTCCCATTGTTTCAAGATATGCAGTCAAATCCTCAGCCATTTTCTTAGTCAGAGTAGTAACAAGCGTTCGCTGTTTTTTAGCTGTTCTGATATTGATTTCAGATACCAGGTCGTCGAGCTGTCCCTCTGTCGGACGAACGGAAATCTCGGGATCAAGAAGTCCTGTAGGTCTGATAATCTGCTCTGCAACAACCTTTGATTTCTCCATTTCAAGGTCACCCGGAGTTGCACTTACAAACACAGCCTGATTAATTCTTTCATAAAATTCATCAAAATTAAGCGGACGGTTATCATAAGCTGACGGAAGTCTGAAGCCGTAGTCAACAAGACTTTTTTTGCGGGCATGGTCGCCTGCATACATTCCTCTTACCTGAGGTAACGTAACATGCGACTCGTCAACAAACAAAAGAAAATCCTTAGGGAAATAGTCAAGCAATGTAAACGGTGACGAGCCGGGTTCTCTGCCTGACAAAATTCTTGAATAGTTTTCTATTCCTGTACAAAAACCGATTTCCTGAAGCATTTCCATATCATAATGAGTGCGCTGTTCAATTCGCTGTGCTTCAAGTAATTTGCCGTTTTCTCTAAAATATTCAAGACGTTCCTGCAATTCTCTTTCAATTTCCGCAAGCGCGGTTTTCATCTTTTCCTTCGACACAATATAATGCGAGGCAGGATATATTGCCGAGTGCTTTAAAAATGCCTTTAGTTCGCCTGTAAGAGGATTTATTTCGGAAATGCGGTCTATTTCATCTCCGAAAAACTCAACGCGAATTACAGAATCGCTTGATGCGGCAGGAAAAATCTCAACCACATCTCCACGTACTCTGAACTTGTTACGTATGAAGTTGACGTCGTTTCTCTCGTATTGAAGCTCAACCAGTTTTTTCACAAGGTCGTCACGGCTTTTCTGCATACCGGGTCTGAGAGAAATTACCATATTGCGGTAATCAATCGGGTCGCCCAAGCTGTAAATACAGGAAACGGACGCAACTATAATAACGTCGCGGCGCTCGGACAAGGCAAGCGTTGCGCTGTGACGGAGCTTGTCTATTTCATCATTTATTGAGCTGTCTTTTTCAATATAGGTATCGGTCTGAGCAACATATGCTTCGGGCTGATAGTAATCATAATAGGATACAAAATATTCAACGGCGTTTTCGGGAAAGAATTCTTTAAACTCACTGCAAAGCTGTGCGGCAAGTGTTTTATTGTGAGCCAGCACAAGCGTAGGCCTTTGAACCTGTTCGATAACATTTGCCATTGTAAAGGTTTTTCCCGAGCCTGTTACACCGAGCAGGGTCTGCTCTTTATTGCCCGAATTAATGCTTTTTACGAGTTTTTCTATTGTCTGAGGCTGGTCACCCGTAGGCTTGTATTTTGAATGTATTTTAAAATTCATAACACATCACTGTTTAGTCAAAGTTAAATTAATGTTTCATTACTCAATGGGAAAATCAAGCTGTTCTCTTTTTATGCCTACGGATATTCCGTATTCAACAGCTTCTTTCCAAGTATCTTTGTTATCATAATTTAATTCAAATACCTTATCTCTGAAAATAACCAAGACGTTTCTTCCACTCCAAAAGTGCATATACCACCCGTCACAGATAAACTTTGAAATATTATAAATCTGTTCTTTTGTAACAGTTACCTTTGTTTCAATCCAGTTATCGGCATCAACAATGTTTCTTTCAATTATTTTTATATCGTTTAAAACATCTCTGTTGCTAAGGCTTTGTTCTACAATAACACCTATATACATAACAATCATCTTCCCTTTTTATAAAATTATATCGAACGTACGTTTTGTATAATTATAGAACATTTGTTTTAAATTGTCAATAAAAATAATTTATTGTATGCGTACACGGTACTGAGTTTATTGCAAATTATTTTGAGAATCATTATTCGTAATAGAAAATGTTGCCTGCCATTCCGCTTTCTCTGAGCGAAACAAAATCCTCATCGGTAACAATATAATGGTCTATCAAATCCACTCCGATACTCAGCAGAGTTTCACGTATAACCCTTGTTGTCGCAAGGTCATTTTGCGACGGCAGTGCTGTACCGCTGGGATGATTATGCGCAAGAAACGCTGTTTTTGCATTATGACGAAGCGCAAGATCAACTATTTTGCGAACGGGCATATCGGAAGAATTAATCGAACCCTTTGAAATTATGTTAAAATATATCATCTTGCCTTTGGCGTCACCAAGCATAAGGGCAACGGCTTCGCTTGTTCTTCCGATAAATTTGGCTTTGAACTTTTCACCTAAATTCTCATAATCTATTACATTATCATCCGACATTTTTGATTCATTATACAGCCTTGACATCTCCGGAAGCATTTTAAGAAATACAGCGGCAGATTCAGACAGACCAAACTCGCTTTCAAGCTCGTCAATAGGCGCGTCGCACACGCCGCCGATATTCATATACCTGTCGAGCAGTCTGTGCGCCAGCGGATTTGTATCTTTTCTGGGAATTGCATAGAACAAATACATTTCCAGCGCTTCATGAGGCTCAAAAACATCAAATCCGTTTTCTATGAATTTTTTCTTTAACCGCTGTCTGTGTCCTGAATGTTCATGTCCGTTTGATGAAGCCATAAGATAACCTCTTTTGTCAGAATATCAGTTGATTATTTTACTCCGTACTGCTCATAATATGCGTCAATTGCCGCTTTCAGCTTATCATCAATTATAACCTTGCCTTTGTATTCTTTGTTGTAAAGATGTTCTACGACCTCTGCCATTGTAACAATTGCAGTTGTTTTGAGTCCGTATTTTTCTTCAATTTCTGAGAGAGCGCTCTTTTCGCCCTTTCCTCTTTCCATACGGTCGACAGAAACTACAAGTCCTATAGGACTTACGTCTCCCTGAGCCTTTATAATCGGCAAAGTTTCCTCTATTGAGGTTCCTGCGGTCGTAACATCCTCAATAATAACCACCTTGTCGCCGTCATTTATAGGACTTCCAAGCAAAATACCCTTATCCCCGTGGTCTTTTACTTCTTTTCTGTTTGAACAATAGCGTATATCCTTGCCGTATTTTTCGCTGATAGCTATTGTTGCTGCTACTGAAAGCGGAATTCCTTTATATGCAGGTCCGAAAAGAACATCAAAATCCAGACCGAACTTTTCTTCAATAGCCGCAGCATAATACTGTCCGAGTCTTCTCAGCTGTGCGCCTGTTCTGTAAAATCCCGTATTAACAAAGAACGGTGTTTTTCTTCCGCTTTTAGTTACAAAATCTCCAAACTTCAAAACCTGACATTCTACCATAAATTCAATGAATTCCTGTTTGTAAGCTTCCATAGTCAACCTCCAATTATTAATTTACATAATATAACATTCTAAATTTTAACACAATATCTTGTTTTTGTAAATGGGAATTACACAGATTTAATCAATATACGGTATGTTTTGTTTTTAATACAACTAATAACTGTGAAAAATTTCAATTATTTCAAAATATTGCTTATTGACAAATCAGAACAGATGTTCTATAATTAATTAAAACATTTGTTCGAGATGATATTATGAATATTTTAAACGCTGTTGACAAAAACAAATATAAAAAAGACAGGGTAATTCTTCACAGCGACTGCAACGGATTTTACGCAAGCGTTGAATGTCTGCACAATCCCAACCTCAGAAACAAACCTGTAGCGGTAAGCGGTGATGCTGAAAACCGCCACGGAATTATTCTTGCCAAAAATGAAATTGCCAAAAAATACGGCGTAAAAACAGGTGAAGCAATATGGCAGGCAAAACAGAAATGTCCTGAACTTGAAACCGTTATGCCTCATTTTGAGCTTTACAAACGATTTTCAAAAATGGCGCGTCGTATATACAGCGATTACACAGACAGAATAGAATCATTCGGTCTTGATGAAGCGTGGCTTGACGTTACCCACAGCATAGGCAAAAACGGATATGAAACCGCCATTGAAATAAACAGGAGAATTAAGGAAGAACTGGGAATCACGGTAAGCATAGGCGTGAGCTTTAACAAGATATTCGCAAAATTCGGGAGTGACTATAAAAAGCCTGACGCAATAACGCTCATTACAAGAGATAACTATAAAGACATTGTATGGAACTCTCCTGCCGAGGACTTGCTTTACGTAGGCAGGGCAACAAAGAAAAAGCTAAATACTCTCGGAATATACACAATTGGAGACATTGCAAATACAACTTTGGGATTTCTCAGAAAACATCTCGGTAAATGGGGAGATCTAATTTACGGCTTTGCTAACGGATATGACTCCTCCCCCGTTGCCCATATGGACGAAAACAGCGAAGTAAAGTCCATAGGAAATTCAACTACTACTCCAAGAGATATGAAAACCTTTGAAGATGTAAAAATAGTTATGTATGTTCTTTGCGACAGTGTTTGCAGACGTATGCGAGAGCAGGGGTTTATGTCACGCACCGTAGGAATAAGCGTGCGCGATAACGAGCTAAGTTCATTTACGCGTCAATACACTATGGATGAATATACTAATTTGACAAAGGATATTACAACCGCCGCAATAAATTTATTCAAAAAAAGCTGTAAAATGCAGCGCCCGCTGAGAAGCATCGGTGTTTCGGTGACCGATTTTGTTCATGACAACATTCCTCATCAGATGAGCATTCTGAACAACGAGGAACGTCTTATGCAGAACAGAGAGCTTGACAAAACAATTGACAGGCTAAAAAAAAGGTTCGGCAATTATATAGTTCGTCCTGCCGTGCTTATTGGTGACAACGGACTTTCGGCATTTAATCCCAAAGACGACCATACAATTCATCCTGTGAGCTATCTGTAACATTGAAGAACGCAGTACGACAAAAAACTTGCTTGAAAAATTTTTTACTCTATCAAACAAAGAGGTCTTTTATATGAAAAAATACATTAAAGTAACCGCGACCTTTGACTGTGACGGAAATTTAATTCCCGAATGTATATACTGGGACGATAACAGAAAATATCCCATTGACAAAATAACAGATGTAAGATATGCCGCTTCTTTGAAAGCAGGAGGCGCAGGAATAAGATATACATGTATGATACTCGGAAAAGAACGCTTTTTGTTTTTGGAAGAAAACAGATGGTTCGTTGATGCAAAAGAAAACAAATGAGATATTTTCATATCTTCATAAATATGAGCGAAAAGAAAAACAACTCAGCCTATTTGAGTTTTAATACCAATTTTTAATAGAATTGCTCTCCAATAAAACTGACCCCTGACTTTTGTAGTCAGAGGTCAGTTTTATTTTTGTACTTCAAGTTTATCCTAAACTATGATTATTCCTTCTTAAAATAAACCTCATAATCGTTATAGCCAACAACAACATACTGTATTTCATCATTATTGCGTTCAAGTTTGAATGAAGTGACTGTTCCCTCATCAAAAACGACATCAACTGTCGAATCATCTTTCACAGTGTATGTTCCGCTGTGCGTGCCGTCGTCGGGATCACCGGGAGAAAGCCATAATGAAAACGTACCGTCATCCTTAAATACAAGATTACCCTTGTATGATGAGTATTTCGTATTATATACCTCGCTCAGCTCAACCTCATCACCGCTTGAATTCATTGCCGAAGAAGCAGTCCAAGTGCAATTTGTGAGCTGAGATGTTTTTGACATAAAGAGAAAAGGATTTACGGAAACGACTACTATTATTGCCGTGATAATAACTGCTGTAATTATTGCAATAATTATCGGCGCCTTTTTCATCTTCTTTTTCTTATTGACGTTTTTATTGTTTTTAGATGTCTTCTTTTGTTTGCTCATATAATCACCATATTATAAGCTGAAATACACATCATATCCGCCGTAATTGATTATAAGCTCCGACGGAGCATCGCCGTCCCACTGCGTAACGGTTACAGCCATATTTTTATCGTTTGTATATGTCGCAATTATAGAGTCGCCCTCAACTGCATACGCGCCTGAGTTAACCGAAGATGACGCAAATGACTCAGAAAAACTTCCGTCGCTGTTAAAGGTTATAACGCCACCGCCGTAGGAGCTTCCGAAAACCTCTTTCAGAGTACACTCATCTCCTGTTAATGTGTCAACAGCCTTATAAGGAGCATATGTGGCGTTAAAATATTTGACATCTTCCTCACTGTTTGTAGGAACAACAACATTTTGAGTTTCTGAGTTCTGAGCCTCAGATGTTTCACCCTGTGATTCAGCATTTGACTCTGCACTCGTCTGCTGCTGAATTTCAGAAGACGATACATCTTCATCTGTTTCCTGCTGAGTTAAAACCTGTGATGTTGTGCCTTGTGTGGTAACGGCAGGTGATTCAGACTTTTTGCCGACATTTAAGAATATTATTATACATACCACAGCAATAATAACTGCCGCGGCAATGCATATTATAATTACAGGTTTTTTTGAAGCTTTTGTACCGTGTCTGCCAGCCATTTAATTATTCTCCTTTTCTTCAGCATCTTTTTTAAGCTTAACAAGAATGCTGCGCTTAACCATTTTTCCGTTATAATAAATATATTCATCACCGTCACGCGACTCATCTACTTCCAATTCGGAAAAGCTGTCGGCTATGTTCGGTTTTTCTTCATCATCAAAAAAATTGCCTTTTTTTCTGTTTTCTATTTTTTTATCAATTGTTTTGCTCTTTTCATCTTTGTCTACAATCATTGTGTACATTGTTTTATATACTGCAGAATTGATGACATACGACATAACGGATGGAACTAAAAACAATGCAAGAATAATTGTTGCAATAATTACAGCAACTGCATTGTAACAACAGAAAAGCACGGTTGCACAAACAAGAAAAATCACCAAAAGCCCGAAAGTTGCAAAAATATTATGCTTAAACTCTCCAAAAGTCATAAGCGCGCTGTTTTTATAAATATTTTTCATCGAGATGTCAAAGGTTACTGTCATAGGTGGAATATAAAAAAATGCAAAAAGGAAAAATACTGCTACAACAATACTCAACGCAAGCAAACAATAAAACATTCCATTGTATTTTCCAAAGCTTGCATACATTACTATTGAATAATAACTGAAGAATATTGCTGCATAAAATACAACTCCGTGGAATAAAAATCTCAGAAAGTTTTCTTTTACTCCGGCAATAAAATTACTCAATACGTTCACATCTTTTTCTCCGCGAACCATATGCGATGTTACCTGAGTAATTCCCGCATAAAAAGGAAATAACGGAATCACCGTAAGAAAGAGAATAAAATTAGAATTTATTCCCGTAATTATATTAATTAATTGAAAAATTCCGCCAAAAAACGCAAACGGTATTGCAAATAAAAGATTTGTAAGCAACAGTTTCGGGAAATTTTTAAATAAAGATGAAAAAAAGTTTGTCAGAGCAATTGAGTTTTTCTCCGATGACATTGAGGACCTCCGGTTTAAAAATTAAAAGCCCCTGCAAACAGCGTCCATAAAACCGCATCAATCAAAGCCGCGCAAAACGTCATTATAAGTGATGACATAAGACGTGAGCAAAAGCTGATTGCTCCCTGCCGCAAAGGGTGTTTCGGCAATTCCTTGCCAACCATGCACAAAAACATTCTTTTTGAAAAATAAAAAGCATGCGCCGACAGCATTACAAGTGCAATGCAGAACAAAAATGTTCCGGGAAGCAACACAAGCAGATAAAAGCCAACTCCCATAAGCGAGTTTGTCAAAAACAAATAACCGGCTGTAATACCTGTTCCAAAACCCTTGAACAAAATAACAAAAGGCATTACCGGTATTCCCCACGGAGTAAGACCAAGTAAAAATACAGTAAATAAAAATATAAAATCAGACGCAAAACAGGCGCAGAATATACCTACAACATTTTGAGTCATACGTGCGTCAAGATTTGTTGTAAAAAGAAAATCAAGCGAATTAAGCATCGGCGTGTCAGCGTTCTGCGCATATGCAGAGCCGTAAGCAAGTCCGATAAACAACAGCAATACAAATATAATTCTTATTCCGTACCGCTTTGCAATGTAACGAATGTCGCTAAAAGTTATTTGCTTTACGCGACGTTTTCCTTTTCTGAAATCTGATTTTTTAAATGAAAATACTACACCTTTCATAAAAACATTCCTTTCGTTTTATGGTTGTCCCAATAAAACTTATGCGGAATGTTTTAATATTATGAAAAGTTATTTTCCGAGCTCCTCGGCTCTTTTTGTACAAGCGTTCATGGCATCCTGAACAGCCTCATAAAAGCCGTGTTCTCTTAGTTTTTCAAGTGCCGCAATTGTTGTGCCGCCTTTTGAGCTTACCTTTTCAATCAGCACGTCCGCGCTGTCGCCGCTCTCTCTGAGCATAGCCGCAGAGCCTTCAAGCGCCGCACAAACAAGATTCATTGCCTTTTCATAATCAATTCCCTGATTCTGAGCATAATCAGCCATGGCCTTGGCAAAAAGATAGATATATGCAGGACTGCTTCCGTTTACAGCGATAATTTCATTCATATGGTCTTCTGTAATATATTCACATACGCCGCTTCCTGCAAACATATTGTAAACAATTCTTTTGTCTTCTTCGCTGATATTGTCTGACGGGCAAAGCGCAGTCGCTCCCTTTTTAAGCAAAAGCGGAGTGTTCGGCATAACGCGTACAACAGGACATTTACAGCCAAGACCGTTTTGCACATATGCAATTGAAATTCCTGCCGCAATAGAAACTAAAGTTTTGCTTTCATTTACAACACTTTTAAGCGAATCCAAAACTTCTGAATAATTCTGAGGTTTTACCGCAAGGACAATAATATCGCAGTTTTCTGCAACTTCTGCTGACGACTGACAGATATTAACTCCCATCTTACCCACAGTGCTGCGTTTCTCATCGCTTATATCATATACGCTGATAAAATCTGCTTTACCGTTATTCTGTGCCAACAAGCCCTTAATTATAGCCGTTGCCATATTGCCTGCGCCTATAAAACCTATTTTTTTCATTATAATACCTTCTTCAATTAGTTAGCTGATGCCAAAACTACTGTTCACCTGACAAGTAAAATCAAAGCCCTTTTTGTTATATTCGCCGTCGCGGCTGTAGTCTCCGTAGAAGAATACTTCAGCTTCATCAATACGTCTGTACAGCAGTCCCCAATAGCATGAACCTGCGGCATGATGATATTGCAGGAAATTATTTAAAAAGCTCTGCTTGCTGACATTATTCAAATCTCTTGAACTGCTTGAAACAGAAGCATACGAGCTGTAAATATATCCCGTAGTTCCGTTCGAAAGTTTTATTTTATACCAGTTTGAATTGTATATTTTGCCGTCGACAAATGTAAACTTCGTATTTTTAGCCATACACGTCAGAACAGAGTATCCTGTTCCCGCACCGCTTCTGAGGTTTACGTCACTTGCGTTTACATAACCGCTTGCACCTGCTTTTACAGAGCTGCTTCCTGAACCGGTATTCAACAATACAGACTGTAAATCAGAATCATTGTAAATTGCACTTGCTCCGACATTGTATGTAAAGCAGACAAGAGCGTCAAACTGCCGCTGATTGAATTTTATTCCGTTGTCAATTAAAAATGAATTGATCCTGGATGTGTAACCTCCCTTGTTTACGGTCTGACAAAGATAAGCATAAGCTTCATTTTTGGTAAGATTGTTGTAGAACTGCTCATTCGTAGTTACAACCTTTCCATATCCGAGGGTGGGGTCAGAAGTGATACTGTCGGCTGTGACGCTTGATAAAAATCCCTCATAATTTGCAATAAGATTTATTACTTCGTCACTTGCCCTTCTTTCACTGCAAACTGTCGTAGTTTTATCTGTTGATGAAGTAACGAATACTTCGCCTTCACCGTTACCCGGTGTTGTAAGGAACTGGTTGGAAGTTTTAAATTTAGAATATGCCTTAACCGTCCACTTTCCTGACTTTGAAAGCTTTTGTGATCCGGACCAAATGTAATTGTTGCCATCTTTCACCTTGCTTGATGCATTAACCGTATATGATGTTGAACCGTTTGAAACAACGAAACGTACGGCTACTCTGTCGGTGTCGGTAATCGCTTTAAAAGTAACATTGGAATTTAACGGAGCAGAGTTTGGTGAAGCATAGGCGAATCTTATATTATCCCTGCCGACTACAGAAATCAGGCACGTTGCCGCACCGCTTGAAGTATAGGCAGATATTGTAACATTACCGGTATTCTTTGCTTCAACAATACCGTTATTTACTGTAGCAACATGAGTATTTGATGATTTCCACTTTACTCCGCTTGTGTTCGACCTCAGAAGAACAGATTTTCCCCTTCTGAAATTCGTAATACTCGTACTTGAAATATGTACATTGGTACCTGATTTAACCGTAATCGTACAAGAGGCTGATAATGAACCTGAATATGCTTTGATTGTAGCTGTACCGCTTTTATTTGCGCTTACTACACCGCTTGAATTTACTGTTGCAACCGAAGTGTTGGAACTGCTCCATTTTATTGAGCTTGCCCCGGACGCTGTAAGAGCATATTTATTGCCTACATAAATTGTTTCGCTTGTATCTGAAATTTTTATGCTACCCTTATTGTTATTATTATTGTTGTTATTGTTGTTATTGTTATTATTGTTGTTATTCGGTTTTGTAGTTGCAGCAGAGTCTATAGTTGCATATTGCTTAAAAATGTAGCCTGTTTTGCCGTCAGAAAGTTTAATGTTATACCAGCTTGAATTATATAATTTTTCGCTGATTAAGGTAAACTTTGTATTCTTTCTCATACAGGTTACAACAGAATAATTTGTGCCTGCGCCCTTACGAAGATTTACGTAATCATCGTTTACATAACCGGTTGACGTTGTAGTTGTATTATTACCGGAATTAGTATTTGTTGATGTTATTTTTGCATAATCTTTATGTATATATCCTGTCGTTGAAGAAGAATCGAGCTTAACTTTATACCAGTTTGTATTATAAAGCTTGGTGTCAAGAAATGTCAGCTTTGTATTCTTACGCAGATTAGCAACCACAGCGTAGCTTGTACCTGCGCCTTTGCGCAGATTTACATAATCACCGCTTACATAACCAGACGCAGTGCCGGTCGTGTTTGATGTTGTTGTGTTTGTTGACGAAAGCTTAGCATAATCCTTATGAACATAGCCTGTAACTGATGATGAAGTAAGCTTTATTTTATACCAGTTTGAATTATACAGCTTACCGTCAACATATGTGAATTTTGTATTAACTCTCATACAAGTTAAAACAGCATAGCTTGTGCCTGCGCCTTTACGCAGATTTACATAGTCTCCGCTGATATATCCGCTTGCACCTGATGAAGGTGCGGCACTCGCTGATTGCATCAATGCTGTACCTGCCGTTGCGACAAAATCGCTTTTCATGGAATTTGCGCTTGAAGCGTCTTGTTCCTGTTTTTCATTGTCAGTACTGGCGGAGATTTGAACTGCATTTGTATTTAAAGCGGGAATTGCCGTCAATAACAAAGAAGCTGTTAAAGCAATCGATATAACGGTACAAATTGCTCTGACAAAAGTCATCTTTTTCATCTTAAAACACCTTAATCCTTTCTTCAAAACTTCTTACATTTTACATTTCCTTCTATTTCAAAACAAATAAATTTTACATACAAGTCTGTATTTAAAATAATTATACCATAAAACGGGAAATTTCGCAACAGCATCAAACTATCTTTTACCAAAAATCTTACCGCGCAGACGACAGACATATTGAGTTATGAATACCGTAACTGCAAAATCATAAAGAATAAAAAATAAATTTCCAATTGCCAAAAAAAGTAACGGAATATACATACCGAAAATTGTATATTCCTCAGGCTTGATTGACAGCAAAAACATTCCTGCATAAAACGATAGTACTGCCGCTGCATTGAAAACAGCAAGCTTCAGAATATACTGAACAACCTTATTTTTGATTTTCCTCTCAATTAACCCTTTTATTATGGGATAGTACCCAAAAAGCATTATAAAATAAAGAACAGCCTCTTTGTCGCCCGCAAGAAATGCCGAAAGAACAGATACTGAAATAAAAACTCCTATTGCCCACTTACTGCCGTACTCTATTACTATAGCCGAAATAAAAATTCCTGCAAAACACGGAAAAGCATATGTTCCTATAGGCACAATTGATGTAACCATCATCAAAGCAAGGCCAAGAGCGGCAATAATACCGCAAAGTGCAATTCTGAAAGTGGGACTTTTAATACCGTTTTTCATAATCAGCAGCCCATTCTGCAGCAATCGCAAAAACAATCGGCACACATCATCGCCGTACATACGTCGCAGCATGTACACGTGGACTGATTGCCGACATTTGTCTGATTGTAGCCGCCGTAATTGTAAGCGCGCTGATTTTGCATATTATTAAGAGCCGCGCGATATTCCTGATTGTTTGGGTCCATATTGCAGGCAGTTGTAAAATTATTAAAAGCCTGTTCGCTCCAGCCGCGTCTGTAAGCGCACATACCCTTTAAATAATACCACTCGGCAGTACGATTTCCCATTGGTGTTGAATCAAGCACTTGTTCCGCCTGGTCAATCATATTGCGCTGAATATAAATGCGCACATTGTAAAACTGTGAGCTTGAGGCGTTTGAATATGAGCTGTATGACCCTGAAGAGCCTGTACCCTTTCCCTTCTGGCGCATCTCATTTATGGCATCATATGCTTCGTTTATTTCTTTCATCTTCTGCTCCGCAACATCTGCAAGAGGACTGTCTGTATAATTATCGGGATGATATTTCTTTGCAAGCTTTCTGTATGCCGATTTGATTTCTTCATCGGTAGCTGTTTCAGATACTCCAAGCACCTCATAAGGATTATTCATTTACAACCTCCATATTTCTTTTTCCGATTACTCTGTTCTGAACTGTCGGAAATCCTTTTAACAACATATTATCAAGAATTCCTTTAAAATCTTTTATATCTATCAGGTTATATGCGTCATAAGCGCGCGCAAGCGATTGATTGAGGACCGCCGTCATATATTCACTTAAATTGCATACGTTATTTTCTGCATTTAGAAAAGGATTGAAATTTCCGTTTTTTCTGTCTTTTTCAATATCATCGGCGGCGTCTATAAGATAAATCCATCTTCCTATATGATAACCGAATTCATAAAATACACGTCTTTCAGTTTCATTTTCGGCTTCAAGTGCAAAAACGTTTGCAAGCATAAATGCAGTTGGATGAGCCGCTTTATCAAGCGAACAGTTTTCATTATTCTCAGCTTTATATTGCATATCCATCATCTCTGATGTAAAGCTGTCTATTTCAGAATAATTTTTAACTGCTTTTTTGTGCCAATGAGAAAAAAAAGGCATAATTATTCGGGTTATCAGTTTCTTGAAAAAACCGCTGTCACGCAAATCATCTTTGAGCTTATAATATACCGTAATTACCGAAAATGCTGCCGCCTTGCTGAAACAATCACTTTCAGCAAGTGCATATTTGCACTTTTTTAACGGATTAAATGTACATCTGCCGTCCTTAAAGCCCTTACAGCTTCGTTTAACAGACATTAAGAGCATTGCATAAAATGTGCAGTCGTAACTAAGACTCAGACGGGAAAGAATCGAATAATCCTTTCCCATTTGCTTACATAACCCGCAGTAAACTGACTTGTAAGCGTCAAACTCACGAACTAAAAGCTCGCTTTTCTGTACCTGCAGATAACCAAACACACATTTTCTCCCTTATTATAAATAAATTCTCATTATATACTGTACCATAAATTACATTAAAATGCAATAAAAGTAACAATAAAGCTTAAATTTCTGAAATTCTTGAAAATCATCTAAATTACTATTATAATATGACATACAGTTGATGATAATATTGTAAAATTATATTAAAGAAATGTGAGAAAGATTTGAAAGTTATATGAACGTTTACGATTTTGACAAAACTATATATGACGGTGATTCAACCGCGGATTTCTACTTTTTTTCTTTAAAAAGGCATAAAAGAATTCTTTTATTGTTGCCCTTTCTCTCTTGTGCATTTATTAAATTTTATGTTTTTAAACGTGGAACAAAAACTCAATTTAAGGAAACTATGTACAAGTTTCTGCGTTATTGCGACATTGACAGAGATGTTGAGGATTTTTGGAATAAAAATCAAAACAAAATTAAAAAATATTATATTAATCAAAAACTTAACGATGATGTGATTATTTCTGCGTCACCTGAATTTTTACTCGCACCAGTTTGCCGCAGGCTCAAAATAAAATATCTGATTGCTTCAAATGTTGACAAAAAAAGCGGAAAATACAGCGGAATCAACTGTCACGGAGAAGAAAAGGTCAGAAGATTTTACGAAAAATTTGAAAATGGTGTAATTGATGAGTTTTATTCCGACAGCCGAAGCGATACACCGCTTGCAGAAATTTCAAAAAAGGCTTTTATTGTAAATAAAAATAAAATTTCAGAGTGGAGATTTTACTAAAGAATATCAAGGCACGTATAGCTTATATTTTGTTATTTTAAAATCATATTAGAGGATTTTTAAAACATAGCTTTTGGATACTGTGTTTTATTAAAAGATTTTATAGCTACATATTTTAATACAAACTAAGGGGCTGAATTTTCAGCCCCCGTTTTCTACTCATTACAACCACATTCAAAATTTCTGCCGTCGCCGCCTCTTTCATTATCTACTACATTTGGCGGGAAGAAGGAATCGGTTGGAAATTCAATTTTACTGAATACTTCGCATGGGTCGTCAGTTCTTGCGGCACATTCCTTGCGTGGAACGCAGAAATCGTATGACGGAATTACAAGCTGTACATTGCGCTGGAGCTGAGTAATGGTGAATATTCCCAATGTGGCAAGCAGTCTGTTTTCAGCAGGCTGAACAAACTCACCGCCGAAATACTCTGTAACGCATTCGGGAATTACATTGCAGGGTAAATTGCGTTCATTATTACGGTAATTTCTCAGTTTTGCAGATAACGCCATAGGGCTTGAAATCTGCACGGTTGCTCTTGGCAGAGAATTTGTGTCTGCACAACTGCATTCAGGGTCGATCGTATCACATACAACCGGGGAATCACTTGAGAACGACTTAACATTTCCGTCGCTTCCGTATAAAACAACTCTTTTTCCGTACATTGCAAGACCTGTAACTGTCGACGGAATTGCTCCCGTGCTTGAATAAAGCTCACAGCTTACTGCAAAGTAGAATACCATGTCTACCGAATAAAAACCTCTGTGAAATGCTACAGGTTCTACCTGTACTGTGGATGTAATGACATTTGCACTGTTTATGCGTACCGAACAGGCATTATCAACCAATGTCTGATTACTCTGTGTAAACATAACAGGCAAATCGTTCAGACAATCTTTCGCTCCGCAGCTGTCATAAATGCGCGCCGCATCTATGCTGACTGCTTCACTGCCCGAATTGGACGTTCTTTCGTTTTGGAAAGACATCTGCTCTGAACCAAAAGGTGCATCTGGCATAAAAATAACCTCCGTAAAAGTATTAACAGGCTGTAGTTAGCGGCACTGTAACAATACATTTTATGGAGGTTTTAATTTTTTGTGATTAATACTAATCTTATTATGCAGAATATAAATTCGTGAATGTTAATTATCCGTAAAATTTGCTGATTGAATTTTTAAAGCTTCTGTAAATTACTACGGGTTCTGAGTATGCGTAATTTGACAAAGAAAGAAAAATTTCCGATTTATCCTTTGTAAATGAAAGCATGGAGTTATAGTTTTCAGCCTTGCCTGTACTTGAAAGCCTGTTGCCATAAACGAAAAATCCGTAACCGAAGTTTTCCTTATATGCGGTAAACATTTCGTCAAGTGACTCCGTGCTCACAACATCTCCGCCGGCGAGTCCGTCAACCCATTTCAATAAATCTGAAATATTTGAAATAAATCCCGATGATGAATAGCCTACGCCCGGATAAAGCATGCTTTCGTTGTCATCTCTTCCCTGATAGCTCACGGCAAGCTTTTCGGTATTTTCAAATCCCGAAGATGTCATTGAAAGCGGCTTTAAAATATTATCGGAAATAAATTTTTCATATGAAACTCCGCTTGCCTGCTCAATAATATCGCCGAGAATATAGTAATTGCTGTCTGAATAACGATATTCGCTGTCAGGCTCAAACAGTAAATCCTGATTTAAAATCCAGTCCATAATTACTTTTTTATTTTCGCTTTCAGAATTATCTTTTGAGATCTTTTTATCAACTTCAGGCTGAACATACACAAAATTATCGATATGGCTTTCTCTTAGAATATAATTCTTTATGCCCGAAGTCATCGTAAGCAGATTTTTGACCGTTATTTTATCGGCATACTCATATGACGGATAGTATTTGCTTATATTATCATCAAGAGAGAGCTTACCCTGCTCATAAAGCAGCATTACAGCAGCTGATGTAAGCTGCTTTGTCACAGATCCTGTATAATAGCAGGTATTTATAGAGTTGTTAATATGCTTTTCATTGTTTGCAGCTCCGCTTACATTGATATACTCGAAATCATTGCCTATTTTCAGGTAGGTAGCACCTTTATATTTTTTGACTGAGATTATTTTGTCAAAATCGTTTGTGATTTCATCTGATTTTTGTTTAATCAAAACGTAATTGTACGTTGCGGGCTGAGAAGCTGCCGTATCGTCTGTTGCAGACATAGTCGTTTCAGGAGCAGCTGTTGTTTTTTCTGTTTCAGCAGTAGTCGCCTGTGAACTTTCCTCAGTACCGCACGAACAGCATAATATAATTGTTGCCGCAGATAAAACAATACAAAGCAGACTTTTAACGGATCGCGTCAAAAAAATCACCCTCTATATTTTTTCCATTTTACTGAAATTAGCCATCAGAGTTTTAGTTCCTGCCTTATCAAAAGCTATTTCAAGCATTATATCATTTCCCATTTTTTCGGCTTTCATAATCATTCCTTTGCCGAAAACCTTGTGAAGAACGCTGTCCCCTACTTTATAAACTGTGCCGCTTTTGACGGCAGGTTTTTTGTATCCTCCAAAAGCACCCGATAAATAAGACGGTTTTGGAGAAGTTCCGATTGAAATTTTTTCGGAGTTCTGAGATGAATATTGAAAACCAGAAGCTGCAAAGGATTTCTGTTCACCCGAAAAATTAAGAAGATCATCTGGGATTTCATTAACAAAACGCGAGGTTTTATTGTATGTAGTTGAACCGAACAACATTCTTGACCTTGTTTTTGTAAAGTAAAGCTTTTCCTTTGCCCTTGTAATTCCCACATATGCGAGCCTGCGCTCCTCGTTAAGTTCGTCGGGATTCATCATAGTCGCTATTGACGGAAATATTCCTTCCTCCATTCCCGCAATAAACACTACGGGAAATTCAAGACCTTTTGCGCTGTGAAGCGTCATCATAACGCAGGTATCTGCGTCTGCATCATAATTATCAATATCGGTCTGCAAAGATATTTCTTCGAGAAACGACGATAAATCCGCTTCATCGTCGTAATCTTCCTCAAATTTAATGATATTTGATAAAAGCTCTTCGATATTTTCTATTCTTACATCGCCGTTATCTTTTTCGTTTTTAAGATAATCTTTATATTCGGTATGCTCGACTACAAGATTATATAATTCTGCTAAAGAATAATCTCCGCTCTGCTCCGCTTCGATAAATCCGTCTATAAGCTCAACAAAAGACTTTAACTTAGCCGCAGAGCGTGACAGCAAAGGATAGTTTTCAGCATTTTTGATAACCGTATAAATGCTCTCGCCGAGACCAGCCGCTATATCAGCAGCGTGAGATACCGTTGTAGCTCCTATAGAGCGCTTGGGAACATTTATGATTCGGCTTAGTCTTATATCATCGTGCGGATTATTAATCACCTGCAAATAAGCAACCATATCTCTGATTTCTTCACGGTCATAAAAACGGTGACCCCCGATTACTCTGTGAGGAATTCCGCTTCTGGATAAAGCCTGCTCAATAGCGTTGGACTGTGCATTCATTCGGTAAAGCACAGCATAATCGGAAAATTTTCTTCCCTCAGCCACTCCGTCAATAATTGTTTTGGCAATAAAAGCTGCCTCATCACGCTCGGTTTCATTGGTATGTACTTCTATTTTATCACCAACGCCGTTTTCTGTCCACAAGGTTTTTCCTTTACGCATTGTATTGTTTGCAATAACCGCATTTGCCGCACTGAGAATATTCTGAGTGCTTCGGTAATTTTGTTCAAGCCTTATAATCTTTGCACCCTTAAATGTATTTTCAAACGAAAGGATGTTTTCTATCGTAGCTCCTCTGAACTTATAAATACTCTGGTCATCGTCGCCTACCACGCATATGTTACCATACTTTTCGGCAAGCATACTTACAAATCTGTACTGTACTTTATTTGTGTCCTGATATTCGTCAACCATAATATATCTGAACTGATTTTGATAATACTCAAGTATTTCGGGGAATTTCTCAAAAAGCAAAACAGCATTGCAAAGCATATCGTCAAAATCCATAGCGTCAGAAGTTTTGAGTCTTGCCTGATAAATTTCATAGGCTTTGGCTATTGAAGCCTTTCTGCTGTCAAAGCTCGCTTCCTTAATCATTTCAGACGGCGTCTGCATTTTGTCTTTTGCTTTTGAAATCTCTGACAGCACTGCCTTTGCAGGCAAAATTTTCTCGTCAATATGAAGCTGTTTAAGAATATCCTTTATTAATCTTTTTTGATCGTCGCTTCCGTAAACGGTGAAATGGCTTGAATAGCCTATTCTGTCACCATAGCGGCGAAGAATTCTTGCACAGGTAGAGTGAAATGTCGCTGCCCAAATGTCTGCGCCGCCTTCGGGAACTGCGTTGCAAATGCGTTCTTTAAGCTCTCCGGCCGCCTTATTGGTAAATGTAATGGCAAGTATCTGCCAAGGTTTGCACAATTCTGATTGTAAAATATATGCAATCCTGTTTACCAAAACCGTTGTTTTTCCCGAACCTGCACCTGCGAGAATAAGCAACGGACCTTCTGTGGAAAAAACCGCCTGCTGCTGCATTGAATTCATATGTGAAAAATTTTTCTGAATTTCACTTTGAGTCATTTTTGTTCCTGCCTTAATTTTAAATAATAATTTAAATAAAAGAAAGGGGCGAACTGCGTTCGCCCATAAATTTTTCGGAACCGAATATTATTTTACATACTCGTAATACACCTTGAGCATATCTTCAGCATCATCTGCAACGATCATACTTACATAATTTCCGTCAACCGTAACTTTGCATTTTTCAACCATTTTAACTTTTTCAGGCGTGTAAGAAGTGTACTGATTGATAATAGCATTATAGCGTGTTGTCAGAGCAGCCTCTATTCTGTCTGCTGCCGCAGAATCAACGGCTTCTACCAGAACTATTTCAACAGGTGCATTATTATTTGAATCAATTTCAGCCGCAAACTGCTTTACGTCAGCAGTTTCTATGCTGTAATAGGTATTTAAGTCATCCGCGCTTTCAAGCTTTTGAAGTGAAAGACTAAAATCGGAATTAATCTTATCCAAAACCTCATCAAGTTTAACATCATTTGAACTGCATCCTGTAAAAACAGCAAAGATTAAACAAAGAACAGCTGCAAAAGAAATTACCTTTTTCACAAATATACCCCCAAAAATATAATTTAACGCCGCACCCCGAAAGAGTCCGGCGTTATTTCTGTGGTCGAGGTGACAAGATTCGAACTTGCGACCCCATCGTCCCGAACGATGTGCGCTACCAAACTGCGCTACACCTCGCAGTTAAAAACAGCCCCGAAAAATTCGGGGCTATGTGGCTGTGGAATAGGGATTCGAACCCCAACAAACAGAGTCAGAGTCTGTCGTGCTACCGTTACACTATTCCACAAAATCTAATTGCTACCGAACGTGCAACAGTGATTATTATATGATATAAAACCTTAATTGTCAATAGAAAATTCAAATTTTTTTCTATTTTTTTCTTACTCTTATATCATTCCCCAAAAAATCAAGTTTTTGCGCATTTCCGCTTATTCTTGATACAAATCTTTCAGTGTAAATTTTTTCCAGCTCACGCATAGTAAGGTTTGTGTTTATTATAAGCGGCTTATTTGAAAGCATACGTGAATTAAAAATATTATACATCTGTGAAACAGAGAATTGACCGTGAAATTCCGTTCCGAGGTCGTCAACTATCAGTAAATCACATTCAAGAAGCATATTAATTGCAGAATCATCATTCCTTGAAAAATACTGCTTTTCAAGCCTTTGCATAAGCGATGGAGCCGAAACGTAAATTACACCAAATCCCTTTTTGATAACTTCATTGGCTATTGCCAGCGACAAATGAGTTTTTCCGAGTCCTGTAGCTCCTTTCATAAGTATGCTTTCGGAATTTTTTGAAAAGTTCTCGGCGTAGCTTTTGCAGTATTTTAGTATTTTACACATTTGATTATACGGCGAAATTCCAATAGACGTATCCTCAGCTTTATCATAATAATCAAGACTGAATGTATCAAAGGTAGAGAGCGTAAGGGGCGCGGTTCTATTAAGTTCTTCGCACGCACAGGCAATTAAAGCCTGTTTCATACAAGAACAGACAAGTGTTTTTCCGTTTTCTTCATAATATCCTGTGTCACCGCATTTTTTACAGCTGTAGTCGGGTTCAAAAGCATTTTCATCATATCCGCCGGAAATCAGAATTTCTTTAAGCTCTTTCTGCATTGAAAGGTTTTGGTCGCGGAGCTTTTCAATCTCGGAAACTACGTTTCCTCCTTTTATTACGGCTCTCGCCGCTTTAATGCCGCATTTAGAGATCTGATTTTCAAGCTCTTTTGTGCGAGGCAGTTTTTCATAAATTGCCATACGGCGTCTGTCGGCATCTCTTTCTGCCTTTATTCTCCTATCAAAAAGTCTGTCTGCCGCCGCCTTATAAACGCTGCTGCTGTATCCCATTTAAAACATCCTTACATTTATATTATATATTGTCAAGAGTATTGATTTTTTCAAGCTCATCTATATCATACGAGGCTTTTTTCTTTGAATTTTTCTTTTGAGATGAATTTTCAAAATTTTGCAGTTCATCCTTGTTTTGTATATTGTTTGAATGCCATCTTTTAAGAATTGCGTCTATGTAGTTAAATTTCATTTCTCCCTTTGCGTCAACGCATCTTTCATAGGCTTCTCTGAGCATTTCAGGAGAAAATTTCCACTCCCCAACCCATTTGTCGCCGTATTCAAGTTGTTTCTTTGTGGGAGAACCTGTGTTTTTTAATCCAAATGCCGCTGAAACTATTGAAAAATTTATGCTTGTCTGCTTTACTTGACGAATTTTATTTTCGGCAGCTTCAAGCGAATATATGCCGTCGTCAGCCCAGCCGATTCCGATTTTCTCAATTGTCCGCATATTTCCCTTATCAATGCTTATACAATACTGAATGAGCATTAAAATTACGTCAAGCGGAAGTCCGCAGGTATCTTTAAGCATAAGCAGTGTTGAAATATCAGAGTTTGATAAAATCTTTCCGAGTGCAAGCTGAGCCTCGCTCACAAGAATTTTAAGCTCTTCATCAACCGCAAGCCTTTGAGATGTAAAAACATAGTCAGGCTTTTGAGGTCGGGTAACAGCAAAAAGCTGTTTTTTAGCATTTACATCATCAGAAATCTCCTCAATAGTTTTGTTTTTATTTTGTGAATTTTCTGTAGTTTTTATTTCCGTATTGGAAATATTATCGGTTTTTACTTCCGGATTATATATTTCTGTAGCTTTTTTATTATAATTATCGGAAACAGGACTAATTACATCTTCTTTTTGGTTTTCAACAGGAAAGTATGTATCCTGCTCCTTTTGAAGAATCCCCATACTAACCCAATAGTCCAACGCCTCGGGAATATCGGTAACGTTTACGCCTGTAGCCTTTGATATTGAATTTTCATCAAGCTCTCTGTCACAATTTCTGAGTACAAAGAGCAATACCTTTAATTTGACGCCGTCTGAAAATTTAAGACCCTCATCTACAATTTTTGACGGAACGGCAAAAACAGAGTTCCACGCACCGAGATTTATTTTTATTGACATTAAATCTACACCCTAATATATAAATATAAGATAATTATAGCACAGTTCAATTATTTATAAATAAAAAATTAGAATTATGTAGATTTTTTTTAAATTTTATGCTAACATATATTTGATATTATGAAGGGGGAATTAAAATGACATACACATATATACCACGCGGAGTGTGTTCAAGACAGATAAATATCGAGCTTGATGAAAACGCAGTTATTACTGACTGTGAATTTATCGGAGGATGTGCAGGAAACACAACAGGAATTTGCGCTCTTGTAAAAGGAATGGACGCAGAAGAAGCCGTAAAAAGACTAAAGGGAATTGATTGCAGAGGCAGAGGAACATCCTGTCCCGACCAGCTTGCAACTGCTCTTGAAGAAGCGCTTGAATTGGTTTAAACTTTAGGCGGTGTGCTTAGCACGCCGCTTATTTTTTATCTTATTTGAGCAGACGGGGTACACCGCTTACAATTCGGGCAGGCGGTTTTGAAAATTAAATTCCTTCTTTGCTCAGGCATTACCGAGCAATTTTTCTTGTACAGTAAAAACATCCTTACATTTTAATGACAGTCTCATTATAAATGCAAGGATGCGATTTTTTAATGAATTGTGTTGTTATTTTGAGAGAAAATAATTTATCATAGTAAAGCCTTTTGCAATATAGTTGCCCGTTTCTTTAGCCTCTTTTTCGCAGAAGCATTTCACGCCGCTTTCCCTTTCATTTTTACTGTCATATATCAAATAAGGCACAGGATTTGAACTGTGAGTGCGAATCGACAGAGGCGTGGGATGATCCGGACAAACAAGAACTGCAAAATCATCATATGATTTAAGGAATTCAGTTACAGGCGCAAGAATTTGCTTATCAATAAGCTCGATAGCTTTTATTTTATTTTCGGTTTCACCGCGATGACCGCATTCATCTGGAGCCTCTACGTGAATATACACAAAGTCAGCACCGTTCTTGAATTCATCAATCGCTGCCTTGCATTTGCCGTCAAAGTTTGTATCTATGTAACCTGTGGCGCCTTCAACATCTACGCTGTTCATTCCTGCACAGATTGCAATTCCCTTTAACAAATCAACTGCCGATATCATACTGCCTTTTTTACCGAATTTCTCAGTAAAGTTGTCTAAACGCGGCTTTGTTCCCTCTCCCCACAGCCAGATTGAGTTTGCGGGGCGTTTTCCGCGTGATATTCTATCTTTGTTTACGGGATGGTCTTTCAGTAAATCATAGCTTTTTTTCATCAACCCATATAGCTTTGTGGTGTCCTCGCCTTTTGGAATGTACTCCGTAATTACGCGGTTTGAAATATCATGAGGCGGAGTAAGCTCTCCTGGATGCGGATTTCCGTTGCTCCAAACCAGACAGTGACGGTATGAAACACCTGAATAGAATTTAAATTCATCATCACCGAGGTTTTCCTGAATATAATCAATAAGTATCTTTGCCTCTGCGCTTGAAATATCGTCTGCACAGTAATCAACCATTGTTTTATCTTCATAGTTTTCTTCGTCGGAGAGAGTAACAAGGTTGCATCTGAGTGTGACATCGGTATTTTTCAAATCTATGCCTATGCTCGCGGCCTCAAGCGGAGAACGTCCGCTGTAATAAACGGCTGGCTCGTATCCCAATACGGAAAGGTTGGCAACATCACTTCCGGGTTTTAAGCCTTCGGCTACTGTTTTTACCATTCCTACTTCGCCCTTTGATGCAAGACTGTCCATACATGGCTTTACCGCTTTTTCCATCGGAGTGGCATTTCCAAGCTGTTCAACCGGCTCGTCAGCCATTCCGTCGCAAAGCATTACTAAATATTTCACTTGAATCCTTCCTTTATTGTCATATAGCTAATTGTTATGCTTCTGATTATTTCTGAAGTGTTCCCTGACTTGCACACTTTAAATAAGCATTTATGAAGCCGTCAAGGTTTCCGTCCATCACGCTCTGAATATTACCTGTTTCGAAGCCTGTTCTGTGGTCCTTAACCATTGTATACGGCATAAATACATAACTTCGTATCTGCGAACCCCATGTAATTTCCTTTTGAACGCCTTTAATATCCTCGATTTTTTCGAGGTGTTCACGCTCTTTTATTTCGACAAGCTTTGAAATAAGCATTTTCATTGCAACGTCGCGGTTTTGATACTGACTTCGCTCAACCTGGCTTGCAACTACGATGCCTGTCGGAATATGAGTAAGTCGTACTGCCGAAGATGTTTTGTTTACTTTCTGACCGCCTGCTCCGCTTGCACGGTAAACATCCATTTTTATATCCTCGGGAGCAATGTTCACCTGAATATCATCGTCCATTTCGGGCATAACCTCTAATGACGAGAAACTTGTGTGACGTCTGCCCGCAGAGTCAAAAGGAGAAACGCGGACAAGGCGGTGTACTCCTGCCTCGCCTTTTAGATAACCGTATGCGTTTTCTCCCTCAATTAAAAGCACCGCACTTTTAAGTCCTGCTTCGTCGCCGTCAAGGTAGTCAACCTCTTTAACCTTAAAGCCGTGTGCGTCTGCCCAGCGCGAATACATCCTATAAAGCATTTCAGCCCAGTCCTGCGCTTCGGTACCTCCTGAGCCTGCGTGGAATGTCAGAATTGCGTTGTTTTTGTCATATTCTCCCGTTAATAGTGTTTGCAGGCGCTGGTTTTCAAGATCTTCCTTAACTGCCGCAACTTCGCTTTCTGCTTCCTCAAGAAGTGATATATCCTCTTCCTCGTTAGCAAGCTCAATTAATGCATGTGTATCATCATATTTCGAAACAAGATTTTCGTATGCTTCAACTTTACCTTTAAGCGTGCCTGTTCTTTGCAGCACTTTCTGTGATTTTTCCACATCATCCCAAAATCCCGGTTCAGTCGCCTTTAGCTCAAGCTGCTGGATTTCTGATAGAATACTGTTCATCCCGAGCGCGTCAGACAAATCGTCGATTTCAGGCTTTAATGCCTGAAGTGAAAGCAGCAATTCTTCAAAATGTACCATAAAGCACATACCTTTCTGTATTTAATCGTATCTTTTTTCATAATTATTTATTATACCAAATCCTTCTTAAAATGTAAACTTTATTTTTTAACAAATTAAAGTTGTTGCATTTAAACAATAAATTTGTTATAATTTGGTTGTAATAGGTTGTACGGAGGAAGTTATGGAATTTACTAATTATAGATGTCCCGTATGCAATGAACAATTTAATAAAGATGATGATATCGTAGTTTGTCCAAATTGCGGCGCACCGCATCACAGAGACTGCTATGATAAGCTAAACCATTGTTTTTATGAGGATAAACATTCTGATGATTTTTCTTTTGAAAATTTAAACGGTAATTCTCAAAATAATGAAAACGTCAATAACAATAAAGAAACAGTAACGTGTCCTAATTGCAAACACGAAAATCCAAAAGCAACTTTTTATTGCAACAAGTGCGGTTATCCGTTAAACGAGCAGGACAGAAATAATTCTGCCAATCAAAACGCACAGCAACCGTTTAATTCACAGCAGACATATAATCAAAATCAGAATATTCCGCCGTTTGGATTCGGAGGCGCGGGAATGCCCTCTGCCTTTGACCCTATGGCTGGACTTAAAAACGACCAGCCGATCGCAGAAAATGTAAACGCAGGAGAAATGGCTAAATTCGTCGGCAAAAATACTTTTTATTTCCTTAGAATTTTTAATAATATTAAAACCTTCGGTAATTCAAAATTTAATTTCTCCGCTTTTATTTTTTCAGGCATTTATTTTCTTTACAGAAAAATGATTGGTCTGGGAATAATTATTTCATTCCTTTATATTGCTCTTACGGTCGGTGAAATGTTTATTCAGCTTCTGCCTGAGTATCAGTCGCTTATTGATTCAGTTTTAAATATGCAGAACAGTTCCCAATTATTTTATTCATTTTCTATGTCATCACAATTATCAACTAATGAATTATTATTCTTATATTCACCCTTTGTTTTCAGCGCATTAAAAGGCGTATTGATGATTATATGCGGCTTGACAGCAAACCGTTCGTATTACAAACATTGTACGAAGAAAATTAATGAGATCAAAAACAAAAATGAAAACGCAAATATTAACAAAGCACTTGAAACAAGCGGTGGTGTAAACTTACCGCTCGCAGTATGCTTTGCAATAACGTATATGATAATAACATACATTCCGTATTTTTTATAAAACTGACTGATGTTTTAAATAAAGAGAAAGAAAGAGGATAAATTAATGAAAATTACAAAGGCTGTGATTCCCGCGGCAGGACTTGGTACACGCGTTTTGCCTGCTACGAAAAATATGCCAAAGGAAATGTTTCCTGTTGTTGACAAGCCAACCATACAATATATAGTTGAGGAAGCTGTTGAGGCAGGCATTACGGATATTTTAATTATCACAAACAGAGGAAAAAGTCTTATTGCCGACCATTTTGACGCTTCTCCCGAACTTGAGGCAATGCTTGAAAAAAGCGGCAAAACGGATTTTCTTAATACCGTAAGAGAAATTTCAAACCTTGCAAATATTACTTTTATAAGACAAAAGGAAATGAAGGGATTGGGACACGCAGTCCTCAAAGCAAAGTCTTTTGTCGGGAACGAACCCTTTGCCGTACTTTACGGCGACGGGGTAATAATAAGCAAAACGCCCGCCATTAAGCAGCTGATTGATTGTTACGGCGAATACGGCGAGGGTGTTGTCGGTGTTAAAAAGGTTTTGGAAAAAGATATTCATAAATACGGCTCACTAAAGGTAGAAAATCTGCATGACAATGTGTTCAAATGTACTGATATGAAAGAAAAACCGCAGACAAAAGACGAGGTGCTCTCTCTGTATTCAATCCTTGACAGATGCGTACTTCCGCCGGAGATTTTTGATATTCTCGAACACACCAAGCCCGGTATAGGCGGTGAAATTCAGCTTACAGACGCAATGCGTGAAATTGCTGTTACAAAAGGTATGACCGCTGTTGAGTTTGAAGGCACACGTTACGACATGGGAAATAAATTCGGTATTTTACAGGCTCAGATTGAAGTAGGCCTTACCCATCCGGAAACAAGCGAACTGCTTAAAGATTATATTAAAAACCTTGCAAAAACTCTATAAACATATTTTAATGTATAAAAAACTTGCAAAATTTTACTTGCAAAATTTTTTAAACGGTGTATAATGTATTGCATAATATGTAACTAAAGCAAAGAGGCTTTCCAAAAAAGGAATGCCTCTTTATGTATATGATAATTAATGCTTATTAAACAATATCAATCATTATCGGAACGTGCTTCTCATAAATAGTATATTGTGAGAAACCGCATTTCTGAGCAACTTTTATTCCCTCTTTTATTCCTTTGCCGACATATTCGGTATTGTGGGCGTCAGTGCCGATTGTGATGTATTTTCCTCCAAGCTCCTTGAAACGTTTAATAAGAGCTTCGTCAGGCAGAGTTGTTCCAAGCTCTTTATATAGGCCGGAAACATTAATCTCAAGCGCCTTATTATTCTTTATAAGAATATTAAAAATTTCATCAATTTGATTATAATACGGTAAAAGGTCTGGGACTGCTCCTGTTTTTGCTTTGATATATCTTAGCGGATACGTCAGATGAGCAAGACAGTCAAAATGCTGAAAAGAGGCAGTTTCTGCAAGTTCATCAAAATATAATTTCAAAATTTCATTAATATCTGTGTTTGAAAAGTCAATATAATAAAAATCTTCCATATTCCTGAGATTGTGGACTGAGGCAAGCGTAAAGTCATAATCACCGTAAGAAAGAGCACGTTTTGTACATTCAGGGTCATGCATGGGCTCGCCAAGTTCAATTCCGCATAACACTTTGAGCTTGGCGGCATATTTTCTTTTTGCCTCCAACGTATCGGCAATTGATTTAGGGATAAGTTCATCAAAGTAACCGTACTCACAATTTTTTCCTTCTTTTATCATCGGAGCTTCACAATGGTCGGTTACTGCTATTGCATACAAACCGCATTTTACCGCGCTTTGACACATTTCGTCAACCGTATTTTTTGCATCAAAAGAATTATTTGAATGAGTGTGCAAATCACATAGTTTCATCAATACGATACCTCCCAAAAAAATAATAGCATATCAAACAAATTTATGCAAGATTAGGCTTTACTTTATCGAAAAATAATTATATAATATATAAAATATAAAAATAGTTATTTATGCAAGTTTTAATTTGCAATCCTGCATAAATCGGAGGTTACTTATGAAAGCTATCATTACGGTTATAGGCAAAGACACAGTAGGAATTCTTGCAAAGGTTTCCGACGCCTGCTCAAAGGCTGATGTAAACATCGTTGAGGTTACTCAGAGCGTATTGCAGGATATGTTTGCAATGGTTATGCTTGTTGAGATTAGTAAATCAAACATCGGCTTTGAACAACTCAGAGAAAATCTTAATCAGGTCGGCGACGCCACAGGCACAAAAATTCACATTATGCACGAGGACATCTTTAACAGTATGCATAAAATATAACGTTGCCGCTGCGATATTGCAGTATGTTATACAGATATTCTCATATTGCTATTGCCTGTGAATTGAAAGGATAAAAATATGTTAGAAACAAAAGATATACTTGAAACTATAAATATGATAGACAACGAAAACCTTGATGTAAGAACAATTACTATGGGTATTTCGCTTCTTGACTGTATTAACGAGGATATTGACAAGGCCTGCATAAAGGTATACGATAAAATCTGCCGTTCTGCTAAAGACCTTGTTAAAACCGGTGAGGATATTCAAAAGGAATACGGTATTCCGATTATTAACAAAAGAATTTCGGTTACACCAATAGCTATGATAGCCGCTCCGTGTCAGAGCAAAAAGATAGCTAAATTTGCTTACACTCTTGACAGAGCCGCAAAAGAACTTGGCGTAAACTTCATAGGAGGATATTCCGCTCTTGTGCAGAAAGGATTTGCAAGCGGCGACTATGCCCTTATTGAAAGTATTCCCGAAGCGCTTTCCGAAACGGAATTTGTATGCTCGTCGGTCAATATAGGCTCTACAAAAGCAGGTCTGAATATGGACGCAGTTAAAATGATGGGTAAAATCGTAAAGCAAACTGCTGAAATAACTGCCGACAGAAATTGTATAGGCGCCGCAAAGCTTGTTGTATTCTGCAACGCTCCCGAGGACAACCCGTTTATGGCAGGTGCTTTTCACGGAGTAGGCGAAGCAGACACCGTAATTAATGTAGGAGTTTCAGGCCCGGGTGTTGTAAGGGCCGCTCTTGCCAAAGGCGGAACAGGAAAAAATATTACTGAAATTGCAGATATGGTAAAGAAAACTGCATTCAAAATTACAAGAATGGGTCAGCTTGTGGCACAGGAAGCAAGCCAAAGACTCTGTGTACCGTTCGGTATTGTTGACCTCTCGCTTGCTCCTACTCCTGCAGTCGGTGACAGTGTTGCACATATTCTCGAGGAAATGGGACTTGAAGTATGCGGCTGTCACGGAACGACCGCAGCGCTTGCTCTGCTGAATGACGCAGTAAAAAAGGGCGGCGTTATGGCTTCATCGCATGTCGGTGGATTAAGCGGTGCTTTTATTCCAGTAACCGAGGACGCAGGTATGATAAGCGCCGCAGAGAACGGATACCTTGATATTACAAAGCTTGAATCAATGACTGCGGTCTGCTCGGTAGGTCTTGATATGATTGTTGTTCCCGGGGATATTACGCCTGAGGTCATTTCTGCAATAATTGCTGATGAGGCTGCTATTGGTATGGTAAACACAAAAACCACTGCCGTAAGACTTATTCCCGCAATAGGAAAAAAAGCCGGTGATGAACTAAACTTCGGCGGACTTCTGGGCAGAGGTCCTGTTATGCCGGTAAGAAAGGGTTCTCCCGAAGTATTTATTAACCGCGGAGGAAGAATCCCCGCTCCCCTACAGGCACTTAAAAACTAAATAATGTTTTTTGGAGGTGTTTTTCTTGGAAAATATGATTAAAAAAATTGTTGACGCTGACAATGAAGCAAAGGCAATGGAAGAGGTCACACTCAAGGAAAAAGAAGAATTAAGCAAGAAGATTAAGGATGAAACCAAAAGCATATATGACAAATATATGAGCAATGCCATTGAAACCGTTAAGCGCAACGATATTAACGAAGAAAAAAAAGCTGAAAAACAATGGCAGGAAATTCAGAACAAACAAAAATCGGTAAATATTAAACTTCAGTCAGACTATGAGCATAACTGCGATAAATGGGTTGATATGATTGTTAAGCGTACTCTTGAATAATTTTTAAAAACTTTTCTTTGGAGGTGTGTGCGGATTATGTCTAATACTTCTTTTGCAGTCCTGACCAAAGCAAGATCAAAATTCGGCAAAAGGCTTACCGAAAAAGACTATACAAGCCTGCTTGCCTGTCAGAGTGTTGCAGAGGTTATGTCATATCTAAAATCATATACACACTATTCGGCTTCTCTTCGTGACATTAACGAACGTGATGTTCACAGAGGACGGCTTGAAGCTTTGCTCAGACAAAATCTGTTCTATGAATTTGACACTCTTTGCAGATATGATTCAAGCATAAGCTCGGGGTTTTCACAATATGTAGTTGAAACAATTGAAGTTGAGCAAATTATACGCTTTTTGATTTTGCTAAATTCAAATTCTACCGAAAAATTCATATATCAGTTTCCTGCATATTTTACAAAGCATACTGACATTGACATAAACAGGCTTGCCAATGCTAAAAACTATGATGAATTTTTAAGCGTTTTATCAAATTCTAAGTATTATGATATTCTTAAAAATTTTTCACCTGACGAAATGGGCAGGATCCATATATCAAATCTTGAAAATAAGCTGTACGAGTTTGTTTTTTCAAATCTTCTAAAAACTATCAACAAAACAACTAAAGGACAGGAAAGAAACGAACTCATATCATTTTTCTACACGATTAACGATTACAATATTTTTTCACGAATTTTAAGACTTAAAAAATACTACAATCTTTCCCCTGACGCTATTAAAGAAAATCTGATTCTTAATTTCAGCGATATTAATCCCAAAGCGATAGATATGATGTGCAGGGCTGAATCATCAGCTGAGGTGTTCTCAATTATGCAGAGCACTCACAACGGCAGGCTGATTGATAAAATCGGCTACGTTTATGCAAGCGACATAAGCCCGAGAGTAAAATACAGACTTGCAAGAAAAAATATGCATTTTTCTAATAATCCGTCTGTAGTAATGATTTCTTATATGTTTGTTTCCGAAACTGAACTGATGAATGTCATCAGCCTGATTGAGGGAATAAGATATAAATTAGACACTAAAATAATACAGTCAATGCTCATTTACTGATGTGCTTGACTCCTTAATAAAGAGGTGATTTTAATTTGGCTGTATCAACCATGCAAGCCGTAAACGTCATTGGTATGATTGATGATATTGACGACGTTATTTCGGTACTTGGTGAATCGGGTGCATTTCATCCCGATGATGTCCCTGCTTTTTACAGCGACACAAAGGATTTTGTTCACCTGCAGACTAAAAACATCTATGCTGAACCTCTGACAAATCTTAAAGCCTCGATTGGACTTACAAAACGAAAATTTCCGTTCGTAGATGTAAGTGACTTTAATCCGACGTTTAAGGAAATGGAAATTTTTGCAAACAGGGTTTCAAGTGAAATTGATGTACTTGTAGATGACAGGGAGTTTATCGCAGAACAATTGCTTGAGGCAAAGGAGAATCTTAATGAAACAAGCCATTTTGTGGGACTTGGTGTTGAGATTGAAAAACTGCTTTCCCTTAAATATTTAAAAGCACGGTTCGGCAGACTTCCAAAAGAAAGCTATGATAAGCTTTCTGCTTACAAAGACAATCCCTATATTGATTTTACAGTATGCACAGAAGATAAAACTCACTATTGGGGTATTTATTTCTCTCCGATTGATAAATGCGACGAAATCGACAGAATTTTTTCCGGTCTGTACTTTGAAAAGTGTGACATTCTCGGCGTAAACGATACTCCGCAAACTCATCTTGACAAACTTAACGAGCTTGTTCCTAAGCTTGAAAACAAGCTTAAAGAATCTCAGGCAAGAATTGATAGCTATCTTGATATGCACGCTGAACAAATTACAAAATATTTGTCAAAGCTTGAGGAGCTTTATCTTTACGGAAGAATCAGAACAAAAGCACTGCAATATAACAAAAGCTTTATTATTGTAGGCTGGGTTCCGACGGAATTTGCAAAGCCTCTTAAACGCAGGCTTAAAAAAATAAAAAGCGTAAACGTTGATTTTACGGACGCAAAAAAGGAAATGAAAAAATCTCCTCCCGTAAAGCTCAAAAACTGCTTCCTTGCAAAGCCGTTTGAATTTTATACAGAAATGTACGGCGTTCCAAAATACAACGAAATTGACCCTTCACTGTTTATCGCTATAACATACATTATTATTTTCGGCATAATGTTTGCCGATGTCGGTCAGGGGATCTGCCTTTCGATCGTAGGAACTCTAATGTGGAAATTCAAAAAAATGAAAATAGGAAAAATCCTTTTTCCGTGCGGAATTTCCTCAGCTGTATTCGGTCTGGTGTTCGGAAGCGTATTCGGATTTGAACACTTGCTTGACCCCATGTACAAGGCTTTGTTCGGACTTGATGAAAAACCGATTGAGGTTATGTCGTCCGATTCAATTATTATGATTCTGCTGTCAGCAGTTGCTATCGGAGTTCTGCTTGTTATTGTGGCTATGGGTCTGAATGTCTACAGCTCAATAAAACAGCAAAACATCGGAAAAGCGCTGTTTGGTTCAAGCGGAATTGCAGGCATAATCTTTTATTCCTCAATAGTTTTCGGAGTTGTCGGACAGCTTCTTTTAGGATGGAGTGTATTCTCTCTCCCCTATATCTTAGGACTTATAGTCCTACCGTATCTGCTTATTTTCTTTTCCGAACCGCTGTCAAATCTTATTAGCGGTGAAAAGTACTGGCAGCCGGAAAGCTGGGGCGGATACATTATGGAACATCTTATTGAATCCATTGAATTTTTGCTTGAATATGTTACAAATACGGTAAGCTTTTTAAGGGTCGGCGCATTTGTGCTTGTTCACGCAGGAATGATGATGGTAGTTTTCGTTCTTGCAGAAACTGCGGGCGCGATTGCTTACTGGCCCGTTGTTGTGCTTGGCAATGTTTTTGTTATGGTTTTGGAGGCTCTTCTTGTTGCCATTCAGGTGCTTCGTCTTGAATATTATGAAATGTTCAGCCGATTCTACTCCGGCGAAGGCAGACCTTACGAACCTGTTAAATTAAATATAGAATAATTTTTGGAGGTATTTTTATGTTCGTTTTTAATTTAGTTATGTTAGCTTTACCCGTTGTATTCCTTATGGCTTCTGCAATAATTGCAGTTAAGGCATTCGAAAGAGGCAAAAGCAGAAAGAAAACCGTTCTTATGCAGATTTGTTCATTTGCCGCAGTATTCGCAATTTGTATGGTATGTCCTATAATCGCAAATGCTGCTACTGGCGATGCAGCCGCAACTGCTTCAACAGCCGCTGACGGTATGGCATTTATCGGTGCGGCTCTGGCTACGGGCCTTTCATGTATAGGCGGCGGCATAGCCGTAGGAAACGCAGCTCCTGCTGCTATCGGTGCGACAAGTGAAGATCCTAAGGCTTTCGGTAAAGCTATTATCTTCGTTGTACTTGGAGAAGGTATCGCTATTTACGGTATGCTCGTTTCTATTCTTCTTATCTTTGCAAGATAAAACAAGATAAAATCAGATTTCATAAAGTTCATAAAGGATTTGATATTATGAAATTTTTCCTAATCAGTGATAATGTTGATACTAAAATGGGTATGCGTTTTGCAGGCATTGAGGGCGTAGTTGTTCACGAAGAAAACGAAGTGCGCAAGGAGCTTACATACGCCATGAACAGGGACGACATTGCCGTGATTCTTATGACCGAGCATCTCGTTTCTCTCTGTCCGGATCTTGTGTATGATTTAAAGCTCAACCGTAAACAGCCGCTTATTGTTGAAATTCCTGACCGTCACGGAAACGGACGTACAAAAGACAGCATCACAAAGTATGTTCAGGATGCTATTGGCGTAAAGCTTTGATTATCATCAATTTTTAAATTGCTAAAGAGGTTATTAATATGGAAAATACCGTAAAAACCGATAACTTTTTGAATGCTATAAAAAAATACGCTGATGAACAGCGAAATGCTATGCGTATTGAGGTTGAGCAGTTAAAAGAAGAAAAGCTCAGAGAAGCAGAGCAAAAAGCTAAATATGACAGCGAAAAGCTCATTAAAGATAGGCTTGAAGAAAAGAAAAATGAAGAAACAAGCAAGCTTGCCAAAATGACGCAGGACGGACAGAAAAAACTGTTTCTCAAAAGAGCTGAAATGACTGACAACATATTTAAAAAAGCCGAAGAAAAGCTTATTGAATACACAAAAACACCGGAGTATTCCGAAAAACTTGTACAAAGCGCCAAAAATATTTCCGCTCTTTTCGGTGCTGAAAGCTGTGTCCTTTACATAAATGAAAGGGATATTGCTTTTGCCGATAAAATCAAGGCATTATTCAGCGGGGAAACTGAAGTTTTATCCGACTATTCTGTTAAAATCGGCGGAATCAAAGGCTTTTGCAAAGCAATGAGCATTGTTGCCGATGAAACACTCGACAGTAAGCTGTCTGCTCAGAAAGACTGGTTTATTGAAAATTCAGGTCTGAGTGTGCTCTAATCAAAGAAATACCGCAATAAGTTAAACGGTGTTATCTCGGTTTGATTAACTTGTTAATTTCTACTGAAAAGAGATGGTAATATAAATGGAAAACAACAACGTTATATACGGAATAAACGGCCCTGTTGTTACCGTAAAAAAGACAGACAGCTTTGAAATGATGGAAATGGTTCATGTAGGACATCAGAAGCTCGTCGGTGAAGTAATCGGAATTACCGATGAATTAACAACTATTCAGGTTTATGAAGAAACAACCGGACTTAAACCCGGCGACCCTGTTGAGGGTACGGGAGCTCCGATGAATGTGCTTCTCGGCCCCGGTATTATCGATAATATATTTGACGGCATTGAACGTCCGCTGAAAGCTATTGAAGAACAGTCAGGCGCATTTATCAGCAGAGGCGCGGCTGTTTCATCTCTTGATGAAACAAAGCTTTGGGACGTAACTCTTAAAGTTAAAGTCGGCGACAGACTTGAAGGCGGTCAGGTTTATGCAACTCTTCCCGAAACGCCGATTATCGAACACAGACTTATGGTTCCCCCTGAATTATCAGGTGTAGTAACAAAAGTTATGCCCAACGGAGAATACAAACTGTTTGATACCGTTGCAGTTCTTAAAGACGACAATGGTGATGAGCATAATTTAACACTCTGCCAGAAGTGGCCTATAAGGACCTCGCGTCCCGTTAGAGAGCGCCTTACATCATCAATACCGCTTATTACGGGTCAGCGTGTTATTGACACTCTCTTCCCCGTTGCAAAGGGCGGCACGGCGGCTATTCCGGGGGGATTCGGAACAGGCAAAACAATGACCCAGCATCAGCTTGCAAAATGGTGCGACGCTGATATTATTATTTACGTAGGCTGTGGTGAACGCGGCAACGAAATGAGCCAGGTTCTTGAGGAATTCTCGGAGCTTATAGACCCTAAATCTCAGCGTCCAATGACTGATCGTACCGTTTTGATTGCAAACACTTCAAATATGCCTGTTGCCGCACGTGAGGCTTCAATATATACAGGTATTACTCTCGGCGAATATTACAGAGACATGGGTTACCACGTTGCAATGATGGCCGACTCGACCTCTCGCTGGGCAGAAGCTTTGCGCGAAATATCGGGACGTCTTGAGGAGATGCCCGCAGAAGAAGGCTTTCCTGCTTATCTTCCCTCTCGTCTTGCCGAGTTCTATGAAAGAGGCGGTCGTGCAGAAGTTTTAAGCGGTGGCGAAGGCTCGGTAACTCTTATAGGAGCTGTTTCGCCGCAGGGTTCGGACTTCTCTGAGCCTGTTACACAGAACACAAAACGTTTTACCCGCTGTTTCTGGGCGCTTGATAAATCACTCGCATATGCAAGACACTATCCTGCAATTAACTGGATCCAGAGCTACAGCGAATATTTTAACGACCTTGACCCGTGGTTCAGGAAAAATCTCGGTGATGACTTTGTTGAATACCGAAACAGAATAAGCGCGCTTTTACAGGAAGAAAGCTCGCTTATGGAAATTGTAAAGCTTATCGGCGCTGACGTTCTTCCAGACGACCAGAAGCTTGTAATCGAAACAGCAAGAGTTATTCGCGTAGGATTTTTACAGCAGAATGCTTTCCACGCCGATGATACATTCGTTCCGCTTGAAAAGCAAAAGCTGATGATGAAAACAATACTTCATCTTCATTCAAAAGCTAAGGAAATCGTTGCAAAGGAAATTCCTATTTCTAAGGTTTTAAAGCTCGGTTTGTTTGACAAACTTACTAAAATGAAGTATGACATACCAAACAGCAAGCCTGAAATGTTTGATGCCTACATTAAAGAAATCGACGAAAAGCTTGCTTCACTTTTAAAATAAGGAGGAAACGCAGTAATGATTTTAAACTATGTGGGCGTTAAAGAAATAAACGGCTCGCTTATTGTAATGGACGGCGTTAATGGCGTTTCCAATGAAGAAATTGTTGATATCCGTCTTGATAACGGCACAACGCGTCAGGGACGTGTTGTGCAGATTGAGGGAGACAGAATCGTTGTTCAGGTATTTGAGGGTACACGAAGAATAAGTCTTAAAAACACTCAGACAAGACTTACGGGTCACCCCATGGAAATGCCGCTTTCACCTGAAATTATAGGCCGTGTGCTTGACGGCGCAGGCAAACCGATTGACGGTCTCGGCGATATTTTCCCGGTAAAGCGTGCCAATATCAACGGTACGCCGATTAATCCCGTATCACGTATTTATCCTAAGAACTACATTAATACAGGTATTTCAACTATTGATACGCTTATGACGCTTATCAGAGGTCAGAAGCTGCCAATCTTCTCGGGTTCTGGTATGACCCACAACGACCTTGCTGTTCAGATCGTACGTCAGGCAAAAATCAGCGGTGCAGACAGCACGAACTTCGGCGTTGTATTCGCCGCAATGGGAGTTCAAAAGGACGTTGCGGAATATTTCAGAAGAAGCTTTGAAGAAAGCGGCGTTCTTTCAAGGGTTGTTATGCTGCTGAATCTTTCAAACGACCCTATTATTGAAAGAACTCTTACACCGAGATGTGCGCTTACAATTGCCGAATATCTCGCTTTTGAGCTTAATATGCATATTCTTGTAATTATGACAGATATGACTTCCTATGCGGAAGCTCTGCGTGAATTCTCATCATCTAAGGGCGAAATTCCGGGACGTAAAGGATACCCTGGCTATCTTTACTCTGACCTTGCATCTCTTTATGAGCGTGCAGGTATGATTAAAGGCAGCTCAGGCTCGGTTACTCAAATTCCTATTCTTACTATGCCCAACGACGACATTACTCACCCTATCCCAGACCTTACCGGATACATTACTGAAGGTCAGATTGTTCTTGACCGCTCCTTACAAGGTCAGGGACTTTATCCCCCTGTAAGCGTTCTGCCGTCACTTTCACGTCTTATGAAAGATGGTATCGGCGACGGATATACAAGAGCTGACCATCAGCCGCTTGCTAACCAGCTTTTTGCCTCTTATGCAAAGGTAATTGATGCACGTTCGCTGGCGTCGGTTATCGGTGAAGAAGAGCTTTCCCCCATTGACAAAAAATACATTGAATTCGGAAAGCTGTTTGAATCAAAATTTGTTAATCAGGGATTTAACGAAAACAGAAGCATTGAACAGAGTCTTGACTTGGGCTGGGAGCTTCTTTCAGCTCTGCCGAGAGCCGAGCTTGACCGTGTTGATGATGCTGTACTTGACAAGTATTACAAAGGATAATACCGCAGGGAAAGGAGTCTGAGCGTATGGCAGTACAGGCAGTACCTACCAAAGGTAACCTGATGAACACAAAAAAATCGCTTTCTCTTGCAAAAAACGGCTATGAGCTGCTTGACAGGAAGCGCAATATTCTTATCAGGGAAATGATGACGCTTATTGACCATGCAAACGCTATACAGCAAAAAATTGACGACGCTTATGAAGAAGCGTATATTGCCTTGCAGACAGCTAATGTTACCAACGGTTTTTGTGAAGATATTTCTAACTCTATTCCCTATGAGGACAGTCTGAAGCTTGACTCAAGAAGCGTTATGGGCGTTGAAATTCCCATTCTTACAATTGACGAGCACAGAAAACATGACTTCCTGCATTACGGCCTGAGAACTACAAATTCAGCAATTGACAAGGCATACAATAAATTTTGCGAAGTTAAGTACCTTACTGTTGAGCTTGCGGAAATTGAAAACAGCGTTTACAGACTTGCCGATTCCATAAAGAAAACACAAAAGCGCGCAAACGCTCTCAAAAATATTATGATTCCGAAATTTGAGGAAACGGTTAAGTTTATTTCAGACGCTCTTGACGAAAAAGACCGTGAAGAATTCAGCCGTCTTAAAGTTATTAAAAAGAAGAAGCAAAAAGATTCTGCTGCAAAGCAGGCTGAGTAAAAAGTCTTTAAGGGCGCTTAAATTGTATTTTTTTGCCCAATACCAATAATTTTCAAATTTCAAAATATATAATTCTAAAAATTAAGCGATAGCATCTAAGCTATTGCTTGATTTTGTTTAATAAAGTTGTTTTTTTAGTTTTAATTAAATTCGCCCTTGATTTTTATTATTTAATTTGATATAATAATCAGCGGTGTTTGGAGAGATGTCCGAGCTGGCCGAAGGAGCATGATTGGAAATCATGTGTACGGTTACCACCGTACCAGGGGTTCGAATCCCCTTCTCTCCGCCAAAAAACGAATCCAGTAAACAAGCCGAGTGTATTAAACGGCTTATTTACTGGATTTTTTATTTAATATGAAGTTTTATTACATAAAGTATTATTTTAGTACAATATTATGAAATACAACATATTAATAATAAATTATTTCTCTATTAACAATGAAACGTTTTCAACTTCATTAGTTCTTACAGCTTCGCTTACATGAACATCTGTAAATGTGTCGCTGAATAATTTATCAATAATAATATGCGGATCACTATCTTTAAGGTTGTCGAAATGACAGATTAATCCATCTTTAGTTTTAAAACAACTTGAAGATATTACTAATCCGGCACCTTTAAGAGTATGCGTCTCATCAAAATAGAATAGTATCGGTTCACCGTAACTTTCTTTGTTATCAACGTATTGCTCATTATAAGCATTACAGCAGTTTGTCAGAAAAACTTTTGCTTGTTCTCTTAATACCCATCCATATCTCTCACTGTCAGTAATGCACTGAGAAAATGTTGCATAACCATTAATTATATCAAATCCGATTGAATCTTTTATAATATTTTTTGTATATGCATTCCATACGTGGCATCTTGAAAAATTATTATCACTTCCCTCACTTAGAAAGCCCGTTTTAAAATCAATTGCAACACAATCATGAATATAAATATCGGAAGTGCTAAGTCGAAGTCCCACACTCTTACGATCCAGATTAATTGTGTTTTCTCCATCGACGATTCTATCTTTAACTCTACTTCTTGTCATATGTATATTATCGAATACTGCTTCATTACCTTTCATCATTTGAATTCCATATGAAGCGGGGTCACAAATCATAATATTTGAATAATGTGTCTTTCCGCCATTTATAATATACAATCCCGTATTTGCTGTTCCGATATTACAGTCGATAGTTAAGTTTTCAAATACTCTGCTGATATATGTGGACCTGTTATACAATGAAATTCCATCTTCAATTGGTACATTTTCAGAAGTATCAGGACTATTATCAATATTGATTGCACTTATGATTTTATATATACCGTCTGATGATGAATCAGTTGCAATATTATCATTCATTTTTATTGTAGCATTCTGTCCGTCAAACCATATATATGCGCCTTTAAAAACCAGCGTCTTAGAAATAAGATATGTACAACCACTGTCCAAAATAATCTTCTTTTTATTTGCAAGAGCATAATTTATTGCTGCTTGAAGAGCAGCTGTATCATCTATCTCACCATCTCCTACTGCACCAAACATTCGCGGTCTGACAACATCATCGGAGTATTCAGCCAAATTTTGATTTTTATCTATTGTTTGACCATAGGCAGTGTATCCTTTTCTCAGATCACTTTCCTGCAGCATAAGGTTAAATTCAACGTCGAAATCAAGATTTTTCGCAAAGCTCAATTGTATGTTTATTACTGTATCCTCATTAGCATCAAATTGGGCATATGATACTCCGCCTGTACCATATATATGCGTAAGATGCGTATAAGCTTTATTATTCAAAAATATTGTAGGAAATCCTAATGCTGAATATATAATTTTTTGAATACTAAAATTATATTTTCCGTTTAATTCAATGTTTTCTATCGGTATAGGAATTTTTTCAGATGAATCACCGGTAGTACCAATACATTTTATTCTTCCGTCTTTTACGGTTACGGTTACATTATTTGAAGTATATGTACCGTCTATAATTCCTAATAAATTATTTTGTAAAAACAAATCTTGCGCTTTTGTTAAACTCATTTAATCAACTCCTAATATTTTATTTTCAAAGAATTAAACTTATAAAATTTAATCCTTTCACTTATATATAAAAATTCAAATAAATTGCATAAAACTATGCAATTAAATAAAAATTTCCCGAAGCAATATTTTTTTACATATAGCTTCGGGAATAAATAATTATATAAAACTGTGTTTTTTACTCAAGAGTTATCTGTAATTTGTCAATTGATTTACCCAATGTTCCTGCATAGCCGTCCTGTCCGTTTGATTTTTCATTATCATACTGATACGAATAATATTCACCGTTCAACGGAGATACTCTGTACTTTGCTTTTAAATAACCTGTAGATTTAACTACATCAGAAGGAGTGTTGTAGTATATTTCGACAGCGTCAATTGCTTTGCCGTTTCCGGCGTAACCGTTTTCCCGGTCGTTTATATTATATTCCGTAACATAAGGCAGCCAGCTGCTTCCCTTAACATGCACGCGGTATTTTATAGAGCCTTTAGATACCTTTACGGCAATATCTGTAATTGCCTTGCTTGCAATTCCTGCAAAATCATCAAGATTTTTAACCTCCGGAAGCCATCTTCCGTCTGCCTTGACTTTATAAAATACGTCAGCCTTTGAAATTTCCGGACTTGGCGCTGATGGATTTGATGGTTTACTTCCATCGAGAATCTTTTCATTATAAATTATATTTGTATCAACGCTGCCGTTTACTCCGCTGATTGAGCCTGTTGAGCTATTCTGCCATATATCGCAGTCCTTATCATTGATTGAGTTGTACTGCGCAAGCCAGATGCTGTATAATTTTTTCAGAGCATTGTAATCAAGATAATTATTAAACCAATTAAGATTTGCATATACGCCTGAATTATAACCGCCCTTTTTAATTTCATCGCAGAAAGTCTTTGCGATTGACGTGAGTGTCGATTTGCCGAGAGCTGTCATACTGCCGTCTTCAAGGTCATAATAGACAGGCAAGTCAAAGTTCTTTCCTTTAATGCACGCAAGACAAGCACTCGCTTCTTTCTTTGCGTCAGCAACGCCGTCTGCATATGAATACCAATATGCACCGACTTTAAGACCTGCCGCCTTTGCATTTTTGTAGTGTGTTTCAAATTCATTATCTTTCTGTGATATTTCCCTGCCATAGCCTGCACGGATTATAACAGCCTCAATTCCTGCTGATTTAACTTTCTTAAAATCTATATTTTTTTGAAATGTCGATACATCTATGCAGTTAACTTTTGCCATAATTATTTTTCTCCTTTTATTTGAGCCAATAATTCTACGCTTGTGAACATTGACTATTGATCTTAGTATTCTTTTTTTTAACTTCCTTCATTATTTATAATATTCTTAATTTTCATTAATGTTTTAGATTATAATATCTGCAACTTTTATTAAATGAATGAGCAAAATAAATATGTCTGATTAAACAATGAAATTATAAAATTTATTTCATTTTTCTTTTACATATGCTAAAATTGTGTTTATTTTTGGTAAAATGAAAAAAATCAATGAAAGCTGTGGTTTTATGACTAACAAAAATTTGATTGACCTTGAGGATATGACTACCGAACAGATTGACAAGGTCGTTAAAAAAGCCAAGAAAATCATGCAGAATCCTGCTGATTACAGACACGCTTGTGACGGTAAAATTCTTGCCACTCTTTTCTATGAACCGAGTACCAGAACTCAGATGTCCTTTCAGACCGCCATGCTTAAACTCGGCGGCAGAACAATAGGCTTTGATAATCCGATGAATTCTTCGGTTTCCAAGGGAGAAAGTCTTAAAGACACAATTACCATTATCGGTGGTTATGCCGACATCATCGCAATAAGACATCCTGTTGAGGGAACAGCTATGGCGGCTTCTCTTTATTCCGATGTTCCATTAATAAACTGCGGCGACGGCGGACATCTTCATCCAACGCAGACATTAACCGACATTGTTACGCTAAGCTGTGAAAAAGGCAGGCTTGATAATCTGAAAATCGGCGTATGCGGCGATTTGCTTAACGGGCGTACAGTTCACTCACTTATTAAAACTCTTGCAAAATATGACAATAATTCCTTTGTTCTTATTTCTACTAAGGAATTAAGCGTTCCGATTTATATAATTGATATTCTTGAAAAAAACGGATGTAAATACGAATTCTCAAACAATCTTGCCGAGGCTATTGCAGACCTTGATGTTCTGTATATGACAAGAATTCAGCGTGAGCGTTTTAAAAGCGAAGAAGAATATAAATCTCAGAAAAACGTCTTTGTGCTTGACAAAGAAAAGCTTGACAAAGCAAAAGATGATATGATTATTTTACATCCGCTTCCGAGAGTAAATGAAATCACTGTTGATATAGACGACGACCCCAGAGCATTATATTTTAAACAGGCTCAGTACGGTATGTACGGAAGAATGGCGCTTATTCTTCTTTTGCTTCAGGATGAGGATTTTCTAATTATAAGCAGAAATGCAGATATATCAGAGCACAAGTGCAATAATCCTAAATGCATTATTCAGAGTGAGGATTATCTGCCAAAACTCAGTTATAATAAAAAAGGTATGGTAATGTGCAGTTTCTGTGATAAAAGAATAGATTAGGAGCTATTATTATGAGTAACAATGTAAAAAACAACTCTAAAAGAAAAGAAAAAAGTGCGATGAGCACGGTTATTATCGCTTCACTTGCCTATCTTGTGCTTGGATTTGTAATGGTTTTATTTCCAAACTCGGTCAGTAATGTGCTTTGCTACACTCTGGGAATCGTGCTTACAGTATATGGATTATTTAACATTATCACATTTTTTATAAGCAGGGATTCAAATCTTTATTTTGAACTTATTGTCGGTGTTATCGCAACTGCTTTCGGAATTTTTACTCTGTTTTCACCTAACATAATTGTCAATATAATATTTGTTACAATAGGTATTGTAATTATAATAGACAGCCTTATGGATATTAAACACTCATTTCAGCTTAAGGCTCTCGGAATGAAATACTGGTGGGTATGTACGGCCGTTTCAGCCGCCGTCATTATTCTGGGCGGATGCACAATATTTTTCCCTACATTTTTTGGTGATTTTCTGATTATATTATTGGGTATTATAATGATTTATGAGGGTATTTCAGGTCTTTCAATTATTACACTTATCAGCCGTTATGCAAGAAAAAACGGCAATAACAAAAATATGATTGATACAACTGCAACTGATGCAAAATAATGTCGCTTAAAGACATTAAAAGATTTAATTCTGTTTGCAATGGAGAGTATTTTGCAATATTTATGAATTATACCAATTATTGACAATAAAAGTCTTGACTTAAGATAAAAATATAATTATACTTAAATAGAAAGGAGTTCTTAACATGAAAAACTACTTAAAAAAACCAATTTCACTCGTTTTGTCAGTTTTAATGGTATTTTCCGCACTGGCCTTTTCAGTAAATGCCGTTGAAACCGACACAACAAACACAAACGCGTCCACTCAGGATAATACTTACGGACTTACCGAAAATGTCAAAGACGGAGCTATTCTTCATGCATGGTGCTGGTCATTTAACACGATTAAAGAAAATCTGCAAAAAATTGCCGAAGCTGGCTTTACATCTGTACAGACCTCACCTATTAATGAGTGTTTAGTCGGCGACAACGGCGGAATGCAGCTTATGGGCAACGGCAAATGGTACTATCACTATCAACCAACAATGTATACGATCGGCAATTATCAGCTTGGAACACTTGATGAATTTAAAGATTTATGCAGTGAAGCTGATAAATACGGAATTCACATTATTGTTGACGTAGTTGCAAACCACTGCACAGGCACTTACGGTGCAATAGCAGACGAAATCAAAAATATTCAGGGCGGAGCATTTCACAGCGGTTTCGGAATCAACGATTACAACAACCGCTACCAGGTTACACAGGGCGATTTGTTAGGTCTGAAGGATTTGAATACCCAGAATCCAAATGTTCAGCAGATGATTTTAAATTATCTTAAAAGCTGTGTTGAAGCCGGAGCAAGCGGTTTTCGTTATGACGCAGCAAAACATATAGAGCTTCCCGATGATCAGCCTGTAAACGGAAACGATTTTGCAAGTGAATTCTGGCCGGTTGTTCTTGATAACGGTTCTGAATTCCAGTACGGTGAGATTTTGCAGGACGGCGGAAGTCGAACATCCTCATATGCACAATATATGAGCGTTACAGCTTCAGGCTACGGATATACTTTGAGAAATGCTGTACAACGCGGCAATTTAAAGGCAACCGATCTCAGACGTTATCAATCGGACGGTACTCCTACCGATAAGCTTGTAACATGGGTTGAGTCACACGATAACTACACAGGTGATGACAGAACATGGTCACAGCTTGACAATCAGGACATAAGACAGGCATGGGCTATTATTTCTGCAAGAGGCGACACTACTCCCCTGTTCTTTAACAGACCGGACGGCAGCAGCACAAGTAACCAATGGGGCAAAAACCAGATTGGTATAGCAGGTGATGATAACTACAATCATCCGGAAGTTGCAGCAGTAAACCATTTCAGAAACGCTATGGTTGGTTTGTCCAACAAGATTTCAAATCCCGGTGCTAATCAAAAAGTACTTATGATTGAACGTGAAAGCGCAGGTGCTGTAATTATTAATGCTTCTTCTGAAGAAGTTGAAATAAACTGTGCAACAAATGTTGCCGACGGTACATATACAGACGAAGTATCAGGTTCCTTATTCACCGTATCGGACGGTAAACTTAGCGGTAAGGTCAACGCAGGTGCAATTGCAGTTATTTACAACAGCACAATAGTAATGCGTCCTTCTGTATCAATTTCACAGGAAGGCGGTAACTTCAGAGGTACGCTCACACTTACTCTGACTGCACGCAACACTACTGAATCTACCTACAAAATCGGAAATGCATCTCCTGTAAACTTTGTATCCGGCGATACAATTACTATTGGTGCAGATATGGCTGAAAACACATCGGTAGATATTACACTCTACGGAAAAAACGATAATGATGAAGTTACAGAAACCTACACATTTACAAAGATTGCAGCGCCATACTTAGACGGTGAAACTGTTGTATATTTTGATAACAGCGAATATAACTGGGGTACCGTAAATATCTATGCATATTACTATGATAAGAATAATGAGGTTGTTGAAAATCGTTCATGGTCGGGTGCTAAAATGACCGACCTTGGCGGAAACATTTACGGTTATGTGCTTGATAAAAACTGGGATTATTCAGTAGCTCACGTAATTTTCAATGACGGAAACAGCACTCAGTATCCCGGTTCGAATGAAGAGGGTTATGAAATTAAGAAAGGCGAAAGCAAGATCTTCAACGGAAGCGGTCTGGAAGATTATGTTGTAAATGTTCCTACCACAACAGCTCCGGTTCCGACAACTACATCTCCCGTACCGACTACTACAGATGAACCCGGAACGACTGAACCCACTACACAGCCGAATACAACAGTTCCTATAGATGATAAATTGTACGGCGATGTAGACGGCGACGGAAGAGTAAGCGTACTTGATGCAACTCTCATTCAAAAACATATAGTTGACATTGAATACATTTCGGAAGAGTATTTAAAATATGCAGATGTTGACAAAGACGACAGAATAAGCGTATTAGATGCTACTGAAATCCAGAAATACTGCGCAGATCTTTCATCTGCATTAGATGACATTGCATAAAGATCAATAAACAGATAAATCATAAGAGGACTGTCTTTGGCAGTCCTCTTTTTTGTCTTAACATAAGAGTTAAACTCTATAATAAAAGCAAGACAACAAATAGAGCCTACAAAAATTAAATCACAAGGCAAAAAAAGACACCGCAGAATTCTCTGCGGTGTCTTTTTTGCTGTATGGGGAATTAGCCGGTAAAACTCGGGCAAAAAGGTTTGGCAATTTAAAAACCTTAGTTGCCCGACCGTAAACTGTCGATAAACCTTTTTGTAACAGCAAAAAGCTAAAAGTTTTCGCCCGCCTTTTACAAAAGGCGGCGGGGACGAGGGGCGGAGCCCCCGTCGCAGCCTGAAAGGCTGCGAAACTAATTGATTTAGAAAGCGCAGGAGGGGCGAAAAACAGTCCGGGGGA
>CANQDR010000010.1 GCA_947593615.1 uncultured Clostridia bacterium
AAGACGATACGACGTATTCCTTTTGAATATCCGCATAAGATTTCCCTGACTGGTGAAGATTTACGATTGTTTTTTTATTACTCATTTTTTCCTTCCTTTCATTGTCCTCTATTTTATCACACTTGTCCACTTTTTTAGTATACATCCAAGCAGTATAAAACAGAAATAGCTGATACGAAGAAAAGGAAAAAGAAGGTTGAAGCAGAGCTTGAGAAGCTGAAAAAGCAGTCGGTGAAGCTCTCTGCTGAAATCGGTAAAGTATTAATAGGAGAGAGCAACTATACCTCTGAAATGCTTACTACCTCAATCAATATTACCAACCAGGCGATTGCTGAAAAAGAAAATGAAGTAGCTGAAATAGAGTTCAAGCTTGCCAATCAACAAGATGATATAGGCAAGCTTGATTTCTATTATGATGAGTTTAAATCATGGGCAGATGAATTTGATCTAAGCACTAATGAAGAGCGAAAGATGATTATCTGCAAGCTGATAAAACAGATAAGGCTATACAAGGGATACCAGTTTGAGATTGACTTCGACAGCGACTACGAGAGATTCCTCCAGGAATTCACGATGGTATAGATGGTATAATATTAACAAGCAACATCAAATAACCTCCGCGTTGAGCTGCGGAGGTTATGACTGCTTTAGTCAATCGTTATCTTTGTCGAGGTAGTATTTTTTCAAAATTATAAAAAGCTCTTGATAAAGTTGTAATATTGTGATACAATAATACTACCAAAACGAAGGAGGCTTTTTTATGAATAGTGCTTTTTCAATCAGACCATCAAAAGATATCAGAACAAACTATGCTAAAATTTCTGAGTTATCACGCAAAGCTCCCGTGGCAATAACAGTCAACGGAAAAGAGGATACAGTTTTAATTAGTCATGAAGCGTTTGTAGAACAACAAATGTATATTAACGAATTGGAAGCGAAGGTCGCTATTTATTCTCATCTTGCACAGTCTGCTGATGATGTTCAACTGGGACGAGTAGAGAATGCAGATGAAGTATTTGATTCACTCAGAGAGGAATTGAATGCTTTATGAGTTATCGGGTCCTTTTTACCGTAACGGCAAAACAAGACCTTAGAGATATTGCTTTGAATATTGCCGATATTTCCCAGAACACGGATATCGCTGTTAGTTTTGTGAATGAGATGCAAAAGAAATGTGAGCAGTTAATTGATTTTCCTGAAAGCGGCGCACTGCCTAATGATCGGGTTCTTCGCAGTTTGGGTTATCGATTTTTAATCTATAAGGATTATCTGATGTTTTACACAGTAGATCATGAAAGCAAAACAGTCTACATTCAAGCAGCCTTTAATGCAAAACGAGATTATATTCGTGTGTTAAAGAAGATGCTGTAATCTGTTGTTTGTGGGATTGGAATCATTAACATCTGTGTACTTCATCAAGTCAAATAATTGTCAAACAATCACTTGGGTAACATAGTCGGGTGCTGAGTGTGACACTAAGGAGAGCGCATGACTGTTAATCATGATGTCACTGGTTCGAGCCCAGTTGGGGGAGCCAAATCAAGAACCGCATAAGTAAGCTAAAAATGGCTTGTTTATGCGGTTTTTTCTATTTATACTTTATAAAATTTTATTAATAGATATTTATCTCTTTTTATGCTTTTTAGTCTCTTATACTACAGATAAACTACAGATTTTTTTCAAAAAAATATCCTCCCGATTTTAAGCATCGGGAGTTTTTTATGCCATTTTTTTAATGGCAGAATAGAGAGTGTCAACCTCTTGTAAAATATAGTGGTCGACGTCTACTTTGTAATCAGTGTGTCCCATTAAGGCAATTATATCCTCTTGCCTTGCTCCTGCTGCTGACATACGGGTACTAAATGTTCGTCGGCAACTGTGAGGAGTATATGAGTGGTCAAAGCCGAGTGCGTCCATTGCCGGATAGAAACAGTATTCGCGGAAGTAGTCTTTATTCATTGGTTTTCCGTCTGAGCGGCAAAATATGGTTTGTCCACCTTGTTCCACACATGTTTTGACAATTTCTTGCACATTGGGATGTATAGGGACAATTCGGTCTTTACCCGCCTCTGATTTTTTACCGCCAATTAGATACGGGATATTGTTTTCGGTCATTTTAAAACTGGCTGATGTCAGTTCTAAAAATTCAGAAACGCGAAAATTTAGATAGCACATAGCGTATATGTAGTTTACGTATGGTATTTTGCCTACATTTTGACGAATAAGTTCGAGCTGTATATCAGTAAAACGTGTTGCATTAATTTCTTCTTTTTCTGGGAGCTCAATAAAAGTTGCATAATTTTTATTAATAATATCCTCTTTCATCGCAAAAGTGTATAAACTTGTCAAAAGGCATTTAAGGTTATGTAAAGCAGAATATCCAAGACCGTTACACATTTTAGGGGTGTTTGTTATTTTATATGTGCCCTTGCCATTTTTGTCAAGGTATTTTAACTGTCCGTTTGCACCAATTTCGTGATGAGGATTTTCATAATAATCAAATATTTCTTGAAAATCAGATGTGCGTAAATCCCTGAATTTGCGTTTATATAGCGTTTTTAGTTTTATCCATGCCGAGCTATATCCTTGTTTTGAGCTTTTGCTTAATTTATTGTATCCTTTTGTTTTGAGCCACTTTGAGTGTAAATCCTCAAAACTAATATTAAAACAGCTTACAGGATTATATTCATATTCTTGCAAGGCCCTTGACGCTTCTTTTTGTGTTGCAAAACTACCTAAATATACCTGCTTCCCGGTAACACTGCTTGCAGCAGCATAGGGTTTTGATTTATTATCTTTTCGATAATATATTGTACCTGTTCCTTTTGTTCTACGGCGCTTAACGGGTTTGTCGGTTTGTAATTTACCACACCACGGACAATAGACAAAATCATTTTCTAAATCTTTGTTACATCGTTTGTTAATACACTTTTTCATATTGTACTCCTTTAAAAAATGCGCAAAAATCCCTTGTAAATCATTGCAAATTTACAAGGAGTATGGTACAATATTATTGCGTTTATATCGTACCGTTGCACCCTGTGTAATGGTTTCCGCTCTATTCCTGTTGGCGCAGGGTAGGGCGGTTTTATATATAGTTTTGTTTATTTTTTTACAAGTGAATCTTTATTTCTTTGATTAAATATGGGCTTTGGGGTACAAGTATGTAAACCATCAATATGTTCATTAAGGCTTGGCTTTATTGTATGCCACATTGGATCAAGAATAAAATCTATACCCTCTCTTCGTGCGTGCTTTGCAGCGGGTACGAAATCACTATCGCCTGCAATTAGAATAATCTGGTCGACTAAACGTTTTTGGGCAAGGGATGATATATCAAGACCTATTCTCATATCAACTCCCTTTTGCTGAATATATAAACTAAAATCAGTTTCTTTTAAATCGTCTACTGTTATAGTTTTATTACAGAGCTTTTTTGTAATATCAGGTTTTAAATTATATCCAATTGTGCTTTCTAACAATTCACCCATTCTTAGAGCAACTTTTCTTTTTTTGCTTAACTCTTCAAAAAATTCTTTTGTCCACTTGTATTGTTCGCTTTTAGATAAATAAATATTTTTTCTTGTTAACGGATGCATTATTGTGTTTTTGGAAGGAGGACAATCATAGTAAAATATACGATATAAGGTTTTTCTTTCTTTGTAATCTCCTAATTTTTCGTCATCTAAATGTCGCATGCAATATGTAATTAATTCATATGCTCTGTCTTTCGGGGATTTATTTCCAAACAAGTAGGTTGCACGTTTTCTATAAAACCCACCATCAACCATAATAGCTGTTTTTATCATACTATATTTCCTTTCTTTATAAAGCAAAAACCTCTGGTCTCGACACTTCCCGTATGGTGGGAGGTCTACTGCCAGAGGCTTACATTTATTCTTTGTAGTATTTATACTACAATTATATTATATTCAATCCTGAGGCAAAAATCAATACTTTTTTAATATTTTTTCAAAATTTATAAATTTTTATGATGTTTTACGATACTCTGAGATGTTTTGAGATAACCTGAGGTTATATACGGTAAAAACGATATTCATAAATTTGAATAATTATACAATTTATAAATATATGTTTTATGTATTTATTTCATCAAAATAAGGTGAAAAAGAGATGAATTTATTACATTCAGGGCATCTGCCGATGACCAAATCGGAAGGAATAGTCATCATTGAAGGGTATTTCTTACTTTTGCCGCTTATTGAATAAACTTTTCCCTTCCCATTTCGTGTTCTACCGTATTTAGAACAATGCTTGCAGGTATTTGAAGTAAACATTATAAAATTATCAATTTTATAGCGTTTGCACTTAGTTAATGTGGCTTCTAAAGAATTTGATTTTGTGTTTGATGAATTATGATTTTCTTTTATTAAGTTTGCAAAAAATCCCATACTGAATTCTCCTCTGTATTGCAAATAATAATTGTCACATATTGACATTTATTATTATATAATGTAAAATATTTTTCGAGGAGTGAAAAATCTTCTCTAATCCATTTCCTAGCCGTCCACTACCGCACATAGTGGGCGGCAATTTTTATGTATAGCGGATTGCTCCGCATTTTTTAAAAAATTGATCCTATATGTTCGATTACAGTAAATTTATATTTTCGGCTTAGCGGGACTGTAATATTATCTTCTAAAACTAAATTATTGTCATGGATTTCTCGAATTTTTTTAACATTGACTAAAAATGACGAATGACATTTACAAAAGTTATTAGGCAACTCGTTGAGCATTTGCTTTAATGATATTATTTGTTCGTAATTTTTAGTTTTTGTATGGATAATAACTTTATTACGCATAGATTCGCAAAAAATAATAGAGTTAGTTGGCAAATTATAAAACGAATTTTTAAAGGTAAAGTAGTAGCGGGAGTGCAAATTTACAAGATCGCTAAATAAACGTTTAATGCCGTCCTCCAGTTCTTTTTTATCTCCTTTTCTTACAAATCTGTATACACGGTGTTTTATTGATTCTGGCAAATATGCATCATAGCTCGTTACATAAAAAATAAATACATCATTATTACATTCGTATATTTTGTCACCAATACTTAATCCATCAATTTCAGGCATTTCAATATCAAGAAACGCAATATCAAATATTATTGATTTATAATCTTGTAAAAATTTAATAGCATCCGTATAAAAATAATATTTAAAGCTAAAATTATATTGATTATATTTATCTATCAAATTTTTAACAACATTAAACAATTGTTTTAAAAGAAACTTATCATCATCACAAAACGCAATATTCATAATATATTTTGTGAAATAAAATGTTAATTATCCTTTTAACTTTGTATATTATCCTTTTCATATTGATTTCTATTTTTTAAGGTTTAAAATAAAGTTTAAAATTTAGAAAAAAGCAGAAAAGGGGATTACATATGGATGTAAAGAAAGAAATTATTGAAATTGTAAACAAAATTGAAAACGAAAAATTACTTAAAATGCTATTGAACACAATAGAAATGGCATACAAGCAATACGTCAAAGGCAAGTGGGAAGTTTAAAACTTCTCACTTTTTTTATTTTTTATATTTTTTATAAAATCTTTAAAAACCTGTCTTTCGATGGGAGCCATATGGATATAACCTTTAATAATTTCAATATCCATTGTGTCTAGATCGAATTCTGTTTGTAAAAGCGCTAATATGCCTAACGTGTTATTTTCGTCATACATTTCGCCGTTACCGGTCAAAAGCCAATCTTTATTAACGTTAAATCGTTGACAGATATCAGATAAAGTCCTTTCACTTGGATTTCTACGACCACTCTCGATTAATGTTATAGTGTTTCTGGCAAGTTTGATTTTTTTTGCAAATTCATCCTGAGTTAATCCAGACTGTTCCCTTATGACGCGAATTCGTTCTCCAATCACTGTATCATCTCCTTATTATATTCATATTATAATTGCTATATGCTAATTTGTCAACAAAAAAATAAAAAAATTTTTAAAAAAGTGTTGACAAATTAACTTAATAATGCTAACATAGTAGCATAAAAGTTGTTGGGAGGTGAACAAAATGTCTGAACAGCAAAAAACATTGTTAAAAGATGTGAGAGAATTGGCATCCGAAATTACAACTATGCTTGACCCAGAAAAAAGAATTGCTTATGCAGTGTATATCGGCATGCAGGCAGGCAAAAAAATTGCTGAACAGGAGAACAGAAAGGCCAATTAAAATTGCAATAAGGAGGTATATAAATGGAAGTTGTCATTAAAGGAGATGCAATAGAAATTGCCGAGTTTATAAAAGAGCTACAGACATCGCAGGACGTGCAGCAAACAACAATTAGAACTCCTGACGGTGCAGTTCAAAAAATTACCGATTATCGAAGCGGGTGATAAAAAATAATGTACGAACAATACGAGCAGTATGATGTCTGTTGCAGACTATTGAAAGCAGATACTTACTGTAAGAAATATGAGGGTTCTCCTTGTTGCTTTTTCTGCAAGGACAAGCAGAAATGTAATAAGGCATGCCAAAATGAACCGACACGTTGTAGAAACGTGGTATGTAAAGATAAAAAATAAGCGGGAGGTGAAATAAAATGAAAGATAAAATATTAATAGACCCAAATACAGGTCAGGAATACATTGATGTACCGCCAACAGTTGCCGCCAAATTTTTAGATGTTGCTTTAAATTTTATCTACGAAGGACTAAAAAAACGAGTATTGCCGATAGGCACAGCGGTCCAAAGTGAAAAGGGGCGTTGGACATATAACATACCCTGTCAGCGCTTAAAGGCTTACGCAAAAGGTACTGATGTTTTGCAAATATCGGAATTTTTAAATCTGTTAAAGGAAGGAGTGAAAAAATGAACCACATCCGCAAAGCAGAGCAGACATTCTCAGACACAAAATTTTATCTGTACATAGCCGGAGCTATTATAAAAATGCTCAGTCTGCTAAAAAGTGTTGGCAAAGCAATTTTAAGACACCTTATCGAAATATTTATGATAATAGCCATAATAGGCGAATATGTAGTAGCTCAGGCGTTTGGAGACGGAGCAATTAATTTTGTAGCGGCAATGATATTTATTGCTATTCTGGGCGTGCTTGCAATTACGCTCATACAAATTAAGATTTTTAAAGATGGAGGTGAGAAATGATGTTTGAATCAACAATCAAATGGCATAGAGCTAGTGAGGAATTGCCGAAAGAGTCTTGTGAAGTATTAGCTATATCAAATATCGGAAGATTATTTTATATGAATTATTCAGATAAAAACAAAGCATTTAATTCAACCGATAACGATAATGGTGAATATGAAAATGAAAACATACTTTACTGGGCATACGTGGAGGAGATTCTTTACTGGGCATACGTGGAGGAGATTCTTTTACCACTGCCCACCAAAAAATAAGGCGCATAGGAACGGGAATTCCTACACGCCAAAAGAAAAAAATACTTTAATTAAATTTTAGACGATTTTTAATAAATTGTCAATAGGAGGATTTTAAAATGAAAGCTGATATTAAAAACATAAGTTTAAGAGATTTAGAAAAACATAAGATTTGTAGGCGAACATCAACCGTTTGTTACGCGTCAACTACTCGTGATTTATCGATAACAGGTCCATATCCTCAAAAGGATGGGACAACTGTTGTCAGAATAAATTTTTATCATCCGATATTCAGCAAATATAAGTATATTACATTTTATAAAATTGACGATATATTGTTTTTTAAGCTATCTAATACATATGATGACGCTACTTATACAATAAGCAGAAAAAGAAATAGAGAAAATTCATTATCAACTCAATGTTCAAGCAGAGCGGCAGAAAAACTAAAAGATTTTGTTGGAAATCATATCATGAAAAGTTACGATTGGCAAAAAACATATGAACCAATTTTCTACATTCCCCAAAAACACCAAGGGGGATTTAAAAATGAATAAAGTTATATTTCACGCTTTTGCGTGGCTGGTAAACGGATTATCAGAATGCAACACCTATGACTGGGGGGCAGAATATAAAGAAAAAAGATTAAAAGATAGGTTCGATAAATTTTATAAATTTCTTCAGGAAAAAGAAAATATAGAAGTTTTAAACCTAAATAAATTAACAATTGAACAAGCAAAAGAATTAGGTTTCCAACGGTGGGATGAAGAATCAGATATTTGGCTGTTTCCGTTATGGTTTTTACCTCTTATTCCAACGGGGACGGAAGTGACCTCTATATCTGGGGATAAGATTATATATAATGGAAAAAACCTTGATAATGATATAAGGTTTGGCTGTATTGCATATGGTGTGCAATTAAAACAATAGGAGGATTAATAAAATGGTAAAAAGGAACACAATAAGAGAGTTTATTTTAAAAATTGGCATTACGCCCGAACTCAAAGGATACGAATACATAATTGACGCGATAGAAAAGCTGATAGCTGCGCCGAATACTAAGTTAATGAAATTGTATTCAGATATAGCAAAAACCCATAACGTAACTGACAGTAGCGTTGAACGTGCAATACGACATTCAATTGGTACTATTTTTAAAGAATATGGCGGAATTGAATTGGCAGAAGAAATTTTTAGTTGTCGTATAGTTTCCGATAATTTAACAAACAGTAAGTTCTTGGCGTTGTGTGCGGAAAATTTGAAACACAATGACAGCAATAATTTTTAAATTTTAGGGGAAGTAAAGAATGTACAAATGTAATGATTGCGGTTTGGAATTTGATGAACCGAAAAATAACAGTTCAGCAGGCGGCGGACTTAATGGGTGTAAGTCCACAATTTATACGTGTTGCATTGCAGCAGAAAGAATTGCCTTTTGGTGCTGCTGTGAAAGTTGGAAAAGAAAGATACACCTACTACATAAGTCCTAAAAAATTTACAGAATACACAGGAATAAAACTATAATACGAAAAAGGAGGGAAAGCAATGAAATATGTTAGGCAGGCTGAAAATAGATTATCCGAAACATCATTTTATCTGTACATAGCCGGAGCTATTATAAAAATGCTTAGTCTGCTAAAAAGTGCTGGCAAAACAATTTTAAGACACCTTATCGAAATATTTATGATAATAGCCATAATAGGCGAATATGCAGTTGCTCAGGCGTTTGGAGACGGAGCAATAAACTTTGTAGCCGCAATGATATTTATTGCTATTCTGGGCGTGCTTGCAATTACGCTCATACAAATTAAGATTTATAAAGACAAAAAATGAAGCGCATAGGAAAGGCAATTCCTACACGCTTTAAGAAAAATACTTTAATTAAATTTTAGACGATTTTTAATAAATTGTCAATAGGAGGATTTTAAAAAATGAAAACAAGTAAAATTACAATCAAATCGCTTTTTGGCATATCAGAACAGGAAATCGGCGGCAAGAGCGTTGAGTTGACAGGGCGTAAGGGCGCAGGAAAAACATCTGTGCTTGATGCAATCAGATACGCTCTTACAAACTCTTCAAACCGTGACTGGGTTATTAAGAACGGGGAAGCTGAGGGAGAAATAATTGTTGAAACCGATTCAGGACTTACCATTGACCGCAAAGCACGCAGTAACAAAGCTGACTTTGTGTCCGTCAAAGAAAACGGAACAAAGGTCACGAAACCAGAAACATTCCTCAAAACAATCATTACGCCCTTACAGCTCAATCCTGTTGAGTTCACGCAGATGTCAAAGGACGAACAGAACAGGGCAATACTTGACCTTATTGAATTTAAATGGGATTTGAACTGGATAAGGGAGCAGTTCGGCGAAATTCCGCAGGGAGTAAATTACGAGCAGAACATTCTTCAGGTCCTCAATGATATACAGGCAGAAAACGGCTCGTATTTTCAGAGCAGACAGGATATTAATCGAGAAATTCGCAACAAGAGAGCTTTTATTGAGGATATAGCAAAGGATATTCCGAGCGGTTATCAGGCCGAAAAGTGGCAGAATTATGACTTGCCGGGCAAGTATTCCGAGCTTATGACTATTAAGGACCGCAACGGCAAAATTGAGCGTGCAAGAGAGTTCAAAGATAACTACGATAACAAGCTCCGTGGACTTGAGGCTACGAAAGAAATTGCAGTATCAGCGGCTAAAGCATTAATTAATGCAGAGCGTGATAGTATAAATTCTACAATTGCGAGACTTACGGCTGAAATCAAGGCAGAGCAGGATAAGCTTTTGACACTTGATAACAAACTCAATGATAAAGTCAATGTTGTACAGGCTGAATTTGAAAAATCAAAGGCTAAACTTGATGCAGATGTAGGCATTGCAGAAAAATACATATATCTTGACACTATTCCTGTTGACGGCTTACAGGCTGAAATTAATGAAGCTGAATCAATGATTAAGCATCTAAACGAATACAAGCGTATGGTTGATATGCAGAACGAAATTGAGGACTTGAAAGAAAAATCAGAAGAATACACCGCAAAAATTGAGCTTGCAAGGAAGCTTCCCGGTAAAATCCTTGAAAGTGCAACGCTCCCCGTTGAAGGTCTGACTGTAGAAAACGGAATTCCGCTTATAAACGGGCTTCCTGTTTCAAACCGTTCTGACGGTGAGTTGCTTGAACTATGCGTTGATATTGCAATCAACAATCCGAGCGGTTTGCAGATTATTCTTATTGACGGCGCAGAAAAGCTGGATGATACAAGCAGAGACAAGCTCTATTCAAAGTGCAAGGAAAAGGGATTGCAGTTTATTGCAACCCGCACAACAAACGATAATGAGCTTATTGTGACTGAACTTTAAGGAGGATTTCATATGCCTACACATTGGAAAAAACTAACGAATCCAAATTATCTCGGAGCATATTCAATCGAAAACGGACAGGACTTGATTTTGACAATCAAGTATGTTCAGGAAGAAAAAGTAACCGGCACAGACGGCAAAAAGGACGATTGCGTTGTCTGTCACTTTGTTGAGAACGCAAAGCCGATGATACTAAATGCAACCAATATGAAAACAATTACAAAACTGTACAAAACTCCGTACATCGAAGAATGGGCAGGAAAAAAGATACAGATAGGTGTTGAAAAAGTTAAGGCGTTCGGTGATGTGGTTGAGGCTTTGAGAGTAAGAAAGAACATACCGAATGTTCAGACTGCCGCACTTCCAAAATGTGAAATTTGTGGAAACGATATTCAGCCTTTAAGTAGTATGACAGCCGAGCAGGTTGCCGCATATACAAGCAGTAAATACGGACAGGCTCTTTGCTCTGTATGTGCAACGAAAAAGGCGCAGGAGGTAAAGAACAATGCCCTTGACGAATGAAAACTATTTCAGTCCCGAAAATCAAATGAAATATATGGGAGTGTCTCAGTTCAAAGCGTTTGAAAAATGCCCTGCCTCGGCTCTTGCGGTCGAGGTTAAGGGTGAATATGTTTTACCAAAAAAGACCGCGCTTCTTGTCGGGTCATATGTTGACGCTCATTTTGAGGGCGCTCTTGATGTTTTTAAAGCACAGCATCCCGAACTTTTTAAGCGTGACGGAAACCTCAAGTCTGAGTACGTTCAGGCCGAACAGATTATAAATTACCTTGAAGATGACGATTTATTTATGAAATATATGTCGGGAGAAAAGCAAGTTATTATGACGGGTGAAATAGAAGGTGTACCTGTAAAAATTAAAGTAGATAGTCTTCTGCCGGATAAAATTGTTGACCTGAAAATTATGAGAGATTTTGAACCTATTTACGTCCCTGAAAAAGGTCGTCTGAACTGGATTGAAGCTTGGGAGTATGATTTACAGGGTGCAGTATATCAGGAAATTGTGAGACAGAATACGGGTAAGACTTTACCATTTTATATAGCTGCAGGAACAAAAGAAAATGACGGTCCTAACAAAACAATTATTGAAATACCGCAGAGTTACCTTGATGTTGAGCTTGAGCGATTCAAAAAAAGCGTACAGTATTTTGATGCAATAAAAAAAGGTTTGATAGAACCTGAACGCTGTGAGCATTGCACATTCTGCAAAGCTACAAAGGTGCTGACTGAGCCTGTAAGTTTGGAGGCACTTGAATATGAATAATATTGTACTAGCAGGCAGGCTTACGCAAGAGCCGGAATTGAAAACTACAAATACAGGCACGGAAGTTACATCGTTTAGTTTGGCAGTCGGCAGAGATTATGCAAGACAAGGAGAGGAAAGACAGACAGATTTTATTAACTGTGTAGCTTGGAGAAAAACGGCAGCATTTATTTGTACATATTTTCATAAAGGGGACGGAATAGTTTTAAACGGACGCTTAGAGGGCAGAAGATACGTTGATAAAGATGGAAATAACAGAACTGCATACGAAGTAGTAGTTGAGCGCGTTGAATTTCCGTTGAATAGAAAACAAAACGGTCAACATACAATGTCGACTTCTGCGACCGCTCCAAATACAACTGCTTCTCAAGAAATGCCGCTTGATGACGATTTACCCTTTTAACTTGAGGTGACATATGACAATACAGATAGACAGCCGCGAAAAAACCAAAGCGATACAAAAAATCGTAGCGGAATTTGATAGGCAAAACATAAAGTATTTTGTATCAAAATTAACTGTAGGCGATTATATAAGCCTTGATAATGCACGTTTTGCAATAGATCGCAAGCAAAGTCTACTTGAAGTTTGTAACAATGTCTGTCAGGACCATAAACGCTTTATAAACGAATTAAAACGAGCAAACGAGTTTGGTATAAGGCTTGTGTTTTTAGTGGAACACAGCCGAAATATCAAGACATTAGATGATGTTCTAAGATGGAAAAATCCACGATTAAAAACATCACCGCTTGCCGTATCAGGTGAAAGGCTGTACAAGATACTCTCAACGATAGAAAAGACCTACAGCACGAAATTCTATTTTTGTGATAAGACAAATACAGGCAAGCGGATAGTTGAGTTGCTCAACGAGCAGGTGAATTAAATGCCCGAAAAATCAACATTTATAAAACTGAATAGAAAAATTCTAAAATGGCGTTGGTACCAAGATGCAAACACTTTCAGAGTATTTGTTCATCTTCTTCTGCTTGCAAATGTAACCGACCGTGATTTTGAACAGGTCACGATCAGACGCGGACAGCTCGTTACAAGTGTAGCTCATTTATCACGGGATTTGAAAATCTCAGTAAAATCAATCAGGACTGCACTTGAACACCTAAAATCGACAAACGAAGTGGCAATCAAAACAACCTCAAAATATTCGATTATCACTATAAATAATTACAATGAATATCAAAAGGCGGCAAGCACTTTGGCAAACGAGGGGCAAACAACGGGCAAACGAGGGGCAAACGAGGGGCAACAATATAAGAATGATAAAGAATGTAAAAGAATGGTAAAGAATGAGAGAGGGGCAACGCTCGCTCCTCTCGGACGATTTAAAAATGTTTTGCTCACACAAATTGAGCTCGATGAACTGAAAACGAAATACCCGGATGATTATCAGGGCAAGATAGAACGACTATCACGATATTTGGAAAATACAGGAAAAAATTATAGAAATCATTTTTCAAAGTTGCTTGATTGGTTGGAGCAGGATGTTAAGCCGAAACAACACAGCTCCTCATCATACGATATTGACGAGCTTGAAAAATTTAATACTCTTGATGGCTTTGAGGCGTGACTGTGATGAAATTAATTAGATGCGATAAATGCGGTCACGAATATCACGAAATATGTATGACACAATGTCCACACCCTGCTGTGAACAGACGATACGGAAAAAGTTTATGCGTTTACTGTTGTAAAAAATGCCGTTATTCGAAGTACGTAGGTATCGGCTGGGTGTGTACGTACAAAAAGGAGAATTATCAGAAAAATACTTAAATTTAAAATGAAGGAATTAGATATTATGAAAAATATAACACCCGATGGATTATATAAAGCAGATATATACGGTTCTATATATTCATTTAGGAAAGGCAAACCGAGAGAAGTAAAACAATATTGGGACGGTAATACTTATCGCGTACATATTGGGAATCAAATTCCAATTGCTTCAAGAGTAATTTGGGAGACCTTCAATGGAGAAATTCCTAAAAGATATTGCATTATACATAAAAACGGAAATAAATCAGATAATTGTTTGGCAAATTTAAAAATGGTTGCAATTACGGAAATTGCGAGAAATCCATCGAAGCGAAAGCTTGTTGCAAAGGTCAATGAAAACGGTGAAATCATTGAATTTTATTCGAGCATTGAAGAAGCGGCAAAAGTTAATTTTGTTTCATATAATGCCGTTCTTCGCAGATGTAAGAATCTTATTAATAATCCGTTTAAGCGATTAGAATTTGATTTTATGTATGCTTGAGGAGAAATCTATGGAATATAAAGAATTTTTAAAGACAAAGCAAATAAAGAATGTTGCAACAGGTTTTGAATGTAAAGAGTTTAATCCAAAATTATTTGAGTGGCAGCAGAAAATAAGCCGATGGGGACTTAAAAAAGGGAAATGCGCATATTTTGAGGAATGCGGATTAGGCAAGACAGTGCAACAGCTTGAATTTGCAGACAAAGTACATAAAGAAACAAATATGCCCGTGCTGATTATTGCACCTTTGGCAGTTGCAAGGCAGACAGAAAAGGAAGGCGCAAAATTCGGTTATAAAGTTAATTTATGTAGAACTCAATCAGACGTTGTAAATGGCATAAATATTACAAATTATGAAATGCTTGAACATTTTAATCCCGATGTTTTCAGCGGCATAGTTTTGGACGAAAGTTCAATTTTAAAAAATTATACTTCAAAAACGAAATCATATCTTGTTGACGCATTTAAAGAAACACCATATAAACTTTGCTGCACTGCAACACCCTCACCAAATGATTTCACAGAGCTTGGCAATCACGCAGAATTTCTCGGAATTATGAGCAGAACAGAAATGCTTGCAACATTCTTTATACACGATGGAGGTAGCACAAAAGACTGGCGATTAAAAGGACACGCTAAAAATAAGTTTTTTGAGTGGGTTGCTTCATGGGCGTGCTGTTTAACAAATCCTGCCGACTTAGGATTTGACGGCAGCAGTTACATACTCCCAAAACTCAATGTTATAGAGCATATTGTCAAATCAAATAATCTGATTGATGATGACGGTCAGATGAGATTATATGCAAATACATCATTATCTCTTGCGGAACGCAGACAAGCCCGTAAAGATAGTCTCGCAGAGCGTTCAAAAATCACAGCCGATATTGTAAATTCAACCAATGAGCAGTGTCTTGTTTGGTGTGATTATAACGATGAATCAGCTTTATCAACTCAGCTTATAAACGGAGCTGTAGAAGTCAAAGGCTCAGATACAGACGAGCATAAAACATCATCTATGCTTGATTTTTCAAACGGTAAAATCAAATGTCTTGTATCTAAGCCGAAAATAGCAGGATGGGGAATGAACTGGCAGAACTGCCATAACATCATCTTCAATGGATTATCCGATAGCTTTGAAGCATATTATCAGGCAATTCGGCGATGTTGGAGATTTGGACAACAACACGAAGTAAATGTTCATATTGTTACATCAGAGGCCGAAGGTGCAGTTAAGCAGAATATTGAACGGAAACAAGCTGACGCACAGAAAATGACAGCCGAGCTTGTTAAATTCACTAAAGACATTTTAAAAGCTGATATAAACAGCACAGTCAGAATGACTGAAAACTATTACGCAGGAAAACAAACTCAAATTCCTGAATGGTTAGGAGGAAAAAACAGCGTGAATTGTATAGATAGCTGTATAACAGAAAAATTTGCACTATACAACGGAGACAGCTGCGAAATATTGAAAGATATTCCATCAGACAGTATTCATTACGAAATTTACTCACCGCCTTTTGCAAGTCTTTATACCTACTCAAATTCTGATAGGGATTTGGGAAATTGCAAATCAGATAAAGAATTTTTTGAACATTTTGAGTTTATTGCAAAAGAGCTATACAGAGTTTTAAAGCCGGGTAGATTAATGAGTTTTCATTGTATGAATTTACCGACATCGAAAGAGCGTTACGGATATATAGGGATTAAAGATTTCAGAGGCGAATTAATCAGACTTTTTCAAAAATGTGGATTTATTTATCATTCAGAAGTCTGCATTTGGAAGGACCCTGTAATTGCAATGCAAAGGACAAAAGCACTTGGGCTTTTGCACAAACAATTAAAGAAGGACAGCGCTATGTCGAGACAAGGAATTCCCGACTATCTTGTAACAATGCGTAAACCAGGCATTAATGATGAACCCATAACGCATACGGACGAAAGTTTTCCAGTTAATGTTTGGCAGAATTATGCAAGTCCTGTCTGGATGGATATTAATCCGTCAGACACATTACAGGCGCGTTCCTGTCGCGATGAAAAAGACGAAAAACATATATGCCCATTACAATTAACAGTAATTGAGCGTGGTGTCAAATTATGGTCACATCCCGGAGATACAGTTTTAACGCCGTTTATGGGAATTGGTTCGGAGGCGGTTAAAGCACTGGAACTTGGACGAAATGCAGTAGGTATTGAACTGAAATCAACGTGGTATCGGCAAGCGGTCAAGAACTGTCAGGGAGTTACTGCATCGTCTCAGATGTCATTATTCAGTCAAAGTATAAATAATGAGATATAGTCTTATGGAAAACGAAAACAAACCAATTTACAACCAAGCAATAGAACATTACGGAGTTAATCCGCAAATAGACATCGTAATTGAAGAAATGTCTGAACTGACTAAGGCACTATTAAAACATCGCAGATACGGCACGGAAGATACATACAATGCTATCAGAGAAGAGCTTGCAGATGTGGGAATTTGCCTTGAGTATATCAAACTCATTTATTCAATTGACGATAAATCACTTGAATTTATTAAAAATTTTAAGTTGGACAGACTTAGAAAACATATGGAGGAAACTTATATGAGAGAAATATTATTCAGAGGAAAACGCGGAGATGGTAAGTGGCTGTATGGACTTTATTCAGACGATTATGTTTATGATACCGATTTTCCTTGCATTGTACCATTGCGAAGTGAGCCTGACGATGGTGATTGGGCGATTGACCGCTCGACTGTCGGACAGTACACAGGCTTGACCGACAAGAACGGCAATAAGATTTTTGAGGGAGATATACTTAAAACTTCTATCAGTTGCATTTTTTCTGTCGAGTGGGAAAAAGAAGGTAGATTTCTGGGATTTACAAGTGAAAGAAAAATAGTGTATGTCAATCGTGAACCAAAAGCTGAGGTAATCGGCAACATAAACGATAATCCCGAATTATTGGAGGAAAGCTAAAATGACAGAGAAGATAAAACCCTGTAAAGTTGATAATTTAATAGATACTATAATTAGCCATAACGAGATAGTAGCTATTTGGGAAAATAGGCGCGACGAGAACGGAGAGTACCATTATCTGCTTTGGAGAGGGATGGCACATCAAATCCCCAAAGAATATCTTAATAGGCTTTTTGATAAAATTTTTGGCACTGTTCCAGAAAATATATCAGAAGCCGACACAATAAACATAGCTGTTTTAACAGGAGGGCAAAAGAATGACTTGTAAAGATTGTATTCATTATGAAATGTGTCAGACATTAGAAGATAACGGACAGGCTAATAAAATACATCCTCGCTGCTGTAGTTGTTTTGCTGACCGTTCAAAATTTATAAAATTGCCTTGTAAGGTTGGAGATACAGTTTATTACATATTTAAAGCTGAAATAGACAGAAATGCTATAAATGGTTTTATAGTAAGCGAGCCCATAAAAATTACAGAAGTCGGAACAAGAGGCTTTTGGACAAGTGCATTTCCAAATGAACATCCAGATGATATGGATAATTTTGAGCCGTGGGACAGTATCGACAAAACCGTATTTCTCACAAAAGAAGCCGCCGAACAGGCGTTGAGGGGTGAAAATAATGAAATCAGTACTATTAAGCATTAAGCCTAAATATTGCGAACTTATTGCAAACGGTAAAAAGACGGTTGAAGTCCGAAAAAGCCGACCAAAAATTGAAACACCATTTAAGTGCTATATCTATTGCACGAAAGATAAATGGGAACATCTTGTTCAAATGCCCGATAGAACATATCGAATTTACAATGGTAAAGATTATGGCAAGTACGACAATTCTTTAAAGTTTAAAGGCGAGAGCAATGGCAAAATCATAGGTGAGTTTATTTGCGACAAAATAGTAAATTATCGCATTTGCGTAGGGATTCCAGCCCATCTTGTCACAGAGGGTTGCATATCAGCAAAGCGAATAATGAAATATAGCAACAACGGTTTAGACGACCTTTATGTTTGGCATATTTCTAACCTCAAAATTTATGATGAACCGAAAGAGTTGAGCGATTTTTATAAAAATGGCACAGAAAAAATAAAAATAAATGACGATTGCACTTTAAAAATTGAGGGCGAAATTTCAATTACTCGCCCACCTCAATCGTGGTGCTATGTTGAGGAGCGTGAAACAAAATGAGCAGATATATTGATGCAGATGAAGCGGCGCAAAAATGGATAAGGAGTGAGCAAAAATGAAACATATGTGTGTTGATATTACAGGAGCTATGAAAAATGCAAAAATGTTTGTTGGTAATATCACTGTTGACGGCAAAACGTTACAGACTGAAAGAGAGGTAAAAATTTTTTTACAGTCACAATTAGATTTAGGTCGGAGAGTTTTGCCGTGCGGAGATTGTGACAATTTCGACTATCAGACAGGATGTAAAGGACACGAAAACAAGGAGGACAGCTAAAATGACAAACCACAGCGGTATTAAGAATTGGCTCGAATCAGAAGACCAAATTGCATAAATCAGCACTGCATGGATAGGTGAGAAAAAAATTATGTGTTTCTTTAGTGGGGAGTGAAAACTGTTGGAACAAAAGCAAAGTGCAAAGGAATATTTAAGTTCCGTCAGATTGGCTGACAGGCACATTAAAATAAAAGAGGAGGAATTACACCAACTGCAATTAAACATTGCTCAGATAAGCCCACAGACAACAGGAGAGCGTGTTCAATCGTCAAATAAAAGCAGCTTTACTCAGACTATTGATAAAATAGTTGATTTGCACAATGAAATTAATTCTGAGATTACCAGTCTTGTAGAGTTAAAATCAGAGGTGCGCAACAAAATAAATCAGCTATCAGATAAACGTTTTATCATTGTTTTAACAGATTATTACATAAATTGTAAGACATGGGAGCAGGTGGCGAAAGATAATAATTACACGGATAGACATGTTTACCGATTACATGGTTTAGCATTGCAAAATTTTAGAAAAAAGTTTAATATGATTTAAGATGTCATAGTATGTCATGTTTTTCTGTGCTATAATAGTATTGTAGAAAGTTGAGAAAATCCTCCTAATTAAAATATACTCTCCTAAAAGCCGCTTCACTGTCGTGAGGTGGCTTTTGATTTGTAAAATACAAGGTGGTGAGGTGATTGCCTAATGAAGATAATTTAATAGTACCAAGCTCGAGTGAAGCTCGAAAAAACGGAGCAAAAGGCGGCAAAAAGTCGGGCGAATCACGTCGCCGAAAAAAGAGTATGAAACAGGTTATGGATATGCTCCTGCAAATGCCGGCAAATACACAGGCTGATTGGCAAATGCTTATTAATATGGGTATTGATACGAATAATCTTGATGAAGATACAGTTAATAATTTACTTATTGTTAATGCAGCACTGCTTTCAAAAGCAAAAACAGGTGATGTGAATTCTATAAAAGAATTAAGAGATATTATTCAAGATGATGTTTATACAAATCACAAAATTGCAATGGATAAGGCGTATTTTGACATTGAGCGCAAGAAGATTGAACCTATAACAATAGAAGAAAAAGAATATAAAGGAATTCCTGGAAATATGATAGCACCGTCGTTTTCGTCGGTGCTTTTTGATATAGAAGACAAGGGACATTCCGAATATGTGTTTTCCGGTGGCCGTGGTTCAACTAAATCATCTTTTGTAAGTTTAGAAGTAATTGATTTGCTTATGAAAAATAATGATATACACGCCTGCATAATGCGTCAGGTTGCCGATACTCTTCGCGGTTCTGTGTATCAGCAAATTTTATGGGCTATTGAGGCGTTAGATTTGTCGGATGAATTTCGGTCAACAGTAAGTCCTCTTGAGATTACAAGGATAAAAACAGGTCAAAAGATTTATTTCCGAGGCGCAGATGACCCGGGCAAAATAAAATCAATCAAAGTCCCTTTTGGGTATATAGGAGTTTTATGGTTTGAAGAACTTGACCAGTTTACAGGTCCCGAAGCAGTACGAAAAATAGAACAATCCGTAATTCGCGGCGGAGATATTGCTTATAAATTCAAGTCATTTAACCCTCCTAAATCGGCTCAGAACTGGGCTAATAAATATATTAAAATTCCGAGAGCAGACAGGCTTGTTGTTGAAAGCAATTACTTGTCTGTGCCAAAGCGATGGCTTGGAAAACCATTTATTGACGACGCAGAGTTTTTAAAAGAAACTAATCCTGTAGCTTATGAAAATGAGTATATGGGAATTGCAAACGGTACCGGCGGCAATGTGTTTGATAATGTTACAATTCGTGAGGTTACTGATGAAGAAGTAAAAACATTTGACAGACTTTATCGCGGCGTTGACTGGGGCTGGTACCCAGACCCGTTTGCGTATAACTGTATGACATACATAGCAAATCAACACAAGTTGATTATCTTTGATGAATATCACTGTAATAAACGCTCTAACAGGCAAACCGCAGATGAGCTTATAAAAAATCACGGCGTTACTGAGAATGATATGATAATATGTGACAGTGGTATTGAAAATAAATCAATTGGGGATTATCGTGCTTTTGGTTTACTTGCACGACCTGCGGAAAAAGGACCCGGAAGCGTTGATTATTCTATGAAGTGGCTGCAATCGCTCAGAGAGATTGTAATTGATAACAAACGATGTCCTGAAACAGCAAAGGAATTTCTTGATTATGAGTATGAGCGCGACAAGGAAGGTAATGTAATTTCGGGTTATCCGGATATTAACAATCATCATATAGACGCTGTTCGCTATGCCATGAATAGGGTTTGGAAAAGAAGAGGTGAGTAAAATAGGACTTGTAAAATTTTTAAAAGGGGTGTTCAGAAGATTGTTTCCGATTAAAGATATACAAACAGCGTTGAATATTAAAACTGCTGTCACGTCAGAAATGATTGAAAAAATTGGAATTTGGCAGAATTGTTATGCAGGAAGAGCTTATTGGATTGATGAAAAAGTTGAAAGTTTACGGCTTGAACAGTCAATAACAAGGGAATTTGCAAATATCGTTCTTAACGAGATGACTGCAAGTGTTACTGTTCCTCGTCTTGATGAAATTTTTCAAACAGCTGTTCGCAATTTAAATATTAATTTTCAAGAGGGATTAGCTACTGGTGCAATGGTAATTAAGCCACTTGGCGAGGATAAAGTGCAGTATGTATCTGCCAATGCTTTTATACCTGTTGAATACGACAGCAGAGGACGGCTGCTAAAGGTCGTATTTCCCGAGTTTAAAAAGCTTAATGATAATTATTACACCAGACTTGAATATCACGATTTAGACCCCGAGAAAGGTCTAACAATAACTAATACAGCTTATGTATCAGGTTCTCCGCAAAACCTTGGACGGCAAGTGACTTTAGAAACAGTTGAAGAATGGGCAAACCTTGAAGAAAACGTCAGCTACCCTCTTATGAAACGCCCTGCATTCGGTTATTATCGAAATCCAATTAAGAATTACATAGACGGAAGTCATTGCGGTGTCTCAATATTCGATTCAGCACTTAGCGTTATTCAGAAAGCAGATGTCCAGTTTGGCCGACTTGACTGGGAGTTCGAAAGCGGAAAAAGACGTATTGACGTAGACATAACTGCACTCAAACAAGAAAACGGAAAGCTGAAAATAGAGGATGAGATTTTTCGAGCAGTTGATGTTGACAATTTATTTGAAGATTTTTCTCCTGCAATTCGTGAAACAAACTATATTAACGGTCTTGAAGAATATAAGCGCAATATCGAGTTTGAGGTTGGTCTTTCATACGGCGATATTTCCAATCCTCAGACGGTTGCAAAGACAGCGACTGAAATTAAGTCGTCAAAGGACCGTAAATATAACACAGTAACCGCAATACAAAATAATTTAAGGGATTGTCTTAATGATTTAGTTTATGCTCTTGCGTTTTATAACTCAATGACTACAAGCGGTTATAAATTCGTATGTGACTTCAAAGACAGTATCCTTACTGATGAAGAGACAGAGCGCAAACAGGATATTCAAGACATGGGACTTGGAATATTAAGACCTGAAGAATATAGGGCAAAATGGTATTCCGAAGATATTGAAACAGCTTTAAAAAATCTTCCACAATCAGCGGAGGTGATGGAATAATGAATACTGCAATTGCTGTTACAACAATAATTTGCATAACAATTATTACGCTTGCATTTATAGGCAGGAGTAAAAAATAATGTTCAGCCCGAATGAAATAGAAGCTATGCCTTTAGTGCTGGAAAAGCATTTTAAAGCTCTGGAATTGCGTGTTATGCAGGACGTTATACGTCGACTAAAAGCAAACGGCGGAGATATAACAAGAGCGGCAGACTGGCAAATAAACAGGCTTTATGAGCTTGGAAAAAGTAAAAAAGACATAAAACAAGAAATACAAAACGCTCTTGGATTTTCTGAGAATGAAATTAATCGTATTTATACCGAGGTATTTGCAAGTGGTTATGCTCATGATGAAACCTTGTATACAGATGCAGGAAAAGATTTTATTCCTTTTGAAGAAAATAAACCGTTGCAGCAGATGATAAGTGCTGTAAAAGAACAAACGAAAAATGAATTTAAAAACATAACTCAATCTTTAGGATTTGCAGTAAAACAGCCTGACGGAAAACTAAAGTTTCAACCAATAGCAGAGTTCTATCAAAACACGCTTGACAAGGGAATGCTTGATATAACGAGCGGTGCATTCGATTACAATACAGTCTTAAAACACACAGTTGCCGAAATGACAAACAGCGGATTAAGGACGGTCGATTATGCAAGCGGACATAGCAATCGTATTGAAGTAGCAATACGCAGAGCAGTTGTTACAGGATTTAATCAGGTTGTGGCTAAAATTAATGAAGATAATGCAAAACAGCTTGGAACAGATACATTCGAGATAAGCTGGCACAGCGGCCACAGACCCTCCCATTGGTGGGGAGGCCAATGGTTTACAAGTGAACAATTAATTGATATTTGCGGCCTTGGTACGCCTGAAGGACTTTGCGGGTGTAATTGTTATCACTCATACACACCTGTTATACCGGGCATTTCAGTTCATACATATACAAAAGAACAGCTTGAAGAAATGGAGACAAAAGAACAGGAGAAGAAAAAATACGGTAATAAGGAATATACGAAATATGAGGCTCTGCAGAGGCAAAGACAGCTTGAATCTACTATGAGAGCTCAAAGGCAGAGAATAAAGCTGTTGCAAGATGGCGGAGCGGATGAAAAAGATATTTTAACAGCTCGTGGAAGATATATGGCAACTTCATCTGAATATGTAAGGTTTTCAGAAGAAATGGGGTTGCCTCAGCAAAGGGAGCGTGTGACTATTGATAATCTCGGAAATATCGGCTCGGGAGAGTTTAAAAAATCAGCAGCTTAACCGCTCTCATTAAAATAAGGAGTAACAATGTTGCTACGCAAGTGTAAATCTTAATAATTGTTAATCAGCACTTTACAGAAATGTAGAGTGCTTTTTTATAACCAAAATTGACCGTTCCTAAGTCGTAAAACTAAGGATAGAATGAGGAGCAACCTCGTAAAAAAGCGTATCGAAGAAAGGAGCATTTATATGCAAAGAAAATTTTTAGAGGACTTAGGACTTGAAAAGGAAGTAATTGATAAAATCCTTGACGAGAATGGAGCAGACCTCGAAAAAACAAAGGCAAAACTTGAAGCTGAGCGTGATAACTACAAATCACAGCTTGAAACCGCTCAAAACGCACTAAAGGAGTTTGAGGGAGTTGATGTTAAGGACCTGCAGGAAAAGATTACAACCCTTAACAACGACCTTGCCAAAAAGGACACAGAGTATCAGCAAAAAATTGCAGATATGGGGTTTAATTCGGTTCTTGACGGTGCAATTGCGAAGAGCGGTGCAAAGAACACAAAGGCAGTTAAGGCGCTGCTTGACCTTGAAGCCTTGAAAACAAGTAAAAATCAGGCAGAAGATATTACAAAGGCTCTTGAAACAGTGAAATCCGAAAATGATTTTATGTTTACATCAAATGAGCCGTTTAAAAATCCTGTAAAAGATACAGGAAGCGGTAATAACTTTGGCAGCAATGATGACGCAATGCGTGCCGTTATGGGATTACCGCCTGAAAATAAAAATTAATGAAAGAAGGAATAATTTATGCCAAACACATTAGTGTTACCCAAAAATTATACCGCGTTGCTTGATGAAGTGTACAAGCGTGCGTCAGTAACATCCGACCTTACAGGCGATTCCGCTATGGTAAGAGCAGGTGTGAACGTCAATGAAATTTGTTATCCTCAGATGTCAGTTACCGGATTGGGCGACTACGACAGAAACAGCGGTTACACAAGCGGTTCTGTAAATCTTGACTGGAAAACCGTTAAGTATAACTATGACAGAGGTACAAAAATTTCCGTTGACGCTATGGATAATCAGGAGAGTTTTAATCTTGCTTTCGGAAAAGCAGGCTCAGAACTTATAAGAACAAAAGTAGCTCCCGAGGCAGACGCGTTTACATTTGCAACGCTGGCAGGTGTCGAGGGAATTTCAAAGGCTGAAGAAGCTACATTTGCAAGTGCCGCTGAGTTTCTTACTGCTCTTATTGAAGCAAAGAATAAAATGGATGAGGATGAAGTCCCGGAAGAGGAACGTTACCTATATGCAACTCCCACACTCCTCAATGGCGTTATGGCTCTTGACACAACAAAATCAAGAGAAATTCTCAGTTGCTTTGCAGTGAAAAAGTCAGTACCTCAGTCACGTTTTTATACTGCTATTGATATGCTCGACGGTAAATCACCATCAGAAGAAGCAGGACATTATAAGAAAGCTGAAGCAGGCAAAGATATTAATTTTATGATTATTCATAAGCCTGCACTTATTAAGTACGACAAGCACATTGCAAATGACCTTATTGCTCCTGCAAACAACCCGGACAGCGATTCATATATCCTGAAATACCGCAAATACGGTCTTGTAGATGTATATAAAAATAAGGTCGCAGGTATTTATCTTAGTCACAAAGCGTAAGGAGTGATTTTATGAAAACAATAGGACTTGAAATTAAACCAAAAAAGCAAAAACAAAACGGAAAACCTAAAGAAACGGAAAAACCAACAGAAAAAAATTCAGAAGAGTAATAGGAGGCGGTTAGATGATTGTTTACGCTGATTGCAAATTCTATACAAAAGAATATCTTAGCGGCAGAAAAGCGGTCATTGATACCGCTTCTTTTGATTTTTACGCAAGAAAAGCTACTCAGATAGTTAAAACCTATACATTTAAAAACGTGGATGAAGCCGAAATTCCCGAATGTGTAAAGATGTGCTGCTGTGAAGTTGCAGAGTTGTTATTTAAGGCTGATAACAGCTCCGCAAGCAGCAGTATTTCCAGCGGGATATCTTCGGAAAAGGTTGGAGACCAGTCTATAAGCTACGAAAGCGCAGACAGCCAAAGACAGGCTTTGTCAAGTAATATTAAGTCAGTTATCTATTCGTGGCTTGCAGATACAGGATTATTGTACAGAGGTGTGGCAAAGTGCTGACAAACTCAGATTGCACGGTATATCGGCACAACGGCAAAGGTTTTGACCGATATTATATATCTGCTTGTCATTGGCAGCCAAACAAGGCGGCGAATGTTTTAAAAAGCGGCAACCAAAACGCAGACGGAATTACGGTTTATATTCCTGCCGATGTTTGGCTGGCGAGTTTTGGTACTACAGCCCTGAATCCTGCCAAAGACATCATCGTCAAAGGGGTGTGCAGTTTCATTTTTGACAATTCAAGTGATAAATCGGCTTCTGAGAGCATGAAATCATTGCGTGAAAACTATGAAATACATACGATTATGAGTATTGACCGCAAGCTATACGGTTCTCCGAATTTACAGCATATAAAGATTTCTGCAAGGTAGGTAATTTCATGATTATTAAACAGCCTAAGGACATGAATATTAACGGTTCTTTAAAATTCAAGTGGGATAGACAGTTTGGAAGCCTAACAACCGAAAAGCTGAATAGGGCGCAAAAGTTTATTGACAGTGAGTGTATCAGGTTAATGAAACCATATACACCATTTAGAAACGGCTTTTTAGAGAAGTCCGCAACGCTGGGAACGGTAATAGGAAGCGGAAAAATACAGCAAATTACACCTTATGCACGTTATCTTTACTACGGTGAGGTTTACGGTCCGAATTTCCCAATTATGGAGAATGGCATTGTAATTGGTTGGTATTCAATACCCAAAATGAAAAAGCACCCCACGGGCAGAAACCTGAAATACAATGCTTCAAAACATCCGCAAGCAGGAAAGATGTGGTTCGAAAGAATGAAAGCCGACCGCAAAGGCGAAATCCTGAGAGGTGCGGCGGCAATTGCAGGAGGTAAACCTAAATGAACATAATCGAACTTGTTAAGTCTATATTGCTTGAGTTTCCTAAAATAAATGATTTGCATATAGACTACAACGAATCTGCTCCTGATGAATTTGGCTTGTATCCGACAGGAGACACACTTGTTAAAGAGGATATACTGGGCAACCAAACACGACAACATAAATTCATACTCTATGCGGTATATCAGTCGTTTAACGATTATGACCGTCTTGCGAACAGCGGCACATTGCTTGAATTGCAGATGTGGCTTGAACGACATGCGAATAATCAGGAAGTGTCAATAACAGTTGATGATAAAGCGCTTACAGGTCGGCTTACAAAATTGACCTGTGCAAATGGTATGCTATACAACATACCCGATGAAAACACAAACAGCGGTGTACAATATCAACTTCAAATCACCGCAGAATATAAAATACAAAATTGAAAGCGAGAAATATAAAATGGCAAAAGGCGAAAAAATGGAAAGAAAATGGCTTGCCCATTACATTGACAGTAATTTTGGAAGCAGTACGGAAAATTATATCCGGCTGGGGCAGGACCTTGAGGAATATAACATTGAAATGAATCCTGATTCTGACACCAAAAAGAATATTTTAGGTGAAAATTCCACAATTGTTAAGGGCTATGACCCGTCGGGCACCGTTGATACATATTACGCATACGAGGATGATCCTCTGTTTGAACATTTGGCAGAAATCATAAATACAAGAGCAACAGGCGGAAGTCTTAAAACAACTGTTGTTGATGTTCTGGTCGACGGATCAGGCACCGTAGTTTGGGCATACAAGGAAGATGCAATTATTATTCCGCAGTCAATGGGCGGTGATACCGGCGGCGTTCAAATTCCGTTTGAAGTGCATTACAATGGTAATCGCACGAAAGGTACATGGGCAATTGCAACTAATAAGTTCACACCATCAGAAGATTAATAACAAGATGAATAGTAAGAAAAGGGCGGGTAAAACCGCCCTTTTAGTTTAAGGAGTGAAAAAAATTTGGAGAAAATTACTTTTAACAGCGGATATAAAGAATATCAGATTAACGATGATGAGAATGCAGTAATCCGCATAAACACAACAGATATGTCAATTCTTGACCGTATAAATGAGGTAAAAAAGAGTCTTAATGGCATTATGAATAAATATGAAGCTTTGGAAAAGGAAAATTTATCAACTGACGAGGCAATACCGTTTTTGTCGGAGTGCGATAAGGATATAAGAAAACAGATTAATTATATTTTTGGTTCTGATGTATGTACAGCGGCATTTGGTACATCGAATTGTATTTCCTCCTGCGGCGGTCAGCCCTTATTTATGAATTTTTTTGACGCTATAATACCGATAATAGAAAAAGATGTCATTGCTGAGCAAAAACTATCATCGAAAAATATTGAAAAATATACTTCTCAAGCGAAGAAGTTTTCAAAATGATAGGTTCACTTCCTACGAGCCTTGAAGTTGACGGTAAACAGTACGAAATTAATTCTGATTTTCGAATTGCCCTGTTGATTTTTGAGGCTTACAACGACCCTGAATTATCCGGCTATGATAAAGTATCAGCTTGTTTAAATTGCTTGTATAAAGAAATTCCGCAAAATGCAGAAGAAGCGCTTAAAAAAGCAACATGGTTCCTTGACGGCGGCAATATGCCCAAGTCAAAACAAGCCCCGGTCAAAATTATGGATTGGGAGTACGACCAAGCTATTATATTTCCTGCTGTTAATAAAGTTGCAGGCTGCGAGACACGCACAGTAGATTATATGCATTGGTGGTCTTTTCTCGGCTTGTTTAACGAGATAGGCGAGGGACTTTATTCACAGGTCATGAATATCCGTGCCAAACGTGCTAAAGGCAAAAAGCTCGAAAAATGGGAACGGGAGTTTTACAACGAGCATAAAGCATTAATTAATATTAAGGAAAAGCTGACGGCTGAGGAACAGGTTCAAATGGATTATATCAATGAGCTGTTAAAGTAGATAAATTTATTCAAAAATATTTTTATAGCATACGTCCGCAGATATAAGCTGTTTTTATATATATAAGAATTTATTTTGTGAAGGGAAGTGATTACGTGGCAGTTGACGGCAGTTTGATTTTTGATACTAAAATAGATACCGATGGAGTTGCCAAAGGTACAAAACAAGTATCTTCAAAAATGAAAGAGGTATCATCAAAGGTAATTGAGCTTAAGAATAAGATTTCCTCTGCCGAAAAAGAGGTTGCAAACTTAACGCAAGAGCTTGAAAAAATGGCAAATACTCCCATTAAGAGTGACATTACCGAGAAACTCGAAAAAGACATTGGAAAAGCTAAAAATCAGCTCAGGTCTTTATATGAAGAAGCTGACCGTATAGGAAATGCGAAACAAGCTGACCTTACAAGCATGGGCTTTGGTACCGAATATCTTGACAATATGTTGTCACAAGATGAAAATTGGAACAAAGTACAAAAGCAAATTGATGATGCAGAGACCAAATTACAAGAATACGAGCGTGAGCTAAAGCAAGTTAAATCCGCTGAATCAAATGTCACCGGGAAAGATACTGCCGAGTATGCTGAAAAGAAGAAAAAATTAGAGGATTTGTCAGGAAAACTCAACGTTTATAAGGCAAAACTGAGAGAAGCTGAAAACGAAGAAAAATCCAATAAAAAAGAGCTGAAATCTACTGTTGATGTATTTGAACAATTTTCAAAGGCATTAAAAAATGTGTATTCTCGTTTGAAAAAGGCTTTTAACAGCACTATAGTAAAAACAATCAAGAATATTGGTAAAAATACATCACACACAAATTCGCAGATGAATTTGCTTTCAAAATCTTTGCAGAGAATCAAACAGGCATTGGCAGGATTGCTGTTGTATAAAGTGCTGCAAGGTGGATTAAAGGGAATAAAAGAGGGCATAGACAACCTCGCACAAGTAAATCCGAAAGTAAATGAAAATCTCTCTGCGCTTATAACATCTCTAGATTATCTGAAAAATTCTCTTGCAACAGCATTTGCGCCGATTTTAAATGTAGTAACTCCTATACTGACAGGCTTTATGGATACCTTATCCACAGTAACAGACAAAGTCGCGCAGTTTATAGCAGCTCTTACAGGGCAATCTGAGTACACTAAAGCTGTCAAAATACAGAAAGATTACGCCGCAAGTCTTACTGATACAGCTTCCGCTGCAAAAGAAAACACAAAGGCCGCAAAAGAAAATCAGAAATATCTTGCCGGATATGATGAACTTAATGTTATGCCCGATAATTCAAGTTCAGATACTTTTACTTCAACAAATAATGCTAACGAAATTGTGCCGAGTGAAATGTTTACAACATCCTATATCACAGGTGGCATAAGCGATTTTGCAAAAAGAGTAAAAGAGTTATTTCAAAAGCAGGATTTTGAGGGCTTGGGACAGCTTGCAGCCGACAAACTTAATAAGGCAATGTCTAAGATTAATTGGTCCAAAATTCGCAACACAGCTAAAAAATGGGCTGGTAATATCGCAGGCTTTCTGAATGGTGCTGTTGAAAAGTTGGACTGGTTTTTAACAGGTACAACAATTGGCAACGGCATAATGACGGCTGTTGATTTTGCTTATACATTTTTAACTACGTTTAACTTTACCGAGCTTGGAGTAGGCATTGCAAACGCATTAAACGGATTGTTCAGTACAATTGATTGGTCGGAGTTAGGCGCTACATTTGGAGCGGTGTTGCAGGCAATCATTTCAACAGGTTTTGGTTTTGTTACAACGTTTGACTGGGAAAAGGCAGGCTTATCTATATCAGATCTTATTAATGGATTTTTCACACAAATTGATTGGGCAATGGCTGGACAAACCATTTCTAATGGGATAATCGGCGCATTTTCAACTATTTCTACAGCATTGCAAAATATTGATTGGGAGCAAATAGGAAAAGACATAGGCGAATTTTTTGCAAATATTGATTGGTGGGGAATACTTGTATCAGCAGCAGAGGCGATATGGTCTGCAATTACAGGTATTGTAGAAATGCTTGCAGGATTATGGGAAGAAAATCCGATAGCAGCGGTAATTATGACAATTGTAGCAGCGTTAGGAGCGTTTGCCGTAATTATGGCAATAGTTAATGCTGTTATGATGGTAAATCCAATTACATGGATTGTATTAGGAATTATGGCTCTTATTGCTGCTATTGTGGCTTGCATAGTTTATTGGGATGATATTTGTAAAGCAATTCAATCTGCATGGGAATGGATTTGCGATTTGTTTTCCGATGTTGGGGGGTGGATTTGGGATAACTTAATTTCACCTGTAATTGGATTTTTTGAAACACTTTGGACAAGCGTTTGTGATATTTTTCAAAATATTGCAGATTTCATAAAAGGTATCTGGGATGGTATATGGAACTCAATAAAATGGGTTATAAACTTAATTATTGACGGTATTAATTCTCTTTGGACAGGTATTTATACGGTTGTCAAAGGCATTGTCGATTCAATAGGCGGTATTGCAGGTGCGATAGGAGATATATTTGGTCAAGACTGGCATTTTTCTATGCCGTCAGAACCACCTTTGATTCCCAAACTCGCAACAGGTACAGTAGTTCCTGCAAGCTATGGTGAATTTCTTGCCGTTCTCGGTGATAACAAGCGCGAACCCGAGGTGGTTTCCCCGTTATCAACAATGAAACAAGCTGTAAAAGAAGCAATTGCCGAAATAAACTTAGGAAGCAATGACGGCGGAAATGAGGAAATCAATATATATCTTGACGGCGAAAAAGTTTTTAAAGTTATGGTTGACAAAAATTATCACTTTAAAAAAAGTCACGGATATTCTGCGTTTTCATAAATATCCTCATAATATTAGGAATAATCGTTTTTTTAGTAAATTGCTTAAAATAAATACTTTTTGTTGACTTTTAGATAATCTTGTTATATTATGATGTTAAAGTTATATATTGTAACGAGGTGCATCTATGTCTGAAAAAGCATTAATGGAGTTAAAAGCTACTAACGGAATTGTTTTGGTTTATAATAATAGAGTGGTTATTAAAAGAAAAGGATTATTTGCATTTGCTTCACAAGGAATAAAGGGTGATACTACATTTTTTTACAGTAATTTATCAGGTGTGGATTATAAGAAGCCCGGTATGACAAATGGATATATGAGATTTATTACTGCCGGTACAGCAAATTATAATTCAAAAACAGGACTTTTTAGTTCCCCAATGAGTAGCGCACAAGATCCCAATACCGTGATACTACGTGCATTTAACCGTAAAATTCCTGCCTTATCTGAAGAGGTGTATAACCTAATTATGAAAAAAATTAGTGAAATGCAAACACCATTTAATGTTGCAGCAGCGGTTTCTTCTGCGGATGAAATAAGTAAATATAAGACATTACTTGATCAAGGTGTTATAACTCAAAATGAATTTGAACAAAAGAAAAAGCAACTCCTTAATTTATAAATCAAAGCTACTCCAAACGGGGTGGCTATTGTAATGTCTGACAAATTATGATATGATTTAAACGGATAAGGCAAATGATAACGGTAGGCGGTTAAGTCTTGCCCCTGTAAGGGGGTGTTGCCAATGGAGTACATAACGGTAATATTAATTATTGTTCTTTATACTGTCATTGCAATAAAAAAGAAATAAACCGCCACACTCCAATGAAACGGTTTATTTCTTAAACTAAGTTTTATAGGGGCTAACCGCTTATACGATTTGCCTTATCTATTTTTATTATATCAAATAAATGTGTTTTGTCAAGCCGCTCTAAAATTTATTAACTATAGCGTACATCTACGGGTGTGCGCTATTATTATACATTTTTTTATGAATAGGGGGTGAGAATATGCCAAATAAAGTAAATGTCTATGATGATGTTGACCGTACAATTCACGATGGTTGCTCGTATATTCAAAAAATAATTAAAATGGACAGTCGAGTAGAACTAAATGAAATTGCAGAAGTAACAGAAGCTCTTGCCAAGTTGGTGTCAGCAAGAGCTTTGTTGAATAAAATTCTTTAATGTCTAATGATTGAACTAAAAATTCGGCATACGGTTTATAACCATATGCCAATAAATTAAACATTTAAATTTTCTCTTAGTGCATTTTGCAGTACATTTGAAAAATTTATATTATTTTCTTCTGCCAATGTGTTAAGCCATTCGGGAATTGTAAGGGTTTTCTTAACTGATTTTGTACTTGTATGTTTCATATACTCTACGGGGTCAAATTCAATCAAGACAATTTGCTCGTTTTCTGAAAGTCCTATATTACAAATGTCACTAGCGGAAGGATAGTTAAATTCTCCGGGTTTATCACGTTCAAACCATAAACCCATTGCTTCCTGTGACATTTTATATGCTTCTTCTAAAGTGTCTCCCTCAGTAAAGCAGCCTTGCAAATCAGGAAAACGAACAGAATAACCAATGTCTTCTTTTGTAAAAATTGCAGGATAGAAAACTTTTTTCATAATATCACACTCCATATATTCAGTTATTTTATACCTGCTTCTTTTAGTATTCCCTGTTCTGTACCTTTTTTTAGTTCTTTACTATGATACGGAACAATTACTGTTTTGTTAGTTTGAGGATTATATAATTTTCTATGAGAACCGTTAGAACCTATTTCTTCAAAACCGTTTGACTTTAATAGTTTTATCATTTCTCTTGGCGTCATTGGCATTATATTATCACCTCGCTAATGTTATTTATATTATAACACGTATTAGCACGTGTGTCAACAATTTATTTCATTAATTAATACGTTACGTTAATTCGTAGCGTATTTTTTATACTCAAATTCATATTGAAAGGAGAATGAATTGAATGTGCCTAATTTTCAAGGTTATTTAATCAAATTTACAAAGACAGGGAAGCAATTTCCGCATGAGTTAATTGCAGAAAGCTCCTATAAATCAACTCCGTTGCAGCGCACCGAGCTAAAAGCATACCGTGACAGTAATAATTTAATGCACAGGACAACCTCTCCAAATTCCAAGACCAAACTTGAATTTACTACTAAAGAATTAGATTTATTGCAAATGCAGACAATTCGAAATCTGCTTAATAGTGCTTTTGACAATGCCCGCCAACGCAAATTACAAGTTACATACTGGGATGATGAATTGCTTCAATATCGTACAATGACGGCATATATGCCTGATATTACTTATGAAATTATTGAGATTTCAAAAGATAATATTAAATATTCTCCCGTTACATTTACGTTCATTGAATACTAAGGCGGTGAAAAAATATGTATATGCCTCCTAAACAGAGAGAAAAAATTATAAATGAGTTAATGTATAACACACTAGAAATTACGTTTCCTGACCATGATGAGGCAACGATTACCGAAGATAACATTGCAAGCGAAAGCATGACATTGAAACAAGCGGTATGCGATGAAAACACTCTGAAATTCGGCGGTTGTATTGCATCTGAGTTTAATATTGACCTAGTAAATACAATGGACAGAACATTTACCTCTGCTCTTGTCGGCAAGTGGATAAGTGTTAAGTTAACTCAGACATTTCCAAGCGGAAACTATCTTCTTCCGTCTGCAACCTTATACCCGTCTGCTGATTTGTTTCCCGGCGAAACCATTATGTCAAAAGAGTTTTGGATATTCAGCGGCATAATTGACAGTGCAGAAATTAACAAGAGCGACAAAAATATGCGTAATGTTGTAGCTTATGATGTAATGTCTAAGTTGTTTGAATGGGACGCTACAAATTATTTGTATGGTCTTTGGAAAAGCTATCCAAACGGGTACAAGATAGGTGATTTATTTGTAATATGCCTTAATCATAACGGGCATATGGTTGTAACGTTAAGTGACAGTAATTATCTTAATTCGGTTATCAACGAGGCGGAGAATACCACTGTCAGAGATTTTAAAACTATGAATAAATCTTGGCTGGAAAATTCGGACAAGATAAGTTACGGCGAAATATTAAAAAACACTTGTGAAATGATAGGGCTGTTTGGTGTTATTCAACCGAACAGTGACAAAGGTGTGTTTACTCTTAAGGCTTTGACTGCAACAGGGGAAATATATGACTTTTACGAAGATTTCCACGCAGAAGAGTTTGTAAGTACAGGTTACACAGAAATAGATGTATCTATTGGTGGAGAAGATAGAAATGCCAAAATTATGAAGTTTGAACCTTATCATATTCCCGACGGGGCTATCTCAAAAATATATGATATGACGGACAATGTTATAGCTTGGCAGGAATACGATAAAACTAATGGGGCCACGGTTCATCGTCTTAATGACTTGCTAAATGGTGCTCCGGGCAGACGAATATATGATTGCGAATATACCCCGTGTACGGCAACACTTGACGGTAGATTATGGCGAGAAGTAGGAGACAGGATAAAAATAAGAGTTAACAAAACAGACGTAAACGGCGATTATTTGTATGACGAAGGGGATGAAATAATATACGAACTTGTTGATACAATTATTCTATCCCGTACAATTACGGGAATTCAGGCACTGACAGACAAAATTGAAGCGAAAGGAATGGAATAAATGAATGATTATAAAAGAATTAATTGGGAAAACAGCCCAAGCACAGCTACACCACTTACAGCTGAAAATCTTAATCACATGGACGACGGCATAGAAGCGGCGACACAGGGGGTGACAGCTCTCGAAAAAGATGTAACTTCCCTCGAACAGCTTGTGGCCTCATTAAGTGTCGGTTCCGGGGGTACAGGGACAGTACCTCCGAATGTTTACGAATTACTCAGCAATAAGGTTAAAACATTTGATAAAAAGTTCTCGGATTCCGAAAAATACCCGACTGCGCTTGCTGTCATAAAGTACCTTACCGATTACTATTATGACTACGACGAAATAGATGATATGCTTGGCAAAAAAGCTGACGAGTTGGGTATTACTGTATTATTTGACAGTAATTTTATACCTATCGAATGTGCAATTCTCCCCGAGCTGGGCGCTGGGTTTGCGACAGGAAATCAAGATGTTGTAACAGTGTTTGTACCATCAACCGTTACATCAATTACAAGCGGAGCGTTTTACGGATGTACCAATTTAAAAGATATCTATATTGATAATGTCGCTGGTGCAGTTGAGATATCTCCAAAAACAATACCCGATACAACGGAGATACATTATGCAGATGATTTTAATGCTTTATCAAATGCCTTTAAGGGACTGATGGGCGTTAACAGTAAGATTAACGGTAAAGCTGATACAGAGGCAGTAAACGAGGCGCTTAACAAAAAGGCTGATAAGGCGACAACGCTTTCAGGCTACGAAATTACGGACGCATACACAAAGACTGACAGCAAATCCCGCTTTGCCCTGTCTGTATCGGTGTTGTTTGATGAAAATGATATTCCGATAAAAACATCAGACTTGGACGTATTGTCGGCAGGATATGCTACAAGCAATTTAAATGTCAAAACAGCCTTTGTATCATCAAAAGTAACCCGAATTCAAAGCGGAGCTTTTATAGGGTGTTCAAATCTGACAGATATGTATATTGATAACATCAACAAGCAGATTACTATTGAAGACGAAGCAATTCCAAGCACTGCAACAATCCATTATGTTGATGATTACAATATGTCATCGCAGATTGAAAATGCCCTTAAAAACATCTCAAACAGTTTAAAATCTGTAGATGCTTCAAACATTACAGGTAAAATACCGGTTGATAATTTGCCGGATGAAGCGTTGACAAAACTTGTTACAGTGGTAGACGACGATACCCGCATGAAATTAACATCATCAACAGTACAAAGTGGCGACTTTGTCAAAGTAGTAAGTACGGGAAAAATATATATAGTAAAAAGCAGCGGAAGATTCGGAACAGAGGACGCATTTGAAGAAATTACAGGCAGTTCTCCGAGTTCGTCACCAAGTTCTGTGACTTGGTCTGGAATTACAAATAAGCCCAAAGTAAAACATACTTTGACAGGAGATGTTACAGGAACGACAGCTGCTACAGTAGGCAGTACGGTATCTATAGCAACTACACTTAAAGATTCAGGAGTAAGTGCAGGTACATATAATTCTGTAACTGTAAACGAAAAGGGCATTGTTATAGCGGGTACTAATAATAAAAACTTATCCGTAAATATCAAGTCAGGAGAAAAAGACTTGATACCAATATACGATATGGGAGCTTCGCTCAGGTACGCTAAGTGTGCATATCAACTCATAGGCGACTTTGTAACAATGACTGTTGATATAGTATTAAATTCTAATCCCAAGAATGGAGAAGACGGTTTACTGTTTGGAGGGCTGCCATATCCATTTAGCCCTGTGACATCAACGGGAAGTCTCAGAGGAATATGTGTATCAACTAATAACTCACTTGTGCGCTGGAGATTAAATAATGCAAGCGTTAATTACCAAGGGCAAAATCTTAACGCTACGTGTTTAAACATAACAAACGATTCGGGCGCTTGGAAAAGCGGCGAGGGAATAGGATTTACAATAGTTTATAAAGCAGACAGACCCTAATTACGGAGTTAAATAGTTAAATAGAGGAGAAAATTAAATGAGCGAAAACATCATAATAGCTGTGCTCAGTTTTGTAGGTACATTGTTCGGGTCGCTTGCAGGTATTTTTGCAACATCAAAGTTATCAAACTACAGGATTGAGCAATTGGAAAAAAAGGTTGATAAGCACAATAACCTGATTGAGCGTACATACAGCATTGAAAAACGTCTCGATGTACAAGAGGAAAAAATCGATGTTGCTAATCACCGTATTAGCGACCTTGAAGAAATTCATAAACAACGAAAGGAAACTAAATGAAAAAAGCAAAACATATAAAAAAGCTAAAGACTTTTCGGGAATACTCCAAAAAAGTATTGGCATTAATGATTGTCTTATGGTTTGCAGGAGCAGTATTCGGAATGTCTATTATTGTTTATCAAGCAATTGCAGTTCCTGAGTGTCTGACATTGGACAGCCTGCTTAATTACATAGGCTTACCAATGACAGGCGGAATAGTAGGTTATTTGGTAAAATCAGCAGTTGAGAATAAGCAAAAGATTATTAATCAGCCGCCCGAATTGGAAAATGAAATAACAGAAGATTGTGAGGGATAAAAATGAAAATTGATTGGAAACAAAAACTATCAAGCCGTAAATTCTGGGCATTAATAGCAGATTTTATAATATCCGTTATGGTGTTCTTTGGTTGCGGAGATAATATCGTAACTCAGGTTACAGCAATCATATCTGCGCTTGGCGGTGTGGTTGCATATGTTATCGCAGAGGCTAAAGTTGACGTAGCACGGCTTAATACAAGTAACAATGAAAATCAGAAAAATAACGAGGAGGTTTAATTATGGCAAAAGTAATAGCTTCAAAAATACTTGAACTCGCAAAAAAAGAAATCGGTGTAAAGGCCACCAATATTAAGAAATGTAAATACAACAAGGCTTTCTATGGCTCGGATGTATCAGGTAATGAATATGACTGGTGCGCTGTCTTTATTTGGTGGTTATTCAAACAGGCAGGGGCAGAGGATATGTTATTTGTCAAAACGGCAGGCTGCGGAGTGTTAGGCAATGCGTTCTACTCTCGAAACAAATTTAAGACAAGCGGATTTAAACCGGGAGATATTGTTTTATTCCATTGGAGTAATAACCGTTCGGAAAGCGTGCCGATTACATACTCCCTTGACCACGTCGGGATTATAGAGAAATGCAACGCTGACGGTACATATACAACAATTGAGGGCAACACAGGTTCAACGTCAAATGGTGAAGTAAAGCGCCAAACTCGAAGCGCAAGCGTTATTTCAGGTGTTTGCAGACCTGATTATGCACAAGAAGGCACAAGTACAAAGAAGCCGACAACTTCCACAACGGGAAAAACGGTTAAGGTTATTAATAGAACATCATACCTACGTTCACAAGCGTATGTTGACGATAAGTACAAATCAAGCAAAAAACTTAAAACCTGTCCTGCGGGCACAACTCTTACTTGGATTAAAGATGATGGTTACGGCTGGTCTTACTGTAAGGCAAGTGACGGTACAGCGGGATGGATACAAAATACGCGCATCAATAAAAGCGGTACATCAAAATATCCAACAGCAACCGTAACAGGAGATGCCGTAAGGGTACGTAAAGCGCCGAACGGCACAATACTAAAACAGGTGAACAAAGGCACTAAATTTACAGCTTATTATCAAATTGAGAGCGGTACAAACAAAGGTTGGACTGCAATTGCGGTAAGCGGTCAAAGTCAAGACTGCTATATCAGCTCGCAGTATGTTAAGCTAACGAAGCGGAGCTAAAAGCTATTTAATTCAAACACATAATTTAATATACATAACTTCATCCCCGAAACAGTCCGCAAAGATTGTTTCGGGGATTTTTTATTTTTGTCTTTTTGACTTATAAACAAAATTATTTGATTAATATTTTTGACTAAATTTATCCAATTTTTACATGTGATATACTGCGACCCTAATAAATTTATTACTACAAATAAACTACATAACGATTTTGCGGAGCCTAAAACCCCAGTAAATAAGCCAATAATTGTCGCAGACCGTTTGACTGTTAATCATGATGTCACTGGTTCGAGCCCAGTTGGGGGAGCCAAAAGGAAAACCGTGTAAATATAGTGTTTATGCGGTTTTCCTTGTTTTTTAGGCTCTATTTTGTTACCCCAACATTTATTACAGAGCCCATTTATTATAGAGCCTTATAAAAAAGTTGTTTAATTATTTATCATAATCATAAAGTAATTTCTATTTGATTACCCTCAATACCTATTATGCAGCTTTCATAATATCCGTCGCCTGTGATTCTTGGACCACTGATAATTTCATAACCGTCTGATTTTAACTTTTCTGTTAAAGCATTAACATTTTCTTTACCTCCAACGCTGAACGCAAGGTGAATGTATCCGGTTCTTACCAAGGATTTATTGCTGTTGGTCATATTAGATCTTGTCATAATCTCCAACCTTGCACCATAATCAAAACTGAGAAAATATGACATAAATCTTGTAGTTCTATTATGATATTTTTTGCCTGCTTTTGCATTAAAATACTTTTCAAAAAACTCCTTAGTTTTTTCTAAATCGTTAACATACATTGCAACATGTTCAATGCTGATTTTTGACATATTTCAGTACCTCAATTTAAGTTAATGAGAATAATATTTCTTTCTATTTTCTGTAGTCTGCTCTGATAAAAGGCTCATCTATATTTTCTGACACAATAAGTTTATATTTCTGCGGATGGCGATAGGCGTTGCCGTGGACTTCACGGTTTCTGTACTCTCTTATTTCATCAATCGGGAAATCAGCGATATAAATACCTTCACGTTCACCGGCTTCAATAATCAGGGTGTCTCTTGAGCAAAAATCGGATTGTCTGTAAGCAATGCCGTCAAATGCAGATGAATGACCGTTACAGTCTGGTTTTCCGGCAGGATAGTTTGCAGTTGCAATACCCGTCATATTTTCATATGCCCTCGCACGAAGCTGAGAAAGGCGGTTAATCTCCATAGGACAGGCATTCGGAACTAAAATAATTTCTGCGCCTTTGAGCATTAAAATTCTTGCACTTTCGGGAAATTCTCTGTCATAGCAAATAATCACGCCGATTTTGACATTTCCCTGCGAGGTGTTTAAATCTGTTACGAAAAAATCATCGCGCGCAGATAACCTGCACTCATCGCCAAAGTCACAGGTATGTACTTTGGCATATGTAAGTACCTTGTTGCCAAAACGGTCAAAAAGGCAAATTGAGTTTCTTGGCAGGGGTTCATATGCTTCAAGAAATGTTATGCCTATTGCCATATCAAGCTCTTTAGCCAGCTGACCAAATGATTTTACAAACTCGCTGTCAGCGGTGACCGCGAGTTTTTTAAGCTCATCAATATTTTCGGGTATTGTGTATCCTGTGCTCCACATTTCGGGAAATAACGCAATATCTGCATTCATTTGTTTTGCTTTTCCGCAATATTCCAAACCCTTTTTAAGGTTTTGTTCCAATGTGTTTTCAGGTGCAATCTGCAATAAAGCAACTTTCAGGTTTTTTACAGAGTTTTCAGTCATAAATATTCTCCTTTTAAACCACTAATTCTTACAATTCAATTTTATAAAAATTGTTGAATAGTGTCAATTGTTATTAATAATTTTATAAAGAGAAAACAACAAAGCCCGAGCCTGTAAGAACTCAGATTTATAATATTAATCATTAATTTTTCTGACAGGATGTCTGATAACAGTTTTCAGTTTGCTTATGTCACATCTTCTGGGATCACTCAAATAAATTTCGTGATGAGGTCTTTGGGTGTTAATGTCTGTTTCATATCCGTTTTCTTTTGCAAAGTTGTCCATCAGTTCAATTGTTGCAGGTTCATTGTCATAAGAACCTATATGCATACATTGTACACAGATACCCTCATCATAACTCAGAAATTGAACCTTAGAAAAATCCTTGTTTTTCTTTTTTGCAGCTTCTTCAAGAGCCCAATAAAAATCCTTTTCTGATACAAAATCGGGAAGTCTGATTACGGAAATAAAATTAAAACTCTCTTTGTTTGAATAATCAATTCCGTTAATTCCGTCCTGCCACCAAAAACCTTCAAGAGGCGGAACTACATATTGAAAATAGCCATCAATTTTATAATCGCCTTTATAGCTCATTTTTATTGTAAAGGCTATTGCATACAAAAGTTCAATCGATTTTTTGTATTCACTGTTTTCTTCGTTAGGATTGCCCTTGCCTTTTACAGCAATGTAATTCATTTTTGGTATAGTTACAATAGTAGGTTTCTTCTTGGGCATATAAAATTCCTTGTATTCTTTTTTATAGTCAAAAGCCATTTTGCATACTCCTTATTTATACTCTTTTCGAAAACTTTTTTCAATAAAATTTATATATTCAATATAAGGTGTTGTAAACTTATAGTTCCACGAATAAATCAAAGTGGGCGTGATCTCTAAAAGCCTTTCGGTAGGGATATTAGAATACGCTATAAAGGATGTGGGGTAATATTTTTTGAAAGCAGTGACGAAAAAAGTATTATCTATATCAAGCGGTATTCCAATGCATCTGCATTTTCCTTCAATTGAAAAATTATCTACACAAAGCGAAACATAAGGATTATCCAAGATCTGCTTGAATTTTAAATAAGTTTTATCGGTTTGGCAGTAAAATTTCTGATTATATACAATTACGCTCATTGGTCGTGCAGTAACACGATGATTACTACATGTTGATAAAGTCATTACAGCGTGAGTTCCTATTTTTTCCCAGAATTGCTGTACTTTGCTGTCAAAATAATTATACATAATATAACCTCATTTAATTTGATAAAATGATAGTACCATATATAATGCGACAGCATTATGTCATATTTAGTATTTTTCTAAAATGTTAATTATCATTTTCCTGAATTCTTTTCTGTATTCGTCAGGAGAGATTATTTCAGCCTGACCGGCAAAGGACAGAATCCAGTTAAACAATGATTGCTTGTTAGACCAAGTTAATTTTATAATAATATTTCCGTCTTTATCTTCATCAAAGTTATTTGTACCCCATTCGTCAATTATTCGCCATTTTGCATGCTTATCAAATTTTACTACTGCTTCGGTAGAGCCTCTTGTATGACGCAGTTTATCGCAGACGTAGTTTGGTATTTCTTTTTTTTCAAATTTTTTATATGTACATTTTAAATTTGTCAAGCGAGTAAGTTTGAACATACGATAATTGTTACGCTCGGTGCAAAATCCCCATACATACCAGCTAGACCATTGAAATACCAAATGATACGGTTCTATTTCACGAATACTTATTCCATTTGGCGAATAGTAGGTAAATGAAATTTTCTCATTGTTTTCTATTGCCGATTTAATCAGCTCTATTTTTTCTGATACAGCAGACTTGTCCCACATAGACAAATCAATAATAATATGATCGTCTGTATTTATTGAGTAAGAGCTTTTAGAAGAAAGTTTATCCATAAGCTGACGATAATGTTTTGTCTCGCTGACACTGTCAAGACTTCGCAATCCTGAAATAATTGATTGCATTTCATCTGAGGACAATACGGTTTTGTCAATCTTAAAATTTTCTATTATAGAAATTCCTCCGCCTTGTCCCTGTGAAGTTACAATAGGAATACCGGCACGATTAAGGCTTTCAATATCTCTGAGTATTGTTCTGCGGGACACCTCAAATTTCCCAGCGAGTTCCGCAGTTGTAATTTTATTTCTCTGGAGAAGAATTGAAAGAATTCCTATAAGGCGGTCAATCTTCATAATCAATAACTCACTCCAATTAATCATTTAACAAATTTTGTGTTTAGCAAGATACAAGTCTATAGTATCGTATATATTAATTTTTCCGCCGATAGCATCAATAGCGTTTTTCATATCTTTTTCAAATGCCGATTTTATATTTTCAGGTAAAGCGAGGTGGTCGGAATATGTATTCAGCAAGGACAGGTATTCGTCAGTTGAAAGTGTTCGTATTCTGTGATATATCTTTGATTTAATGTCTGTAAATCCATAGTCTTTTAATTCGTCAGTATATTTCTGACAATCTGTTCTGTTAAATTCAACGGCATGATTATCATTCGGACGATATTTACTGTAAACTTTCATACTTGCAATATTTGACTCATCATCTTTTCTGCTGACAAACGGATGATTCCAAAATAAAGAAAGCGTACCTCCTTGTTTAAGTAATGTTTTGATTTTAGCATATCCGTGATCTTTAGAAATCCAGTGAAATGCAGTTGCGGAGTAAATTAAGTCAAAAGTTTTGGTCGATAAATTGCATTTTAAAAAATCCGAGTTTATTATATTAAAATTTTTATACTCAGAAAATTTATTTTTGCTGTACTTTGCCAATTTATCACCGAGTTCAACGGCAGTTACATTGCATTTCTTATCCAAAAACGGCAAAGTGGCTTGCCCTGTTCCAATGCCGATTTCAAGAATTTTGCTTTCGCTTGTAATTTTTGAGTAAGAAAAAATATCATTGTATAATTCATTCGGATAACAGGGTCTTATTTTATCGTAATTATATTCGTCTTCATTAAATGTTAAACGTAAATCCATAATAATGCCTCAAATCAATTATATTTTAATTCTATATGATTAACATTTCACTGTCAATGAGCAACTGTAGTTTAATAATATAATGGAAAATATTGAATATAATTATTTTTAATGATATACTATAAAAATAAAAGTAATTATGTCGGGAAATAAAATCCGTATGGAGGATAAATTATGAAGATAAAAATTATGTCTGACAGCACCTGCGACCTTTCAAAGGAACTGCTTGATAAATACGATATATCAATTGTTCCGTTATATATAATAATGGGAGATAAAATAAAAAAAGACGGGGAAGAGGTTTTCCCCGAAGAAATATATGATTATGTAGAAGAGAGCGGAAATCTTCCAAAGACCAGCGCAGTAAACATTAATGACTATATCGAAGCGTTTAAGTATTGGCGTGAGCAGGGATATGAAATAGTACATTTTTGCATCAGCAGTGAATTTTCCGTAACATATCAAAATGCCTGTATTGCAGCACAGGAAACAGGAGGAGTTTACGTAGTTGACTCACGAAATCTTTCAACCGGACAAGGTGTGGTTGTGATGCACGGGGCTGAAATGGCGCAATCAGGCTGTACTGCTGAAGAAATTGTAAAATCCTGTTCTGAGATTGTACCAAAGGTAGAGGTAGGATTTGTAATTGACAGCATTGATTATCTTCATAAAGGCGGACGGTGTTCTGCAGTAGCAGCATTTGGAGCAAATCTGCTTAATTTTAAGCCTTGTATCGAGGTTGTGGACGGAAAGATGAATACAGGAAAGAAGTATCGCGGTAACATAAGCAAGGTTATGCTTGAGTATATTGTTGACAGGCTTAAAGACAGAAATGACATAGACAAACGCCGAATATTTATAACACATACAAGGTGCAGCGAGGAAGATGTAATGAATGTCCGCAAAAAAGTCCTTGAACTCATGCCTGACTGCGGAGAGATTATCGAAAATATTGCAGGCTGTACGATAACATCGCATTGCGGTCCAAACACAATGGGACTTTTGCTTATTAGGAAATAATATGAAAAATTAAAAGATGTTTTTAAACTCAGGGTATTTTATTAAAAATGAATTTAAAATTTGTCGTTAATAAAGGATATTAAATGAACAAATTATTTGTATTTATAAAAAACGAGATAGTTATGCTGCTGTCGCTTGTGCTGGCAGTAGCATCTGCTTTTTTTGTAACTCCAAGCGAGGAATACATAAGCTATATAGATTTTCGAACACTGGCGTTACTGTTTTGCCTGATGACAATTATGGCAGGACTGAACAAGCTGGGCATATTTAAATTTTTGGCCGAGAAAATACTTGACAGGGTCAATACTTTATTCGGTTTAGTGCTTACCTTTGTTTTGTTGTGTTTTTTCAGTTCAATGATAATTACAAATGATGTTGCCCTTATTACATTTGTACCGTTTACAATAATAACATTTAAAATGGCAGGGCAAAGCAATAAACTGATTTATACCGTAACTTTAGAAACCGTTGCCGCAAATCTCGGCAGTATGCTGACGCCTATCGGCAATCCGCAGAATTTATATTTATTTTCTGCATATAAAATGAGTATGGCGGATTTCTTTTCAGCCATTGCTCCGTATGCAATGCTTTCTCTGGTTTTGCTGATTATATCTGCACTTTTTGTTGGCAGACATCAAGTGAGAGTCAGTGATTCTTGCGGGGGAGTACACCTTAATATTAGATTAATGTGCCTGTATTTTGTGTTGTTTATTACCTCTTTGTTAAGTGTTTTCAGAGTTGTGCATTTTGCTGTTCTCTTGGTTGTAGTAGTTATTGCGGTGCTTATTTTTGACATAAAGGCACTTGCAAATGTAGATTACAGCCTGCTTTTAACATTTGTATTCTTGTTCATTTTCATTGGTAATTTAGGAAATATTCCGAGTATAAGCGATTTTCTGCATAATATTGTTGAAGGAAATGAGATTATTACCGGAGTTGTAACAAGTCAGGTATTTTCTAATGTACCGGCAGCTATACTTTTGTCAGGCTTTACAGACAATGCCCAAATGCTTTTGATAGGAGTAAATCTCGGAGGATTAGGCACTATTATAGCTTCAATGGCAAGTCTTATTTCATTTAAGTTTATTCAAAAAGAAAATATAAGATCTTCAAAATATTTGCTAATCTTTTCAGTAATAAACATCGTATTCTTAGTATTAAATCTATGCTTGTGGCTGATAATTGAGTAAATGGGAAATACATCACTTTAATATTAGTTTAATATAGTTTTAAATTCAATTTCTGTTAATTAAGGAAACGTAAATATTTTACTTAATTCACGCAGCAACTTTCAAAAAACAGTCATTAAAAAACAGAGCCCGAACTATTATTAAGTTCAGGCTCTGTTTTTGTATATTATTTTATAAATCGACGCCAGTGAGTAAAAATGCAGTTTCACTATTTGACTATAAATAATTTAAAAATTTACTTTTTCTTTAGCTGGTTTTTAAAACATTTTTTGTCAAATTCGGGGTTGAATGCATAGTAGTTTTTAGAGTCGAGTTTATCGGTGAGAAGTCTTAAATTTTCACCGAATCTTTGATAGTGAACAACTTCGCGCTCACGCAAAAAGCGTATAGCGTCTTTTACGTCGTAGTCGTCACAGAAACGCAGGATGTTGTCATAAGTTGTTCTTGCTTTTTGCTCGGGCACGATTTTTCAAGCCTAACATTAGGCTCTAAAACTGTTGATATTACTGAACTTTATGAAATTATAATAAATTGTTGGGGTACGCCTTTGTAAATCTAACCTTAGGCTCTGTAACCCTTGATTTTTCTGACTTTCTAAAAATTCCAGTAAATATTAACAGGTCTGTCTTTTGTCCCTGAAATTCGTTTTCCAACTTCAATATAATCAATCATTGTATCAACAATTTCACGGGTTAATTTTTGTACATCGGTGTATTCTTTAATACGTTCTGCTTTGCTCTTTGCACTCTTTAATTTTTCTTTTAGTTCTTCAATTTGTTCTGATATAGAAAGTATAGTTTCATCGGCTCTGTCTTTATCGACATGTAAATCCTTTGTCAAGTCAATAAAAACATCTTCTGTTATAAGTCCTTTTACCTTATCTAAATAAAGATTTTTAATTCCCTGCGAACATTCAAGACTTTTGCGCTGATATTCGGAAATTAAATCTTGATTTTTAGAGATTTGTTCGGAAACTCTGTTATTAAATTCGGTATGCTCGGCAATATAACTATTATCTAAATATTTAGACGATAATTCTTGCAGTTCTTTTAATACGATTTTTTCAAGAACATTTACAGAAATCATACTTCCCTCACAAGCATCTTTCGAAACATGTCTTGTAGGGCATTGCAAATAATGTGTCCCGTTTGTATGTTTAGTTGAGTGTAAAGTATAACCGCAGTACATACATTTTACTTTGCGAGCAAAAAGTCCGATTTGACCATTAGAAAAGGGTTTGTTTTTTTCTTTAATTAAAGTTTGCACTCTGTTCCATAAATCACGGTCAATAATTGGCTCGTGGGTGTTTTCAACTCTGTACCATTTTTCTTTTGGTCTCGGCTTGTTTATTTTGGATTTGTATGAGATACTACCGTATTTTCCCTGTACCATATTACCGATATAAATTTCATTTGTCAGCATATTGGATATGGCAAAGTATTTCCATAAAGTACTGCACTTTGACTTTGGCTGTTTATAACGGAGTCCTTTTTGTCTTTTATACTCGGTTGGATTTGGAATACCTCTGTCATTTAAAATACGGGCAATATTCGTTTTGCCGTATCCCTGTGCAAACAACGTAAATACTTCTCTGACAATCTGTGCTGCTTCTTCATCAATGATTAAATGCCCCTTTTGTTCAGGGTCTTTTAAATAACCATATAAAGCAAATGCACCGATATGTACACCGTTTTTTCTTTTGTTATTGAAAACGCTTTTAATGTTTTCAGATAAATCCTCTAAATACCATTCATTAATCAATCCGTTAATTTGTCTTGCCTTTTTATTACCTCTGACATCAGTATCCGCATGATCAACAATGCTGACAAATCGAATACCCCATAAAGGGAAAAGACCATGTATATACTTTTCTACAAGTTCAAGTTCTCTGGTAAATCTTGATTGGGTTTTGCAAAGCACAATATCAAACTTTCGTGCTTCGGCGTCTTTCAATAGACGGTTAAATTCAGGTCTGTTTCTGTCTGCGCCTGTATAATCTTCATCTGTATAAATATCATAAATTTCCCAGCCTTGATTAATGGCATATTCAATTAACATAGATTTTTGATTTTGAATGCTTTCACTTTCGTCTGTCTCGTTCTTTTTATTTCTGTCCTCCTCAGACAGACGAGGATATATTGCGACTTTCATAGTTCATTCTCTCCTCTTTTTACAGATTTGATAAATCAACTATTCCGCATAAATATATTGTACACAAAATAGCTGACAAAGTAAATATAGAATCATTTATTTTTCTCTTTTGTACTTTCCTCACAGATATTTATTACTTCAATCCATTTCTGATTAAAAACAGTTTTTCTTTTTACTTCGTCATTTGTTTTAAAAAAGTTTTTACAATTTGATTTTGTCGTTTCTGACATAATAACCCACCTCACAACCATTTTATGAGGTAGAAAACATTTATATGTAATTATCTTACTTTTCCTTAAATCGCAAAATCTATTATATGCAGACAGCAAAAAACAGACCATGTTTTATAAAACACAATCTGTTTTTCTTATGTCTGCAATTTCGTTTATTAAGCTATAAGGAGAAAATATTTTATCCTGTAATAAACACTTCTTCATCTTGCATATCAATCAAGTTTTCAAGCTGTTCAATTCTTTTTGCTGTATTGGGGTGGCTTGCCCTAAATCTGTCTTTTAATTTTAAATTTTGCGGTAGGCTGATTTTTTGAAGTATGTATAAGGAATTAATTAATTCTTCTCCATATCCAATATCAAATGCAAATCTGTCCGCCCATAATTCGCTTTGTCTGCTATTTAGTGATAATAAAATTTCGCCGATATATACAAATATAATAACTCCTATATCAAATAAAAATCTTGCTATTATAGCAAAAACATCTAAAAATGGTATCTTTGTTAAAGAAAATATAACTTCGATTATCAACATGATAATTCTCAAAATGAATACTAGAATAGTAAATATTCCGTTTCCTATGGTGCTAAGCAATAATGCTTTAGTATCCCCGTTAGATAAATGCCCGAGTTCATGTGCAATAATGCCTTTCAATTCATCTTGTGAAAAGGTTTGTATTGTTCCCATTGTGACTGCTATTGTTTTTCTTCCAATGGCAAAAGCATTTACATACATATTATCAATAATATATAGCCTAATATTATTATTTAATTTAGTGTCCTTCTGTTTGGCATTTTCATACACTTCCTCAAATATAGGCAGTAAATATTCTTTTTCTTCTCGTGTTGAAATTGGTCTTACTTCTTCAACAAACCGTAACAATACTTCTCCTAAAGGAGAAAGAGCCACTAATATTGAGATACCATATATAAAGAAAACAAGATTAAAAGAATTCCAATCGGCTCCCAATATGCACCATGCAACAAAAAAATAAACTATTACCCATATTATATACATATAGTTTTTAGCAAGGTTTTTAATGAGTTTTTCTAACATAATGATACCTCCAATTCATTTAAAATGGTTTATGTATGTTAATTTTACATTGCTGTCCTGTATCTCTTGACAGAAACACTCCTTTTCCTGTTTGCAAAGTTTTAATGTCGTCAGGGTGAAATAAATATTCTCTTACTCGTTTTGCAGAGCCAAAACCCGTTTCAGAAGTGTTTAGTCCTTTTTGATGCAATTGATAGGTTACTTCCATTGTACTTCTTGTTCCTAATACGTTTGCCCAATGTTCGGCATTAACTGAACTGTTTTGTCTTAACACAATATAATTATTGCAGTTTTCAATAATCTGTTCCTTAAAGGCTTCGCCATTTGCAAAGTTCAAGTTAGAAAGACTTTGAGTTGCTAAAATGCTTGTAACATTAGCACTCCTACTTTTATTGACTAAATCTACCAATACAGGAGAAGCATATACATTAATTTCATCAAATAGAAAAAAGGTTCGTTCGTTATTTTCGGTAAATAATTTACTGATTGCTTTTTTAGCGTCAATCATAATTAATCTGCCGATTAAAGATGATAATTCGGGATATATCAAAGGATTTAGGATAAATAAAATAATTGCTTTTTCTTTTAATGCCGTGTATATGTCAATTCCGTTATCATCAAAAATGTAACCTAATTCACTCTCTTGTATGGTAGCAAATCTGGCAACTGCATTTTCTGCAATTTTACCACTGTTTTTTGCAATATTGGTATTTTCCATATGCTCAAATTTAGAAATGATTTCATTTTTCATAAGATTTGCACTTAATTTTAAAAATTCTGTAATTGGCATATAATGAATGATATTCTTAAAAGATAATTTAATATTGCCTTTATGAAGCAACAAAACTAATCTTTGTAAGTATCGTTCGGTATTTAATTTATAGTGTTCCTCACTCCATTCCGTCATATTGATAAGCATATCTTTTGCAACTGTTGGACTTGCGTTCTGAAACGGATTATATTTACAAGAATTAAATAAATGAGTTAAGTTTATGACATATACTTTTCTATTAGTATTTATCTTTTTTATGATGTCAAGCATCGAACTGTCAGAAGTATCGCCTTTTCCGTCAATGATTAAAGCAGGGTAATTTTTATCAATTGAGGTTTTAATAAAATTAGAGAGTGCAACCGTTTTTCCGCTTCCAGTTGTGCCGCAAACAAAAATGTGCTTTGCATTATCGGGTATGTACACTGGTTTCTTGCCTGAGGTTGTGCCTATAAAAGTAGATTTGATAGGGTTATTTTTGAATTTTATTCGTTTCATTTTAGTACGCTTCATTTCTTTTCTGAAATTATAAATACGATTTAATATAAAATGTTTTCTGATTTCAACACACATAAGAATAGCAGGAATTATCATGCAAATGGCTAAAATTATTCTTTGATAATTTATAATTCCGTTTTATTATGGTTTCTAACATATTTTATGACCTCCTCTAAATCCATTATTTCAAGCGGATAAATTAAGCTGTTTTCCTGCAAGATATTTTTAATTCGAATTTGTGTATTAGGTACAATCCATTTTTGATAATCGTAATTTACAAAATTATCTTGTATATTTTTTTCTAACCTGTTTTTAGCCTTTAAAGTGAGTTCAACTTCTATACAAATTTTTTCGTCCTGATTTTTAATAACAAAATCAGGTTGGTGTTTTCTTGTACTGAATCCGTCCAATCTATGTAATTCTTTTTCTGTTAAAATATCATCTTGTTTAACTCCGTATTTTAATATAAAGTATATGGCTGTATCTAACACGGAAATATCGTGTGTTATTTTTTCAATTCTAATTTTTTCTCCTTTTAAAGAAGTATGTATCAGCAATTTTCCCTGATAAGTTAAAGAATACAAATACGGTATACCGTAAAGAATTTTCCTGCGTTGTATGTAGCCTGCTTCTATTAGCAATTTTAATCTTCTGTCAGTGGTTCTCTGACTGGAAAAACCGCCCAAGTAAAAAATATGTCGGCTTAAACAAAATCGCCAACGGTCAATCTGTCTTAATACTATATAATCTCTTTCAGTCAGTCTCATATGCACCCCCAATATTTAATTTAATGTATTTATTTTTTAATATTTTAATTATTTATTTTATATTATAAATATGACTTCATGATTTGACTACGCAAACCGCTAACTGATCATTAATATTTATTTATAACTTGATACACTTCCATGATGTAATACAGGGGTCTCGAACATAAGTCCGAGACCCCTGTATTACATCATGTGCACAAAAATAAATAAATTTAGTAAATAAGCGGTTTGCAGGGTATGTCAGAGCTTTTCCTGTCCTAATACCATATTTATGCAAGGCTTGCTAAATTAGTACACTTTATAGACATTTTTTGATTTAATAAAAGTCATATTTTTATCTTTTAAAAAATATATTATAATTAAACATATCAGTTATAAACTGCAACAAATAAAAAATCGGTTCCTGAAGTTTGCTACTTCCAGAACCGAATTTAAACCGATTTCTTTGTTTATAATACAATAATCGTTATATTTTGTCAATTATTTTAAGCAATTTAATAAGAATAAATTGTTAATTTTTATTTTATTATTCTTACAAAGAAATAACAATGTTAAAAAACAATCTATTCAGGGTCAAAAGCGTGGTCAGAAAGGAGTACCTATGGCAAGACGAGGAGAAAACATACACATAAAGAAAAGATGGACGTTGGGAAGCAAGAATTATAACAAAACAGATAAATAATAAGACAAAATATAAGTCAGTCTATGCTCATTCGTATTCAGAAATAAAAAATAAATTGAAAGAACTCGAGAATACAAATATAAATTTATTAGATAATTCAAAAATGCATTTTCAGGAAATTGCTCATAAATGGTTAGATAATATACAACAATCAGTAAAAGAATCAACCTATTCAAAATATTACAGTACCGTTTATAATCACATTATTCCTTATTTCGGCAAATTAAAAATAACTGACATAGATAATATGCTGATTGAAAAATTCATACATGATAAATATAAAAACGGCAGATTAAATAAAAACGGTGGATTGTCAGCAAAGTCAGTACATGGTATTTATTCCGTACTTGAACAAATTATTAAATACGCAGAAAAGAATAATTATATTCAAAAGATAAATTATGATATTGCATTACCTAAAATTGAGAACTGCTCATGTAATGTGTTTAGTAATACTGATAGAAAAAAGCTTGAACACTACGTAAGATTGAATACTGATTTTAAAAAGATGGGTATATTATTAGTTATGTACACAGGCATTAGAATTGGTGAATTATGTGCTTTAAAATGGAGTGATATAGACCTTGAAAACGGTATATTAATTATTACCAAAACTTTGCAGAGAATTAAAAATACTGATGAGAACAGCAGTCAAAAAACAAAAATTATTATCAGTAAACCGAAAAGTCAAAAGTCTGTCCGTACCATTCCTTTACAGTCTTTCTTAATAGAAATATTAATAAAATTAAAAAATAACTGTTCTGAAAACTCCTTTCTGCTGACTGGAAGCAAAAATAATTTTATCGAGCCAAGAGCATATGAAAAGATATATAAAAAATATTTAAAAGAATGTCATATACCTAATATAAAGTTTCACGCACTAAGACATACCTTTGCGACAAATGCAGTTGAAAATAATTTTGACACCAAATCATTAAGCGAAATATTAGGACATTCAACTGTTAGATTTACCCTTGACCGCTATGTACACCCCTCTGACAAAATTAAAAGAGAGAATATGGAAAAACTTGTTTTCAATTATTAGTGGTCAAAATTATGGTCAAAAAAGTCAAGCAATCCCATAAATACTGGGTTTGCTTGCCTTTTTTCCAGAAGTAGCAAACTTTAGGAAAAATTTTAGCGATTTTTCAGTTTTTTATTTTATACATATAATCTTATTATGTGATATATTGTAACATAGCGTATAGTAAAAGTCAAATAATTTTTCAGCTTAATACCGTGGTCGGTATCATGTCGCAGAACCATTATATTTTCTTACACGAAATGTAATACCGAGATTATCGGCAATTTTACGGCATTTCTCCACTTCATCTTCGCCTATTACATCAACAACGGAGAGGACTACATTATCTGTATATTTTTTGCACTTTTTTGCAAAGTCAAGCATTTCGTCATACGACTTTATTCCGAATTTTGGACGGACAGTTTTTAAATAATCCTCCTTATTTGAACAGTTAAGGCTGATTGAAATAAAGTCAACATTTTTGCAGAGTTCTTCGGAAATATCCCTTTCATTTATAAGGCTTCCGAGTCCGTTTGTGTTGACTCTGATTTTAATATTAAGCTTTTGGCGCAGATATTGCGCAGTTTTAATAAGTACCTCAAATGAGTTTGTAGGCTCTCCGTATCCGCAGAAAATGATTTCGTCATAACCGTCAAAATTAAAGCTGTCGACAGCCTCCTTAACTTCCTCAAAGCTCGGGTTATGATCGAGCCAAAGATTTGACGCGTTGCCTATAGCGTCTTTTTTGCTGCGTATGCAGAAAGTACAGGCACATGGACACTTGTTTGTTATATTAAGATAGACCTTGTTTTTATATACATAGAGAATTTCTTGATTTTGATTTGACATAAAATCACCTCATAATATTTGGCATAATTTTCTGTTTAAACTTAACTGCATCAAGTCCAGCACCTAGTGCAATAAATAAAAGTGCTCCGACGCCCGGCTGAAGCCACCAGATTGTAAGCTCTGCCATTGCTTCCGGCCAAGTGTACATTAAACCGTTTGCAATAAAATAACCGCCGACGGTTACGATAGTAGTTGGAATGAGCATAAGCAGATTTGGTAAGCTTATAATTTTTTCGCCTTTTTTATATTTTTTAAGGATTATTCCGCAAATTACAAATGGTACAGCATTTAACGCTTTGATAATTGCAGTAGGCAAAGCCCAGTGAGCGTAACCCGAAATAATATCGGCGAGAGCACCGCCAATTGATGCGGCAATAATTCCGTAAGGACCCGGCAGAATGCTTGCGGCAAGGTAAATTACAGAGTCGCCTGCATGTGAATATCCGAGAGGCGAGGGGATTTTTATAAATGCTGTTGTAACTGTTATCAAAGCCGCAAACATTGCAGTAATTGTAATCAGTTTTACATTGATTTTTGATTTATTTAAAGCGTTAGTCTTTATATTGGGGCTGTTCATTGATTTCTCATCTCCGTTTTACATTAATTTTTGATTTATTTAAAGCGTTAGTCTTTATATTGGGGCTCTTCATTGATTTCTCATCTCCGTTCAGTGTAATTGATATAAAAACTTTTCAAAGTTTATGCCGTCGTTTCGGTTGTAAGGCTCCTTTACCGTATCAGCTATAGCTGTTTCAAGAAATCTTGATGCGGTTTGCACTGAATCGGTAAGCTTAATTCCGTTTATTGCGGACGCGCATATTATTGAGGAAAATATATCGCCCGTTCCTGAAAAGCTGTTTCCGTATTGTTTAGACTTAGTAAAATAGCTTTCGTCCTTTGAGAAAACGCCGTTATATACAAAACCGTCTTTATTTATTCCCGTTACAGCGATTTGCTGATCTCTGTGAGAAATTGCGTTTTGCGCAATATCGGAAATAATGTCAAGATAGTTTTTATCATCGGCTTTGCTTATAAGCTCGTTGTAGTCGGTTTCGGAAATTATGCAAAGTTCCGTAAGATTTGGCGTAATAATGTCGGCTGATTTTGTAAGCTCGCACATCTTTTTGCAGATATCGGCGTTATATGCCGAGTAAAGTCTGCCGTTGTCAGCCATTACGGGGTCAACAAGCACAATAGTGTGCGAACGTCTGAATTTAAGGATAAAATCAGTTATTATATCAATCTGTTTTTCGCCTGCAACATATCCCGAATATATGCCGTCAAAGCTCTCATTATTTTTTGTCCACATTTCTCCGTAATGGTGAAGCTCATTGGTTAGGTCAATGCAATAATGATTTTTGTAACCGGTCTGATTTGTCAGAACCGCAGTAGGCATTGGGCATGGCTGAACTCCCATAACCGACAATATTGCTATTGCCGCAGTAAGAGAGCATTTGCCGAAGCCCGAAAGATCGTTGATTACAGCTGCTTTTTTAATCATATGTGCACTCCGATATACTATGCGTTATTTGTACAAAAGTGTTATCAAATAAATGCCGAGATACAATAATTTTTTTAATGACAGTTGTATTTTATCATAAAGCTGTATATTAAAAAATAGACAGTTTTGCAAAATTTTATAAGTACAGTTAAATAGTGAAAATAAATTGACCCGGCAATTACCGGGTCAATTTAAAATTTAAAAGAAGAGAAATTATGAATATTTCTTAGTAAGCTTCATACCATTTGTGGCTTTTCCGTCTTTAACGTAAGATACACCGTGTTTACTTGTCGTTGACAATTCTGTGGCTACAACCCACTCAACATTAGTTTTTGTGCTTCCTGCTGAAACTATCTCATAAGTTACTGTTAAAAATTCGCCGCCTTTGGTATAATCAAAACCAGACGAAATGTTAGTACCGTTAAATTCTATTCTGTTTGATAATTTGAAATTCAAAATTCCGCCATATGATGCCGGAGCATTAAGTTTTGCGCTTTGTACCTTCAAATATTTTGAATCATATCTGATGGTTGCCTGATAATTCTCCAGAACTTTCGGAGTAGTAAGGTAGAATACACAAGTAACTGTGTCGCCGACATTATATTTTTTACCGTCTAATGTACATACCTTTGACGAGCTTCCGTTGCCTGCGTGGTTTGAGCCGGAATTAGATGAGTTTCCGTTTGCGGAATTGCTGTTGCCTGAATTTCCATTGGAAGAATTCGAACTGCCTGAATTTCCATTGGAAGAATTCGAGCCGCCTGAATTTCCGTTGGAGGAATTTCCGCCGCCTGAATTTCCGTTTGCGGAATTGCCGTTGCCTGAATTGCTTGAGTTTGAACCTGAAGAACCTCCATTTGCAGAAGAACCGTTGTTTGTTTTGTTCTTAGAATTATTTGATGAAATATTGTCAACTGAGATTTCATTTCCGTTTTCATCTGTCGGATTAGGTTCTTCATTTACTCTGGTTACCACGCTGGTTTCAACAATGGTTTTTGTAGCGCTTGTTTCCTCTGAATTTTCTCCGCAACCGGTCATTACACTTGCGGCAGCCGTAGAAACAGCGATAAGCGAAGCAAGAGCTATTATAAGTAAGTGTTTTGATTTTTTGTTTTTCATGTGTTGCATTTCGCCACTTCCTTAAATTATTGTTAATAATATTATAACAAAGTAAAAATAAAAAATAAAGAGCAATATTGCAAATAATTAAAATATTGAAATAATTTACAACAAATAATTAAAAAATATGCTTGTAATAACAATATTTAGATGTTAAAATATAAGTGATTAAAGATATAATCAATAATTTTATAATAATTTAGGAGTGATGAAAATGAAAAAATTATTGGCTGTTTTTCTTGCTGTAATTATGGCTGTCAGTATGTTTTCGGTATATTCTGTAAATGCGGCTAAACAGAACACGCAGTCAGTCGGAGCAGGTATTTCGTTTAAAACAAATGAAGCGCTCTATGCTCATGCAGTGGTAAATTCAGATGACACAGAAGCTTGGCAGGCATGGCAAAGCAGTCATAATGAGCGTTTTATGGAATCAAATCCAACCGAAAAATACTTTTTCCTGCCTTCTTCGGCAGACAGTTCAAAGGTTGACATTTACAATGCTTTTTCACAGACTGTAACAGTTAACGGAGTTTCAATTGCCTCGGGTGAAACAAAAACTGTTGATTACAGTGTTGACGCTTCATATCAGGTAACAGCAAACGGAACCGACTATACGCTGAAATTTATGAAATCAAATGCTGAGGCTGCGGTTTATATTAACAACAGCGACGCTGACGGACAAGGCACAGAGCTTATGCAATATCTCAATTATGATAAAAGCAACAGTGCAAAAGCAACAGGCGCAATAGTTAATCCTGACGGCTCTGTTGACAATACAACAATAAAGAAAATTAAAGGCAGAGGCAACACAACATGGGATAAACCCAAAAAAGCGTACAACATAACTTATGATGCAGCTGTTTCTGTAGGAACGATGAGTGCAACCAAAAAGTTCTCGATACTTGCAAACTATCAGGACGATTCACTTTCAAGAAACCGCTTTTTATATGACCTTTCAGACGCTGTTGGAATGCCGTATGCATCTGACTCAAGATATGTTGATTTCTATGCAAACGGTTTTTACTGGGGCTCATATCAAATGACTCAGAAGGTTGATACAGGTAAAACAAACCTGCTTTCTGATATTGATGACACAAGCTACATAAATGCAGACGGAACAATAAACAAAGATTTTGATTTTGTGATTGAGGTTGATTCTTCGGCAGGTTATGATGATTACTATTTCGAGTCTGCAAGCGGAAACAAAATCACCATAAAGAGCCCTGAGCTTGCACCCGGAGATCCCGGCTATGAAGAAGTTTTGCAATACGTACAGGAAAAAGTTGACGCAATGTTTAAAGTATTGTTAAGCAGAGACGCAAATGTTGATGTATCGCAGTATTTGGATATAGATTCCGTTACAAAGCTTTATCTTATCAACGAGCTTGGCAAAAACTGGGATTCAGGTGTTTCAAGTACATTCTTTACATATAAGAAGGATGAAAACGGTACTTATAAATTCTATGGTTCGCCTGTATGGGATTATGACAACTCTCTCGGAAATGCCGTTGGTGTTTGGGACGAACTCAATATGATGGGTATTGATGACTACCAGGAATACAGCGGTTGGTGGTGTCGTTACAAGGGAAAGGATCAGCGCGCAAAATCCTCAAATAATGTAATGAATAATATCGCACGAAAAAGAGCCTTCCTTAATGCGGCTCCAAAAATCTGGTTTGAAGAATTTGTGCCTGCAATCAACACATTTATGTCTACAGGAGTTGCAGATGGAGAATTTTATTCCTCGGATGTATATTTCGACCTTATAAATGCCAGTGCAGAGATGAACTATAAAAGCGGATGGCTTCTTAATACAGGAAGCTGGATTGCTGACCATTCAATGCTTAAAAAAGCAAATTTCGATTACTCCACAGGCACCTATACGGTTGACAAAAATAATACCTCATATCAATATAATTTTGAGGGAATGTTCAATTATGCGGCTGATTGGCTTACAAGCCGCGCGGCATGGTTAAGCAGCCAGATGTATGCAGATTATATTCCTGATGTAACGGTACCGACAACTACAGTACCTGAAACGACTCAACCCACTACACAGCCGGAAACTACAGTACCTGAAACGACTCAACCTACTACACAGCCGGATACAACAGGTCCTGTAGATGAGAAATTGTACGGTGATGCAGACGGTGACGGAAGAGTAAGCATACTTGATGCAACTCTCATTCAAAAACATATAGTTGACATTGAATACATTGCGGAAGAGTATTTAAAATATGCAGATGTTGACAAAGACGACAGAATAAGCGTATTAGATGCTACTGAAATCCAGAAATACTGCGCAGATCTTTCATCTGCATTAGATGACATTGCATAAATATCAAATAAACAGATAAATCATAAGGGGACTGTCTTTGGCAGTCTCCTTTTATGTTATAAAACTGAGAGGGGTTGGGTCTAATAAGCTAATATAATTGAACAAATTGTTTGAATATCTATTATTAAAATGAAAAACGAATTAAATTTAATAAAATATCGAAAAAATATTAAAAAAGCTATTGACAAATCAGCTATTATATAATATAATCAGACTTGCTGATTTTAAGTTTCAGCGCAATATGGCGGAATAGCTCAGCTGGCTAGAGCATTCGGTTCATACCCGAAGTGTCGTAGGTTCAAGTCCTATTTCCGCTACCATAACTGGCCCGGTGGTCAAGCGGTTAAGACACCGCCCTTTCACGGCGGTAACACGAGTTCAATTCTCGTCCGGGTCACCAAAACATAAGCCGGTGTGGTGGAATAGGCAGACACAAGGGACTTAAAATCCCTCGGACTAATACTCCGTACCGGTTCAAGTCCGGTCACCGGCACCAAATCAAACGAGAGTAATTCAATTTGAAATACTCTCGTTTGATTTTTTATTGTAATAACGTAGTTTGAGCAGACAGGTATAATAAATTAAAGACCTTAGTTGCCCGACCGTAAACTGTCAATAAACCTTTTTGTAACAGCAAAAAAGCTAAAAGTTTTCGCCCGCCTTTTACAAAAGGCGGCGGGGACGAGGGGCGGCGCCCCCGTCGCAGCCTGAAAGGCTGCGAAACTAATTGATTTAGAAAGCGCAGGAGGGGCGAAAAACAGTCCGGGGGACTGTTTTTCGGAGGGGAACCCTCGCCGGGGGTTCCCCTTAAACCTTGCACATTTATGCATATTACCAAGAGAAAGATACTTTTTCTACATACAAAGAAACCGCAGAATATAAAGGAATTTCACTTTTCGGCACACTACGACACCGCAGAACTCTCTGCGGTGTCTTTTTTGCTGTATGGGGAATTAGCCGGTAAAACTCGGGCAAAAAGGTTTCTAATTTATCAAACCTTTCTGCCCGAATTGTGAGCGACATCATGTCGCTTTTTTGATATCTATAATATTGTAGGTTTGTCAATGATGTGTTACAAAATTAGAAAACTTGGCCGGTTGATAAAAAAGCATTGATATAGTCGGCAG
>CANQDR010000011.1 GCA_947593615.1 uncultured Clostridia bacterium
ACAGAGACCCGCAGAGAGGAAATCATTAACGCCTGCGAAAAGCTCTATCAGACGATGAGCTTCAAGGAAATCACCATTAAGGAAATTGGGAACGTAACCAGCTTCACACGCACATCCATTTACAATTACTTTCAGACGAAGGAGGAAATCTTTCTTGCCCTGCTGAAACGCGAGTACGAGCTGTGGATCGAATCACTGAAACAGACAATGGAGCGGGTCGATACGATGACCAAAGATGAATTTGCCGCTATGCTGGCGCATTCTTTGGAGAAACGCGCCCAGCTTCTGAAAATCATGTCAATGAATCACTACGACATGGAAACCGGCAGCCGCCCGGAACATTTGAAAGATTTTAAGGTCGCGTATGGCGAATCCATCCGCACGGTCATTGCCTGTCTTCATCAGTATTTTCCTGATATGGCTGTCGAGCAGAAACAGGATTTTATCTACACCTTTTTCCCGTTTATGTTTGGTATCTATCCTTACACTTTCGTCACCGAAAAGCAGCGGACAGCGATGGAAGAAGCGGGCGTCAATTATGTATTTATGTCAATTTATGAAATTACTTATAACTGCGTGAAAAAACTGTTAGGAGGTGGCAAATGAAAATCGTGATCATCAAAGGCAGCCCGCACAAAAAGGGCTCCTCAAATATGTTGGCGGAACAGTTTGTGAAAGGTGCACAGGAAGCCGGGCATACCGTCGTGGAGATGGATGCGGCACACATGAACATCCATCCCTGCCTTGGCTGTGAGCATTGTGGAATGGACGGACCGTGCGCCCAGAAGGACGATATGCAGCAGATCAGGGACGCACTGCTCGCTGCGGATATGGCGGTGTTCGTCACGCCGGTTTACTACTTTGGAATGTCAGCGCAGCTTAAAATGGTGATTGACCGTTTTTACAGCTATACCATGAAACTCTCCGACAAGCATTTGAAAACGGCGATGATTGCCGCCGCATGGGATTCCAATGCGGATGTAATGCCATATCTTGCGGAGCATTACAAGAAGCTGTGCCGATATATGAATTTTACCGACTGCGGACAGATTTTAGGAACAGGCTGTGGGACCCCGACTATGACGAAAAGCAGCCGACACATTGAAGAAGCCTATCGACTTGGAAAATCTTTATAAAGGAGCGAATAAACATGAGCAAAACATTAGTAGCCTATTTCAGCGCCAGCGGATCCACGGCGCGTGTTGCAAAGGAGCTGGCACAGGCGGCGGGAGCAGACCTCTATGAGATCAAACCCGCGGTGCCGTACACAAGAGCCGACCTGAACTGGATGGATAAGAAATCCCGCAGTTCCGTAGAAATGAACGACAAGAGCAGTCGCCCCGCGCTGGCGGATAGGGATGCCAACATCACGGCGTATGATACCATCCTGCTGGGTTTTCCCATCTGGTGGTATGTAGCACCTACCATTGTCAATACTTTTTTGGAAAGCTATGATTTCTCCGGCAAGAGGATCGTGCTGTTCGCCACCTCCGGCGGCAGCGGATTTGGGAAGACGGTGGCCGAACTGAAACCGTCCGTGGCGGCGGACGCCGTACTCATCGAAGGAAAAATCCTGAACGGCAGACAGACGTCGACCAGCCTGAAAGCATGGACTGATACAATTCTTTAGGAGGTGCGGACGATGAAGTACACGAAACTCGGCAAGTCGGATCTGACCGTTTCCCGCATCTGCATGGGCTGCATGGGCTTCGGCAACGCGACCACGGGCCAGCACAGTTGGACGGTGGACGAGACGCAGACCCGTGAGATCATCAAACATGGCCTTGATATAGGTATCAATTTCTACGATACCGCTATTGTCTATCAGAACGGAACCAGCGAGCAGTATGTGGGCAAAGCACTCAGAGATTTTGCAAAAAGGGACGATTATGTGATCGCTACAAAGTTCACCCCACGCACGCAGGACGAGATCGACGCGGGTGTCAGCGGTCAGAAACACATTGAAAATTATCTGGATCGAAGCCTTAAAAATCTCGGAATGGACTATGTTGACCTCTATATCTATCACATGTGGGACTATCACACGCCAATGGAAGAAATCATGGAGGGGCTGCACAACGCGGTCAAGGCGGGAAAGGCACGGTATATCGGCATTTCCAACTGCTTCGTGTGGCAGCTTGCAAAGGCGAATTTCTACGCGAGGGAAAACGGTCTGACAGAGTTTGTGTCCATACAGGGACATTACAACCTGATTGCCCGCGAGGAAGAACGAGAGATGGCTCCTTTCTGCAAAGATCAGAATATCGCCATGACGCCATACAGCGCCCTTGCCGGAGGGCGGCTCTCCAAGCGTCCCGGCGAAACCTCCAAGCGGCTTCAGGAAGACGCCTACGCCAAATTCAAATACGACACCACAACGGAAGCGGACGGAAAAATCATTGCCCGTGTCGCGGAGCTGGCGGACCGGCGCGGCGTCACCATGACGGAAATCTCCCTTGCATGGTTGCTGACAAAAGTGACCGCCCCGGTAGTAGGCGCGACAAAGTTCTCCCATGTGGAGGGCGCGGCAAAGGCCGTAGAGTTGGAACTGACGCAGGATGAAATCAGCTATCTGGAGGAACTGTATATTCCCCATGCCCTTGTTGGCGTGATGGCGCAGAACGGAAAGCAGAAAGCAGGAAACGTAGTTTAAGAAAGGACAGGAGAGAAATCAAAATGGAAAAAATCACTCAGACTGCGGGCAGAAATCAGCTCGGCGATTTTGCGCCGGATTTTGCCCACTTCAACGACGACATTCTCTTTGGCGAGAACTGGAACAATCAGGACATCGACTTAAAGACACGCTGCATAATCACCGTGGTGGCGCTAATGAGTTCCGGCATTACCGACTCATCCCTTACCTACCATCTCGAAAATGCCAAAGCCCACGGCGTGACCCGTACGGAGATTGCCGCCATCGTGACCCATGCTGGCTTTTATGTCGGTTGGCCCAAGGCGTGGGCGGTGTTCCGTTTGGCGAAAGAGGTTTGGAACGAGGCGGAGCCGGAATTAACGGAAAAGGATAAGTATCAGAATACCATTCTTTTCCCCATTGGCGCGCCCAATGACGGCTTCGCGCAGTATTTTACCGGGCAGAGCTATCTTGCGCCTGTATCCAAAGAACAGGTGGGTATTTTTAATGTGACCTTTGAACCGGGCTGCCGGAACAACTGGCACATCCACCATGCCGACAAGAAAGGAGGACAAATTCTGATCTGCGTCGGCGGACGCGGGTACTATCAGGAGTGGGGCAAAGAACCTGTGGAGATGAAACCAGGCGACTGCATCAACATCCCGGAAGGTGTGAAACACTGGCACGGTGCCGCGCCGGATAGCTGGTTCAGCCATCTGGCCGTTGAGGTGCCGGGAGAAAACGGTTCCAACGAATGGCTGGAGCCTGTTGATGATAAACAATATGGAGGTTTGAAATGAAAATTAAAAAATTTTCAGCGACTTTACTGGCGTTCATTATGGTACTGTTCTTTGCTGCCTGTGCCGGAGGAAATGAAACGGCCGGCAATGGCGGTAATGCCGATTCTTCGCAGGGTACCACTGAGGAATCCCAAACTTCGGACACAACGTTAGACAGTTCTGGCTCTGAATCGGAGGGCGGGAAAATCCTTGTCGCCTACTTCTCCGTGACGAACAATACCGAGGGCGTGGCACAGAAGTTAGTGGATGGGCTTGGTGCAGACCTCTATGAAATAACGCCTGACCAGCCCTATACGGATGAAGATTTGGACTACGGCAATTCCAAGAGCCGCACATCGGTGGAAATGGACGATCCCAGCGCCCGCCCCGCGATTTCAGGCTCTGTGGAGAATATGGAACAGTACGATGTCGTGTTCATCGGATATCCCATTTGGTGGGGAAAAGCACCGCGAATTATGAGCACCTTTATTGAAAGCTATGATTTCTCCGGCAAGACAATTATCCCGTTTTGTACTTCGGGCAGCAGCGGATTTGGCAGCAGCGATTCGGCATTAAGATCAGCCGCCAGCGGAGCCACATGGCTTGACGGACATCGCTTTCCTGCTGGCGCGTCGTCCGAGGATGTACTTGCGTGGGCAAAGGGGCTTGAAATCAATTAAGCGACCAAAGACTTGAAATTCCTGTGCCGGTTCTGTCCGGCACAGGAAAGTTTTTTTACAAAGCTGATTTTATTATTCGAGCAGACGAATTATAATATATATAGGAGGTGTGTTATGAACTATATGACCTTAAAAGAAGCAAGTAAAAAGTGGGACATTACTCCGCGAAGAATTAACTATCTGTGTGCCGCTGGACGCATTTCTGGTGCTATGAAGATGGCGACAATCTGGCTTGTCCCGAAAAATTCAAAAAAGCCAGCAGACGGCCGACGGAAAGAAAATAAGAGTTTACAGGAGAAGTAAACAATATGAACAAGATTTATTGGGATAAAGACAAAATCACAATCCTTACAGACCAGATTGAAGCAGTTGAGCACAAGCATTACGCAATGCAACTTTTTCTTGGTCTGGAAAAAGATTTGAACTTTGATACTCCCTCACATTTTGCTGCTGTCACAAAAAGAATGATGGGGATACCTGCAAGTCTTTCTTTGAAAAATAGCGTATTTTTGAAAGTATTTCACGCATGAACCTTTTATAATTAAGTTGAATGGAGTACTTAATTATGAAAGAAGAATTTTTGACTGAAACGAAACTGCTGAACTTTAGTTCAGATCTCATACAGAAGCTTATCCATACTCGCAAGTGGAATAAGCTAAATCAGTATGAGAAAATTAAATTCATATATGACTTTGTGCAAAACGAAATACTTTTGGGTTACAACAATTCTGATACTTTAACTGCGGAACAAGTTTTATTAAATGGATATGGACAATGCAATACAAAAGCTACACTCTTAATGGCATTATTACGAGGAGTAGGCATCCCTTGTCGTATTCATGGATTTGAAGTATCAAAAGATTTTCAACGCGGAGTAACTACCGCGCTAATTTCAGCCATTGCACCATCCAGAATTATTCACACCTGGGCAGAGGTCTATTTTAATGATCAGTGGTTGGCTTTAGAGGGAGTTATTACCGACAAAAGATACTTAGGAGCTGTAAAGACAGCGTACCCCAATATCAGCAAAGAATTTAGGCGTTATGCGATTGCTACAACTGATTTTGAAAATCTCTCAATAGACTGGGCTGGCAATAATACTTATGTTCAGAATGCTGCTGTTGTAACTGATTTTGGGATATTTTCAAGTCCTGATGAGTTTTTCGCAAAACATAAACAACATTGGTCAAAGGTAAAGAATTATATGTATGTGCATTTTGGCAGAAAGATAATGAATTACAATGTGGCAAAGATAAGGAATCGTTTTGAGGAATAGTATGATAGAAACTGAATGGATATTATGCCCTATATGCAAAAATAAAACAAGGTGAAAATACGAGAAGATACAATACTTGAAAACTTTCCGCTGTTTTGTCCAAAGTGCAAGCAGGAAACGCTAATCAAAATGCGACAACTAAATATGTTCGTTATACAAGAGCCGGACGCACAGACGCAGAGCTGATGAAGATATGCGACTCAGTCTGGAGCCCAAACTGATCCATAGTATTCTGACGGGCTTTAAGATGCTGCCGGCGTAAACTGGCCGGAACAGTTTTCTCTCCCTTTCCCTGTTCCCCGGTCCCGACGCATAGCCTAATCGTTCCTTGAAAAAGAAAGCCCGGAGGGAGGCCTCCGGCGCAATATAGGGCAGACGGATACATTCTGTCCGTGCCGTTTCAGTCTGGAAGGGGAAAACATATCACAGACATGGGATGTTACGAAGAAGGATTCCCCTGAACGCAGGACCTATACTTTTGAGGAAGTCGCCGGGATATAAGGGAGGGGCAAAAAAGCCGCAAACCCTTGAAAATAAAGGCTTACGGCGTGCTTTCTGGCGTCCGCGAGGTGACTCGAACACCCGACCTACCGCTTAGGAGGCGGTCGCTCTATCCAACTGAGCTACGCAGACGTATACGTATATAAAAATTATTCAATTTTAGGGTCCCGTACGACTTGAACGAACTGCCGCTTAGGAGACGAACGATTTATCCAGCTGATCTGCGGGTGCATATTAAATTAACATAAGTAATATTCTAACGTAAATAACCGACTTTGTCAAGAAAAGTAAAAGCGTAAAATTTAAAATTAAGTATTGACAAAGTTTATGCATTATGATAGAATAAACCTTGCTGAACAACAAAAAACAATACGGAGAGGTGTCCGAGTGGTTTAAGGAGCTAGTCTTGAAAACTAGTGATCCCGCGAGGGACCAAGGGTTCGAATCCCTTCCTCTCCGCCATTTTATTTTTACACTTTACCGCACGGAGGATTACTCAAGTGGTGAAGAGGCTCCCCTGCTAAGGGAGTAGGTCGCTAACGCGGCGCGAGGGTTCAAATCCCTTGTCCTCCGCCAAAGCCGTCTTTTTTAAGGCGGCTTTATTTTTTTGCTTAAACAAGCCAAAATTGCATAATGAAATGCACCCCTCCTGTTAAACATTGTGATACAATGTTTAACAGGAGGGGTGATTTTTATGCCTAAAGAAATACCAAACAATAAATACACAGGCGAATTCAAGCAGACAATCGTAAATTTGTATCATTCAGGTAAAACATACTCGAAAATTCATCAAGCACCGGGAATCTGACAGAGCAAAAGAAAATTCATACATACGCACTTGTTTCCTTACTTTGTACACAAAATACAAAAAGCGTCTTGGCGCTTCAAAGATGAGTATTTGTCTTCAAAATGAGTATTGCATCAACATTAGTGTCGGCAGAGTGTTCCACCTGATGAAATTTATTAATTCACCTAAAATGAACACTGTAAAACCTTTTGTTCACAAATTGAAAACTGCCTATGATGAACAGTGTAAAAATATCCTTAAACAGAAATTCGAACAGACTGAGCCTAATGTTGTATGGGTATGTGACTTTACCTATATCAGGGCTGCCGGAAGATTTTACTATCTGCGTGTAATTCTCGATTTGTTTTCAAGAAAGGTGATTGCTTACAAATTATCAAGTAAAATTAACACTCAACTGGCGATTGATACTATTAATCTTGCAGTTGCTAACAAAGGCAAATCAGACGGTGTGATTTTTCACACAGACTGAGGCTGTCAGTTTACTTCCGAGAAATTCATAAAACATTTGGATAAACTCAATATGATTCAATCATTATCTGCTAAAGGTCATCCTTATGATAATTTTGTTATGGAATGCTTTTTCAAGTACTTGAAAAAAGAAGAAACTAACAGGCGCTCTTATTCTTCTTTTAACGATTTAAATCTTTGCCTCTTTGAATATATCAACGGTTTCTATAACTCTGTTAGACCTCATTCTCACAACAACGGTTTATCACCTAATCAAGCTGAGATTCAATTCCCTTAATTTTTTCCACCATTTTTTGTCCACTTTATTGACTATAGTCCATAGCGGAAAGTTACTTTTTCAGCTTTTCTAGCTTTTCATCATCAACATAAATCGATATTTCGCCACATTCAGGGCATACTGCCGCCTTAGGATAAATCGCTTTCATGCTGAATCCTTTCTTGCGAATAACATTTCCGTTTCCTCCAGTGAACACGAAGTCTTCTTCTATTTCAGCTCCACATCTGATGCATTTCCTCATATTTACGAACTCCTTTCAAAATCATGTTTATGTCGTATTAATATTCTCTCGACACTAAACATTGTACCATATAAATGTAAAAAAATCTACCGCAGGCTATGGCTTTCCGTAATTCCACTCAGCCACAACGACACATGCTGAATTATTACATTTTTCCTTGTACTGCCCTTATTTAATATTGTCATCTTTAAAACTGTTTTAAAACTGTGTTCCATTCGCAAACTCGTATATAAGAAAATGAACAGATATTGGTAACGCTCCGCCGTGAATATGGTCGGCTAAATAGAATAGATGTTAAAATAACTGAGTATATAGGATTGATACTAAGAAATTGAAGCTGTTATCGGTAACAAGTGCGAATAACCTAACCTTTTTCTCACCCATAGACGGTATTTTTTATTAACATCTTTTGAATTGCACCAATTTGCAGATTAGTGTTTATCTCTTCGACGGTAATTATTGCGAGTGGAAAAAATAAACAACTATTGCCATACCGTATATTATAAGCAAAATGAGGACATTTTTTAAGCTGTCTTTTAAAAGCTGAATATTAAATGTTTAGCTAAATGCTTTCATAAGTTGAACCATAGTCAATAAATGAACAAAAATAATATTTTTCTTTTTAAGAATTAAGAATCAGCCTTTTTAAATATTTCAATGGATTCTACAACTCTTTGAGACCTCAATCTCATAATAACGGCTTGTCTCCTAATCAAGTTGAACAGTTTTATTTTATCTGAATTCCTTTGTTTTTATGTCCACTCTTTTGACTATGGTCCAGTTATGCTTTGGGATCTTCTTTACTCCACAGCTTAACCTCAGCAAAAATATTATTAATTTATTTGACAGTTATTCGCTTAATCACAACAATAATTTTTATTTATATATGCAAATTATTGTAAAATATGTTGCATTATAACAAAAAATGTAATATAATATTAAAAAATGTCATAAATAAATTTTAAGGTGATATTAATGAACTATATTGCGCATAAACAAGAAAACGAACGTCAAAGTATTATTGCACATTTAACAGGCACAGCAAAACTGTGTCATGAATTTGCCAAGGGAATACAAATGTCTGATTATGCTTATCTGACAGGTTTATTGCATGATATCGGAAAATATAGCGAAGCCTTTCAAAGACGTATTAATGGAAGCTCTATAAGAACAGACCACTCTACTGCCGGAGCTAAGGAGGCTCTTTTGCGCCAAAAATTAGCTGCGGCATTTGCAATAGCGGGTCATCACGGCGGAATTCCAGATTGCGGTTACAAAACGGACTGTGAGGATTCCGGAACTTTTTTTGGTCGTATGAAAAAAGTTTTGGAAGATTATTCTGATTGGAAATCAGAACAGAAGAATTTTGAATTTTCTGCTGACGAGCCGGCAAATGTTGATAATTTTATTTACAGTTTTTATGTTCGCATGATTTTTTCATGTCTTGTTGACGCAGATTTTTTAGATACCGAGCTTTTTATGAGCGGCGGAAAAATTAAAAGATACAGCGGAGAAAATATTACACAGCTTCTCAATAAGCTTGAACAGTATACAAGCAAGTGGAATACCCCCGATAACGAACTTAATATGCTTAGAAATCAAATCCGCAGAGACTGTATTGAATCAGGTATTAATAAAAAAGAAAACATCTTTTCATTAACTGTTCCAACAGGCGGCGGAAAAACTATTTCGTCGCTGGCATTTGCTTTGAATTATGCGAAAAAGAATCAAAAAAAGCGGGTTATTTATGTAATTCCATATACAAGTATAATTGAACAGAATGCTGAAGTATTCAGAGATGTACTTGGTAACTCAAATGTAATTGAACATCACAGCAATATTGATTACAAAAGCTTTTATGATGAAAATAACGCTACTCAGGCAATGCTTGCTTGTGAAAACTGGGATGCGCCTGTTATTGTAACTACGGCTGTACAGTTTTTTGAGAGCGTATATTCCAACAAGCCTTCCGATTGCAGAAAACTTCATAACATTACAGATAGTGTAATTATTTTTGATGAAGCTCAGATGATTCCCATTGACTATCTTTATCCGTGCATTTCAGCAATGTGGTTTTTGGCTGATAAATGTAATTCGTCAGTTGTATTATGCACAGCTACCCAACCATGCCTTGAACCCTATTTTAAAATGTGCAGTAAAGATGGATCGTTAAAAATTCAGGAAATATGCAGAGATACCGAACAGCTTTTCTGTAAATTAAAAAGAACAACGTTTAGCTATGACGGAAAAATAGAGGATGATGAGCTTGCTGCAAGAATCTCAGAGCACAATCAGGTCTTATGCATATTAAACAGCAAAAATCATACTGAGAGCATATATTCAATGTTGAATAATGATGACGGAAACTTTTGTCTGACAACACATATGTATCCTGAACACAGAAAGAAAAAAATAAACGAAATACGGCAAAGGCTGAAAGATAATAAAATCTGCCGTGTAATCTCAACAAGTCTTATCGAGGCAGGCGTTGATGTTGATTTTCCAACAGTTTATCGTGCAATTGCCGGTATAGACTCAATTTTGCAGGCAGGCGGAAGATGTAACAGAGAAAATCATAATCCTGCGTCTGAGAGTATTGTTCATATATTTGACACTGATATTGTTGTAGATTCTCAGAAGGTAAATGTTTCAGCCGCAAAAACTGTTTTGAAAAAGTTTGGAAATGATATTGATAATCCCAAGGCGGTAAGCTTATATTTTGAAACGCTGTATTATTATTTGAATTCTTCAAAGGATTTCAGCGCATTTGACAGAAAACAGATAATAAAATACTCAAAAAATTTTGAGTTTGAAAAGGTATCTGAAGCATTTAAGATGATTGATAATAATACGCGTTCAATATACATAAACACAGACGAAAGCTCTGACTATATAACTATGCTTAGAAAAAAAGAATACAGCCGAGAGCTTTTTCAAAAACTTCAGCGATACTCTGTCAATATTTATGAATATGAGTTTAATAAACTATATGACAACGGTGCTATTGAAACCATAGACGATAGTTTTTATGTGCTTGTAAAAATCAATTCAATTGAATTTTATAACAAAGATATCGGACTTATAATACCTGACAGCAATATAGGACAAGGTCTGTTCCATTAGAAAAACAAGAACAGGCAGATCCAAACGGAACTGCCTGTTTTTGTGAAACAAATAAATTTAATATTTCAATCCACAGTTTTCACTGACTATATAATTATATATTATTACTATAAAAAAGTCAAATTTTTATAAACATATAAATTTAATGAAAAAAACTCTTGACATGTAGCTATTCTTGCACTATAATAATAAAAAAACAGCAAAGGTGTGATGTTATGAGTGTTAAAGTAGAAGTATGGAGCGACTATGCTTGTTTTTCTCGTCCGGAGCTAAAATCCGAACGATATTCATACGAGTGTATCACTCCGTCGGCTGCCAGAGGAATATTAGAATCTATATATTTTCACAGAGGTCTTAGGTGGGAAATAGACAAAATCTATATTTTAAGTCCGATAAAGATGACAAACATTCGAAGAAATGAAGTAAAATCTAAGCTGTCAAATACTAAAGCCAGAAGTGCTATGACAGGTAAAAACATTGATCTTTATATTAATGCAGCATCAGACATACAACAGCGTTCAGCTACAGTTCTGAAAAATGTTCATTATGTCATAGAAGCACATTTTGAAATGACAAATAATGCAAACGAATCTGATAATCCGGGTAAATTCCAGGATATTATGAGGCGGAGACTTAAAAAGGGTCAGTGCTATCATCAGCCATATATGGGATGCAGAGAATTTCCTGCCAAATTCAGAAAATGGGAGTTTGAAACTGTTCCGACGGTTGATATATCCAAAGATTTGGGATTTATGCTGTATGATATGGACTACTCTGATACTGAAAATATTCGGCCAATGTTTTTTAAAGCCGTTATCGAGCACGGCGTAATCGATCTTGAGAACTGTGAGGTGTATAAGTAATGCTTTTACAGTCACTCGTAAATTATTATGAAGTCCTTGCATCAAAAGGAAAAGTTGATAAAACCGGCTGGTTCAAACTGAATGTTTCTTACGGTCTTAATATTGACGAGAACGGAAATCTTGTAAGTGTTATTTCTCTTAAACACAAGGATGAAAGCAAAAAGAAAGAAACGGCTCAAAATATGAGTGTTCCTGAACATTCGAAAAGATCAAGCGGTGTCTCCCCCAATTATCTTTGTGATACAAGTACATACTTAATGGGATGCGACGAGAAAGGCAAACCTCAAAGATCTGTACAGTGCTTTAAAGCTTGTGCAGAATTGCATAAATCCATTTTTGGTGATATGAAATCTCAGGCAATCAGTGCTGTTTTAAGTTTTTTTGAACAGTGGAATCCTGAAAATACTGTTACGGTTCTGTCTGACGTTGGTTGTACAAAAGATATAATAACCGACATCCTTAAAAAAGGCGCAAACCTCATTTTTATGCCGTTAGGAAAGTTTGCAACAGACTATAATGAGTTGTGTATGCTTTGGGATGAGCATAGTCAAAAGGATAATAAAGAAGAGGAATTGTGTCTGGTCACAGGAAATTATCTGCCCATTGCCCGCACTCATCCTGCCATAAAGGGAGTATACAATGCGCAGGCTATGGGAGTTTCGCTAGTTTCATTTAACGGCGACGCTTTTGAATCATATGGGAAACAGCAGGGTTTTAACTCTCCTGTAAGTGAATATGCCGCTTTTGCATATTCAACGGCTCTAAATTATCTTTTATCAAAAAATGAATATGTTACTCACTTTGGTGATACAACTGTTGTGTGCTGGACAGAAGATGATAACGAAGGGTGTCAGGACATATATGCAAGAATATTTGGCGGAAACGACAATATTATTGAGCAGAATGAACTTGCCGGAGTTGTAAAAAAACTTGCTTCGGGCAATAAAGTTGATTGGAATGGCATTGCCGTAAATCCTGATAATCAATTTTATATTCTTGGACTTTCACCAAATGCCGCAAGATTATCTGTAAGATTTTTTCTTCAAAATACGTTTGGAAATTTTATGAAAAATGTTCGCGAGCATGACGAAAGAATGAATATAATTGCTCCGTCATTTGAAAAGTTCATTCATATTCCTGTCTGGAAGGCTTTATCAGAGACTGTGAATAAGAATTCAAAAAATAAAAGTGTAAAACCTAAGCTTGCCAGAGATTATTTATATTCTATTCTGACGAATACAGTATATCCCGAAACAATATTCAATAATATTATGCTTCGCATAAATGCTGAGCATAACATAAATTACACCAAGGCATCATTAATAAAAGCACATTTAACTAAAAATTATAAGGAGGATATTAAAGTGACACTTGACAAAGAAAACAATGATTGTGCATATATTCTCGGAAGACTTTTTTCTCTTCTTGAGGAGATTCAGTCAAAAGCAAATCCGGATATTAATTCAACCATACGGGACAAATATTTTACGTCTGCAAGTTCATCGCCTGCAACTATATTCCCCATTCTTGTGGACCTTTCGCAAAAGCACCTCAAAAAGATAAAAAATAACAATATGGGTGCATACATAAGTTTTGACAAGCGTTTAACTGAATTAATGATAAAGCTTAATGAAGGATTTCCTTCACGCCTTTCGCTGCAGGAAAAGGGCGTTTTTCAGATAGGATACTATCATCAAACTCAAGAAAGATTTATACCTAAGGAGGACAAATAATATGTCAGAACCAATTAAAAACAGATACGAATTTGCAATTATTTTTGATGTTGAAAACGGAAATCCAAACGGTGATCCCGATGCAGGCAATATGCCGCGAATTGACTTTGAAACAGGATATGGTATAGTTACCGATGTTTGTCTTAAGCGCAAAATCAGAAATTATGTTGAAATTGCAAAGAAAGACGAGCCCGGATACGGCATTTATATTAAGAGCGGTGTTACTCTTAATTCAAACGATAACAAGGCATTAAAGTATCTTAACGTTACCGATACCAAGTCAGCAAAAAAGGATGATCCGCAGCTTGATAGCAAAATAAGAGATTTTATGTGCTCAAATTTCTACGATATCAGAACTTTTGGCGCTGTTATGACTACTTTTGTAAAATCTTCACTCAATTGCGGTCAGGTTCGGGGACCTGTTCAGCTGGGCTTTGCCCGTTCAGTAGAACCGATTTATTTTCAGGATATATCAATTACAAGATGTGCAATTACAACAGAAGCCGATGCAGAAAATCGTAACAACACATTTGGTAATAAATTTATTGTGCCGTATGGACTTTATGTAACAGAGGGATATATATCAGCTAACCTTTCACGAAAGGTTACCGGATTTAGCGAAGAAGATCTTGAACTTCTTTGGACAGCTATATTAAATATGTTTGAGCATGACCATGCTGCCGCAAGAGGAAAAATGGCAGTACGCAAGCTTATAATTTTTAAGCACGACAGTGAACTCGGAAATGCTCCTGCATATAAACTTTTTGATACAATTAAGATTAACCGAAAAAGCGGAATAAAGATTGCACGAAGCTATAACGATTATGAAATTAATGTTGATGAATCTGCAATTCCTGACGGCGTAACCTGCGAGATAAAATGATGTATTCCGAAGACGACTGCCTGAATATTTCCGGTATTCAGCATTTTGTATTTTGCCGCAGACAATGGGCATTAATTCATATTGAAAAACAGTGGGCTGAAAATTTGCTGACCATAAACGGCGAATTAATGCACAAAAATGCTCACAATAACAGCTCTTCGGAAAAAAGAGGCAACATAATTATTTCTCGCGGACTGCCGGTCATTTCAAGAGAACTTGGAATTTCAGGCGTATGCGATGTTGTTGAATTTCATAAATCCGATGACGGTGCGTTGCTGAAAGGCTATGACGGTTTATACAAAATATTGCCCGTCGAATATAAACACGGAGAACCTAAAGACGATAATTCCGATATTTTGCAGACAGCAGCTCAGGCTTTATGTCTTGAAGAAATGTTCTGCACGAAAATTGACGAAATACATCTTTACTATGGCAAAATAAAGCACAGACAAAAGATTAATCTTGATGAATCAATAAGGGAAGAACTTAAAAAAATTGTTGCTGAAATGCACAGCCTATTTTTGAAAGGACATACTCCCAAAGTGAAAACATCCCAAAAATGCCGAGCTTGTTCGTTATCAGATTTGTGCTTGCCTAAAATGCTCAATGTTGAGTCTGTCGGCAGATACGTTTCAAGATTTATTAATGAGGAATAAAAATGAAAAAGCTGTTGAATACTCTGTATGTTACCTCTCCTGACAAATATTTATCTCTTGAAGGCGAGACCATTGTTATTAGCGAAAAAAACACAGAATGTGCACGCATTCCTTTTCATAACATTGATTCAATAATAACAATGGGATATGTCGGCGTTAGTCCGGCTCTTATGGGAAAATGTGCAGAGAAGAATATCAATATATACTTCTTGTCACGCAGCGGAAGATTTCTTGCAAGTACAGTTGGAAAATATAACGGCAATGTTTTACTTAGAAGAAATCAGTACAGAATTGCCGATAACGAAGACCGATCCACCGAGATTTCTAAAAATATTATAAAGGGAAAACTTTATAATTCAAAAAGTGTGATAAGCAGAGCTGTAAGAGATTACTCAATGTCACTCAATACAGAAAAATTAAATAATGTTATATGTAATCTGAGTGATTCCATTAAGCAGATCGATTTATGCAAAAATACAGAGGAGCTTAGAGGTATTGAGGGCGAGGCAGCCTCACGGTATTTTTCTGTCTTTGATGATTTGATTTTACAGCAAAAGAGTGATTTTTTCTTTAATGGCAGAAATAAACGTCCGCCGCTTGACAATGTTAATGCCATGCTTTCGTTTTCATATACATTGCTTAACAGTATGGTTACATCTTCACTTTATTGCGTCGGAATAGATCCATATGTGGGATTTATGCATAAGGATAGACCGGGCCGAACATCAATGGCATTGGATTTAATGGAAGAGCTTCGCTCTGTTTTTGCAGACAGATTTGTATTAACTTTAATTAATAAAAGAATTGTGTGCGGCAAAGACTTTGTGAAAAATGAAAACGGTGCAGTTTCTTTTACCGATGAAGGCAAAAGAAAATTTATGCAGGCTTGGCAAAAGAGAAAACAAGATAAAATTATACATCCATACTTAAAAGAAAAGGTTGAGTGGGGTGTTGTGCCATATGTTCAATCTTTGCTTATGGCACGCTGCATTAGAGAAGATATAGATGGATATCCGCCGTTCTTTTGGAAGTAAGGTGATTATATATTCTTGTATTGATAACTTATGATGTCAAAACAGAAAATGAAAACGGAAGAAAAAGACTTCGCAAAGTTGCTAAAGAATGTGAAAATTACGGTCAGAGAGTACAAAATTCTGTTTTCGAGTGTATTATGGATGCAGCTCAGTGCCGCCTCGTAAAAGAAAAATTAATTCAGATAATTGATAATGAGGAAGACAGTATTAGATTCTATTATCTCGGCAATAATTATAAAAACAAGGTTGAACATTATGGAATTAAAACTACGGTTGATATGGAAGGAGATTTGATATTTTAGTGCGAATATGAAGCGTACATAAAAATACTGATAGATTCGCACAGAAATAGTGATAATAATAAGTTTCGGTTTAATATAATATTGCATTTGCATCGGCGGTATAAATTAATTTTTATTATTTATAGTTAACTCTGCAGATGTAATATTATATAAATTTTGTGAACTTTTGCTGTCATCCTACACACGTAGGATGTGGATTGAAATTGATGCAGAAAATCCTGCTTGACCCCAAAGCTGAGGTCATCCTACACACGTAGGATGTGGATTGAAATGCTTATTCTATCGCTTCGGTGATTGCTATGGCAGGGTCATCCTACACACGTAGGATGTGGATTGAAATAATGACGGAATTGTGGATATTTATGAAACCGACGGTCATCCTACACACGTAGGATGTGGATTGAAATTTATTCTCAACTGCTGATTTTACCAAATAACCTAGTCATCCTACACACGTAGGATGTGGATTGAAATAAAAGTTGGCAGAAAAATCGCAGGCTGAGTATGACGTCATCCTACACACGTAGGATGTGGATTGAAATAAAACAATATGTTAGTCAGTCAATTAACAAATTTGGTCATCCTACACACGTAGGATGTGGATTGAAATAAGAGGGTGTTTATCCCGACAAAGAAAAAGTAAGTCGTCATCCTACACACGTAGGATGTGGATTGAAATTTATATCGCCAATCTGAATTTACATAAAAATAAGTCATCCTACACACGTAGGATGTGGATTGAAATAAAGTTACTTTGGGCATCGGTTAAGACTGCTGACGTCATCCTACACACGTAGGATGTGGATTGAAATAGATTTATGGACAGAATTACAAAACATTGTTGACAGTCATCCTACACACGTAGGATGTGGATTGAAATCGAGATTATCAATAGTCACACGCTCCCTTTGCTGGTCATCCTACACACGTAGGATGTGGATTGAAATTCCTTTTTGTACGTACACGCCCACCCAATACCGAGTCATCCTACACACGTAGGATGTGGATTGAAATTTTAGTAGTAAATTCAAGTTTGGTCTTGGAATTTGGTCATCCTACACACGTAGGATGTGGATTGAAATTTATATTGTGGTTGGCTGTTGGTTGGTTGTTGGTTAGGTCATCCTACACACGTAGGATGTGGATTGAAATAACTGTTAAACCTCCTAATTATTTATGAGACAAGTCATCCTACACACGTAGGATGTGGATTGAAATTTAACTGATTTTGTACTTGTATGTTTCATATACTGTCATCCTACACACGTAGGATGTGGATTGAAATAGCTTACAGAGTGGAGCAAAGACGAAAAAGTCAGGTCATCCTACACACGTAGGATGTGGATTGAAATCGAACAGAATGAGAAGCGAGGATAATTTTGAAAGTCATCCTACACACGTAGGATGTGGATTGAAATAGATATAAGAGTATATAATCCTGAAATAAGAGCAGTCATCCTACACACGTAGGATGTGGATTGAAATAGACTAAACGGCATAAATGCAAAGAAAACCGAAAGTCATCCTACACACGTAGGATGTGGATTGAAATAAGGTCAGCATATTAAATATTTAGGTATGCAAAAGTCATCCTACACACGTAGGATGTGGATTGAAATCACTCTGGCTCGCATATAAAAAACCACTTTTAAAAGTCATCCTACACACGTAGGATGTGGATTGAAATCCGTTCCTATGCGCCTTATTATTTGTCTTTATAAGTCATCCTACACACGTAGGATGTGGATTGAAATCATTACCATCTTTCATAATTTCCTTTAGCGGCTGTCATCCTACACACGTAGGATGTGGATTGAAATAAAGCATTAGTTAAAGCATTTGCTTCTGAAAACGGTCATCCTACACACGTAGGATGTGGATTGAAATACCTCACTTTATATACACAAAAAGTGTAATTTAGTCATCCTACACACGTAGGATGTGGATTGAAATTCAGTAGCAGGCGGCATTTTTTTAATTGCTAAAAAGTCATCCTACACACGTAGGATGTGGATTGAAATTGAGTGCCAGTCGGAAAGGGCGGATTTTTATTATGTCATCCTACACACGTAGGATGTGGATTGAAATTTTAACAAACGATTACAGAAATGCATATATTCGGGTCATCCTACACACGTAGGATGTGGATTGAAATTTTTCCTGATGTGTTGCTGTTGGCGGTTCCATTGCCGTCATCCTACACACGTAGGATGTGGATTGAAATAGGAGGATGTAATGATGAGAGCGATGACGACTTTAAGTCATCCTACACACGTAGGATGTGGATTGAAATTGTATTGTTTAAAACGGTGGTTAGCGAAAATGACGTCATCCTACACACGTAGGATGTGGATTGAAATAGAAAGCAGATGTCCAGTTTGGCCGACTTGACTGTCATCCTACACACGTAGGATGTGGATTGAAATCTGAATATTTAGAGTTTGCAATATGGGCAGTATACGGTCATCCTACACACGTAGGATGTGGATTGAAATACTTGCAAGTGGTTTATTATCAGCGACCAATAGTGTCATCCTACACACGTAGGATGTGGATTGAAATCTCGAACCACGATTATAACTACAATGGGCGATGGTCATCCTACACACGTAGGATGTGGATTGAAATCTTAATTCTGCGGCATTGCCATAAGCTGACATCAGTCATCCTACACACGTAGGATGTGGATTGAAATACTACCACATTTCGAACAAACCATAAATATATCCTCGTCATCCTACACACGTAGGATGTGGATTGAAATCGTTAGGGAAATTAAATCCACACATACTTGGTTTGTCATCCTACACACGTAGGATGTGGATTGAAATTTTTATTTTGCTTTTTATCTATTTTAGTCCCACGTCATCCTACACACGTAGGATGTGGATTGAAATATCACCACCTGGAAAATTGATGCCATCGATTGCGGTCATCCTACACACGTAGGATGTGGATTGAAATTGTGAACGGTACGGCCTTGATGAGAATGAGGTTCGCGGTCATCCTACACACGTAGGATGTGGATTGAAATCTTACTTTGAACTGTATATTGATGATGATAACACGTCATCCTACACACGTAGGATGTGGATTGAAATAAAAGAGGTTGTCGCCGTAAAAGAGGATTCAACACCGTCATCCTACACACGTAGGATGTGGATTGAAATACAGTCCGCAGGAGGCGGACGAAAAACTTATAAAAAGTCATCCTACACACGTAGGATGTGGATTGAAATAAGTCAGCAAGCTCTTAAAGAGGAAACTGACGAAGTCATCCTACACACGTAGGATGTGGATTGAAATCTGCCACGAACTCATCCATACTTATAACATTGTGTCATCCTACACACGTAGGATGTGGATTGAAATCAATGAGTGGAACGTAATGCAGCAGCTGATTGATATTGTCATCCTACACACGTAGGATGTGGATTGAAATTTTATTACAATACTATTATACTACCATACTTCTAAGTCATCCTACACACGTAGGATGTGGATTGAAATATAGGTTTAAAGTAAGAATGAATTAGTCTTTTGAGTCATCCTACACACGTAGGATGTGGATTGAAATTGCCATATTTTATCTCCTATAATCCCTCGTCTTCAGTCATCCTACACACGTAGGATGTGGATTGAAATCATTTTGATATATTTTTTAATAAATCTCTAACCGGTCATCCTACACACGTAGGATGTGGATTGAAATTGATGACTTCGCAAAGTGCAACAAGCACAATAGCGGTCATCCTACACACGTAGGATGTGGATTGAAATGTCCTTTAGCTTCTTCATCTCAACGCCGATATCGTCATCCTACACACGTAGGATGTGGATTGAAATATAAATGGCTTCCCCGATGAGATTGATAATCCCAGTCATCCTACACACGTAGGATGTGGATTGAAATAGTACAAGAGATTAAGAAATATGAGGAAATAAATGTCATCCTACACACGTAGGATGTGGATTGAAATAAGGCGATAAAGTTGGCAAATGGGTGGTTTTTTGAGTCATCCTACACACGTAGGATGTGGATTGAAATCTGATAGCTGATAGAAAAGTATAGTTGGTACTGGTCATCCTACACACGTAGGATGTGGATTGAAATCGTTTGGAACAGGCAAACAAAGGTCGGGTACGCCTGTCATCCTACACACGTAGGATGTGGATTGAAATCAGTATCTTTAGAAATTTGATAAACTGTCAAACCGGTCATCCTACACACGTAGGATGTGGATTGAAATTTAGATTATCTACCAAGTGCTTGAACTGTTTCTGTGTCATCCTACACACGTAGGATGTGGATTGAAATCACCAGCTCAAGACTTTAAGCTGTTTTTTTGAAAGTCATCCTACACACGTAGGATGTGGATTGAAATAGTCTGCATTTGTGGTTGAGGACAGCACAAAAATCGTCATCCTACACACGTAGGATGTGGATTGAAATTTATACACTCTAATAATTAAATTAGAGAGGAAAGAGTCATCCTACACACGTAGGATGTGGATTGAAATGATAAGAGATATAAATAAAAAGCGGCAACTATTGGTCATCCTACACACGTAGGATGTGGATTGAAATAGACACAAAGGCGTATTTGTATTTTGCCGGAGTGGTCATCCTACACATGTAGGATAGTGTAAAGTAAACAGAATAAATGTTTTAAATAAAACGAACCTGTTTGTGCTGTACGCACAAACAGGTTTTGTTCGCTTTTATTATAATTTTAGATAAATTTATCAATAAGAGCATAGCCCCACGCCAATTAAATGCGCCATGACCTTTAGTGCGTTATCAACTAAAGCCGTAATAACGGAAAAGCGAGCCAATCAAGGACAATTTGATTGATATTTTCGTTACTGGGTAAGAGCTTATGGTGACAGAACTCTGTTTAACACGCTGTATAATGTAACCTACTTGAACAAATGTTAGTGGGCCATTATCAACAGTTAGGTAAAGATAATCTGTATAATCTACATCAATAAAATTACAGCCGAGCGATTTAAACAGCTTTTCGGCTGCTTAAATCACTTTACTGTAATATTGGCGCGCCGGAAGAGACTCGAACTCCCGACCTTCTGATTCGTAGAAATCGCCATTGTTAGGTATCAGGTATATAATTAATGGTTGAATTATATTAAGGAGATTTTTATGGACAGAACATTTAATGAAATATCTAACTTATGGTTAGATAATGAAATCTATGGTAAAGACTATACATACAAGAAAGAACTTAAAAGCGCAGTTGTACATCTCAATCGCTATTTTGGAGATATGATTTGTAATAATATTAAAGGTTTAGATGTTGAGAAATTCATACGTTATAACTACGAACATATCAATCCAAACACAAATAAGCCTTTTTCAAAACGGCTTCTTAAAGATTTAGTTTCTGTAGGATTCAGGGTATTTGAGTTTGCTCTTGATAATGAGCTTATAGATAATGTTAGAAATCCATTTACCGGCAAAAAGAAAAAAATACCAAAAGATGCTCCTGTGACAGAGCGCAATCCTATTGATAATATTCAAAAACAATTAATATTAAGTGTTTATCACCGCACACAAATAGCAGCCCTGGTGATGCTTTATTGTGGGCTGCGCAAAGGTGAAATAATCCCTCTTGAATGGTCTGACATAGATTTTAAAGAAAAGACTTTATCGGTAACTAAAAGTGCCGTTCGTCAAGACAGTAATCATTATAAAATAACATCTCATACTAAAAATGGTAAAGACAGATATATTCCTATTCCTGATAATTTACTCTCTTATTTAAAATTAGCCAAGTACAATTGTCCTGGCACAAAATATATTTATCCGCAAAAAAACGGAAATTTGCATTCCGTTACAACCTGGAATAAAACTTGGAATAGCTATCTAACACACCTTAACTATAAATATTATTGTTTAACAGCTAAATCACTTGGTCAGACCCCAAAAGCCTATAATGCTCCTACAGGTATTCCAAAAATTCTTGAGCGTTTCACGGCTCATCAGCTCCGGCATACATATTGTACAATGCTTTATATGGCAGGAGTTGACATACTTACTACAAGTAAGCTAATGGGGCATTCAAGCATACAAATAACTCTTGAAATTTATACTCATCTTGATGAAAAGTATAAGAAGCTTAATATATCAAAATTTAATGAATATATTGCTAATGATAAAAGCAACAAAATTATTTTTCTCAATAATGTAATATAAAATAAAATTAACCGATTGCATATGCAGTCGGTCTTTTTATTTTACCAACTGTCCCTCCGAGGGACACATATAAAAACTGAAACCAAAGGAGGTGTAATTATGAGCGCATCTAACTACGAACAACCGTATATTGATAATATTGTTGTAGGTTATCACAACGACAAAGTTATTGTCAAGCAGGATGACGGAGCATTGTTTTTTTGCGAAATTCCAGAAAATCTTATAATGCCCGGCGAAACAATGGCACCAAGAGATTTAACCAGTATTTCAGTGCTTCCGGCTGATGAACAGGAAGAAATCAGAATCAAATATGCAGACAGCTAGGTGTAAAAAATGACATATGACCCTTCAAAATCAGAAGAACTAAAAAAAGAAATGCAGCAAAAGGTCATAGACCTTGCTAAAAACTTTGTACAAAATCCGCAGGAAATAGCAGAATATCTTAAATTTTCCTCTCGCTTTTATAATTACAGTACCCGAAACTCAATGCTTATCTACTCTCAAAATCAAGGCGCACGGTATTGTAACAGCTTTAAAGCATTTAAGGATATGGGATATTCCGTAAGACGAGGCGAACATGGTATGAAAATACTTGTACCTACTGTAAAAACATATCTGCATATTGGCGATAACCTTGTACCACTCAGCAAAGCAACGGCCGAACAGAAAAAAGACTATAAACTTAATCAAATTCAGGCAGAACAAAAACTCCATTTTAAAGTTGGAACAGTATTTGACATTACACAGACAAATTGTCCAAAAAATGATTATCCAAAATATTTTGACCTTGGCTACTCATCAGAACAGCACGCACAGATTTACAATACAATCAAAAATTATTGTGAACAAAATCTGAATTGTCCTGTATATGAAAATGCTTTCAACTCTGTTAAGCTGCGAGGTTATTATGACACGGCAAATAATTCAATATCATTAAGCGGTATGTTTGATGATACAACAAAGCTATCAATCCTAACTCACGAAGCCGGACACGCAATACTGCACAATGATAAAACAAAGAGACACGAACAGCGGTCAAACGCACAAATTGAATTTGAAGCTGATGCCACTTCTGTTATGCTGCAATCATACTTTGGAATTAAAATCACTGAAAGCCGATTACGGCATATGTCAAATTGCTACAAAGTAATTATGTCTGATAAAAACATAACAAGCAAGGATGTTACCGCTTCGCTCGACAGAGCACACAGCGCATTTAAAAATGTTATTGATAATGTTAATCAGGAGTTAAGACCTGATTTTACACAATTGCAAGTGCAAACGCAAAATCAGACACCCACACTGCAAACAGCTTCACCGCAGCAGCCTGTCTTGCCAAGTCAAATTCCGGATATAGGCTTTGGCGGTATGAATTTTTCAATGTAATATATTTACATATGATTGCAAATCGGCAGTCTTTTTTATTGTCATAAAACACAAGTGTCCCTCGGAGGGACACTTGTATCAAAAGAATAATATTATAACAATAGATTGACAAATACTACAAGGCTCGACAAATAGTACAAATCATATATTATATAATTTAAGCGTTACAGAGAAATCAAGGCGGTTAGCATTACATCCGAACACAATTTAAAAAGCATTGGCTTAATAATTGTGAAAGGAGTGATGCAATGTGGAATACATAATATGTTTCACGTTACTTATTGTGATTATAATTATCGCAATAAAGAAATAACCGCCCAACTGCCATTGGACGGTTATTAAAAACAAACCTAAAATGTGCTAACCGCAATTAACGGTTTCTCTGTAACATTATTATATATTATGATTTAAAAATTGTCAATATTTAAGTTTTATGCACTCGAAACATTCGAGTGCATTTTTTATTATCAAAAACACAAGTGTCCCTGGAGGGACATTTGAAACAGAAAGAAGGTTTAAATTGAAAAATGAAAAATACGGGATGTTAAGTGATATAATTATCAATTCGTCAGAGATAAAACTGAAATCAATAGCCCTGTTTCATTACATGAAGTTTTTAGAAAAAAACTCAAAAAATTCATCGAACGACACTTTAAGCTCGGATAAACTAACATCATGTTCTTCTAAAGACTTACGGCATTTACGCAAACAATGATTTACACCCTTATAATTTAAGCGTAGATTTTCATCATTAGTTTGTGGATTATCCAAATACTTCTCAATTGTTTGTTTTATCATTCTGAGATACAGATACAAAAATTCAATTTCTTCTATATAAAATGAGTTTTCATTTAACAAAAGCTTGTTTTTTAGAGGAAAGTTTGTGATATTATTTTCAAACATAAATTTATTTAAAATCTGTATCAAAAATTCAACTTCAATATCAGTAAAAATTATCTTTAATTTCATAAGCTACTCCTTTACAAAGTATTATACACAACAGTATAAACATTTGTAAAGCATAATATTTAAACACTCAAGTGTCCCTCGGAGGGACACTTGCAAATAAAAATAATTAATTCGGGGGAATTAAAAATGAACGAAACAAAGAACACAAACAAAAAAGCTATTAAAATCGCAGTAACAAATCAAAAGGGCGGTGTAGGCAAAACTACAACCGTTATGAACATAGGAGCTGCACTTGCTATAAACAAGCGCAGAGTTCTTCTTGTTGACTGCGACCCACAACATCATTTGTCAAATTGGTTCGGCTTTGAACCTGACGGCAAACCAACAACATCAGATATAATTTTCAGTGTCGTCACAAATCAGAAGATAAACTACAGCAACTGCATACGGCACAACGAAAATGAAAACATTGATTACATACCCTCAATAAATGTTCTTGCCGGTATGCTTGGTATTATCGCTGCCGACAACAACAGTTCTAATGTCATCTTGAGGATTTTTGAAGATGACTATTTTAACAACAATTACGATTACATAATATTTGATTGTCAAACCGCTCTTGACTTGCTTGTTACAAACATACTCAAAGCCTGTGACAAGCTGATTATCCCTGTTCAAGCTGACTTGCTCAGCTACGATGGCGTGGAACAGATGACAGAAACATTTATGCGAGTAAAAAACGATACGGATATACGCAAATACTTAATCGGATTGTTGGTAACAATGTATCAGACAAATACAAAACATTCGTCCACTATTTATAATGCACTAAGAGAAAGCTACGGCGACTTGGTTTTTAATACATACATTTCTTTCAGAACTGAAACAAAAAATGCTGTGGGTTTCCACCGCAGCAGCGTTGCCGATTCTAAATCAGTTGTCGGCGCTCAATATATTGAAGTTGCCCATAAAATAATGGAGGTGTGCGAAAATGCCTGAGTTTTTTAAACCTAAAAAACAAGTCCTTAAAACACCTGAACAGGCGTATTCTGAACTCCTAGGCAACAGCTCTGAAAACCAGATTGTTGACTTAGACATTGATTTGATAGATGAAATTAATGACCAGCCGCATAAAATTCATGCGGATAAAATAAACCGCATCGCTGAAAGTATGAAAATAGTAGGTCAGCTTGACCCTATTATTGTAATACCAAATAATAAGAAAGGCAAAGAAAACAGATATCTATTAATTGCAGGCCGTCACCGCCGCAGAGCTTGCATACAGCTTGGAATTGATACAGTAAAGGCTGTCATCAGAAAAGAAAGCAATCCTGACAAACAACGCCTTATGCTTCTTGCTACAAATAATGACCGAAACACAGACTACGCACCGTCTGAGCTTGCTTTTTCGTACCTTGAACAAATGCAGCTTTTACAAAAGCTTGGCAACAAATCTACTGCCAGCCAGATAGCGGAGGAAAACAATACAAACAGAAAAACAGTACATAAATATATTCAGCTGACAAAACTTATTGAGCCTCTGCTTTCAAGAGTTGACAGCAATTCAATTACAGTCGGCGCGGGATATGAATTATCGTTTCTGACACGTCAACAGCAATCAGCTGTTTTTAATTTTATTCTTAATCATTCTGACTGTCATATCACAAAAGAAATTGCAAGAGAAATAAGAGAAAATCCTGATGATATTGAAAACATATTCTATCCCCCATCTTCCCTTTCCGATGATGACGATTCAGAAAATACAGATATTCAAGAAAGCCCTAAAGCAGAGAAAAAAACAAATTCAAATTATTCTCAACACAATAAGTGTCCCTCGGAGGGACACTTGACTCCGAAAATTAGTTTTGAAGTATTGATGACTATTGCATATGTGATTAAAAAAGAAGCATATTCGGTTTTCTCTTACATTATTTCAAGTTATCCCACAACAGATGAAGTTATTGAATTTATTAATACAAGATATGTAAAAAACGATTTATTCTATAAAGGCTTTTTAAAAGAAAAAAATAATGAGCACACACCTTTTTATACATATCTGTATTCTGAGTATTCAGTTGCTTTTAAGAAAAAACTTACAGTCAAACTTTTAACAGATACAAAAGAAAAGGAAACATACAATCTAAGTTATGCAGAACTCGACGGAGCATTGAGAACATTTCTCAGAAAATATGTACCTGTAGAGGACAAAATCATCGCAATTAGAGAAACTCAAACTAATTAATTTTCGCTATCTACTCATACATTCTCCCCGAATGTTCTTTGAAAAAGCAGGGGCTTGTATCCTATGCAAGTCCCTGCAAGTATTTTAATTAAGGAGAAAATAAAATGAAATTCAGAAAAATTATTTTATCATCAATAATCTTAATGTTATTGGTATCATCAGCAATACTTCCGACATCAGCCGCTACAATTCAAATTGGCGATGTCAACGGTGACGGACGTATATCCGTTGTGGATGCAACACTAATTCAGAAAAAACTTTCAGGAATAAACACTTCAGAAAGATATTTCAGTCAAAATTCTGATTTTGACCGTTCGGGCTATACAAACATAATTGACGTAACACTTATTCAAAAACAAATTTCGGGAATTATAGAAGTTTATGGTAATTACATTATTTCTTTTAACGGCGGCTCGGCATCAGTATATAAATATTTTGGTACAGAAACCAGTACAACTGTACCCACTCGCTTGTCCGGATATGAAATAACGAGCATAGACCAAGAATCATTTTATAACAACAAAACTCTTACAACTGTCACTCTCCCCTCTACAGTAACAAAAATAGATGATTACGCTTTTTCTAATTGCGCTAACCTCAAAACTGTTTATGCTAAAAACAAAAATATTAAATGGGGTAACTCATTTATAAACTGTCCGAAATTTCAGTCGATTAAATTTATATAATAGCTGTCCCTCCGAGGGACAGTTATTAAAATTGTTATAAATGTAAGCGTATTGAAATGTAAGCATAAGGAGGTTCAAATTTAGTTGCGCAGAAAGTTATTAACAGTAGTTGCTGTAATTCTACTTGCAGCAGGGCTGAGTCTAATTTTGTTTCCGCCTGTTTCAAATACTGTCGGCACCCAGATTGCCAAATCTGAAATAGAAAAATTCGATAAACAAATTGAAAACGCTGTTGAAGATGAAACATTTGAGGACGCAATAAAAAAAGGTGAGATTGATGATGAGGGTTACCCAATTGACAGTTCAGGAAATCGTACAAGTGACATACCGTTGCTTTTTGCTCCAGACCTCGAACGATTATATCAAGACAGCAATGCTTACAATAATAATTTAAAGGATAATCAATGTTCGCTGCTTGTTGATGAAACATCATATGTTAATCCGGTGCTTAATCTTGCTGATTATGGTATTTACTCCGGAATATATGGATATGTTTCTGCACCGACAATCGGAATGAAACTGCCTATCTATTTAGGAGCTAATGAAAGTAATATGAGTTATGGAGCTGCACATCTTACTTATACCTCACTGCCTTTAGGCGGTGAAAGTACAAATTGTGTGCTTGCAGGTCATACAGGTTACATTGGCAGGATTTTCTTTGATAATATCAGAAAGTTAAATAAGGGCGATACGGTAGAGCTTACAAACTATTGGTACACAATGACTTACAAAGTTATTGATACTAAGGTTTGCAAAGCAACTCAGTCTGAGGCGGTGTTTATCAATTCGGGTAAAGATTTACTCACTATGCTTACCTGTATTTCAGACGGTGCAGGCGGATTTAACAGATATTATGTTATCTGTGCGAGAATATAATTTTTATTTTATATTAGGACGGTGAAAAAATGGCTTGACTATTTTTAATATTTTCAATTGTGTGTTTTATACTTTTTTTAATTTCATTTAGATATATTCCTCAATATACTCATCTTATTTCAGCTATAGGGAATCTTTTGATTGCTATATTTTTTTTACAAGAGAAAGGAAAACAAATGGTAGATTACACAAAAGAATTAGGGTTAGACTGTACTAGAGGAACAATGTTTTATAAATATAAAAACATTAGAATTTATACAATTATAAAGGAATATCCACTTACATATTGGTACACCGTTGCGGATATTGATAAAAAAAGAGTTATACCTTCTATTGATATAAGAACTCTTGAATACTATAAAGAATTTGAAGATGTTAAAATTTATTTACATCGTGGAAGATGTGTTCCAAAGATTATTCGTGAAGCGTTAAAAAAAGGTGAACTAACAGACGAAATGTGGGTTAGCATTGATGAATTTCCTTTGTATGAAATTTAATAAGAACTGGGGGATAATGATGTTAGCAGGTGACGTAATGTTTTATAAAAAATTAAACAAAAATTTAGATAGAGTGTTACTGTTTCTAACAATAGTAATGGCAGTTATGATATTAGGTTTTTTTATATTGCCAAATAATATTACTGAAAATACAGATAATGAGCGTGAACAGTATTATTCGCAAGTAAAAAAAGACATTGAATGCATAACATTTTCTGATGAAGTGACTTGTCAATATGCAAAACAAAAAGTAGATTTAAAGTCAGGTAAAAAAACACCATATGATTATAATTTTACGTCTGATGAAGAATATAGTTGCACCGTTATTTATGACGATAACAACAAATATATTGAAGGTCAACAATATATTTGTCAGGTTTATGAATTCTCATCAACCACAGCTAATAATGAAGTTCAAGATTTTTCTGACCAACAAACAAGTCCTATTCGATACTATGTTATTGATGAAAATAAGTTTAACATTAATACATATAAAGAAAAGGCTATAAATTCTTTTACAGAAAAGATTATAGAAACAAAAAAAGTGAAAGCAGAATTTTGGGTTAAAATTACAAAATTTTTGTGTTGTTTAATAGCTTTTGTATTTGTTTTTAAGGTAATTAAGGTAATATCAGACAGTAGAAAAAGTCAGAAAAGCAGGTAAAGTATGAAGGTGTATTCTATGTATATTTTTTTGAATTTATTTGAGGTTTTTTTGAGGTTGTAGTATGTTTAACTACATTTGTTTTAGGAATAAGGGTTGCATCAATGATTAATTATTTAAAAAATTCCGGTTTTTCTCTTAATCCACGATCTATCTACAGAAACATTCTTTACTTTATAATAGAGAAAAAATTTAAAAGATTTTTGACTAATGATGAATTTGAAACAGTTATAAAAGCTCACGAATGTTTTGTATCTGGATTTACACCGTCATATAAATGTTGTGTAAAAATGCTTAAGATAATTGATAAAATTAAAAGTAATATTAAGAAACAGCATATGGATTTATACGGCTTTTCAGAGAATAACATAAAGAAAATGCACTATATAAAAAAATACAATGAGCAGGGTATAAATAGTTATAAATAAGGAAGTGATTTTATGATTTGATGCATTTGTATATTGGCTTTAGTAGGGTTTATATTAATTTTTATTGGATTGAAACATAATAAAAGTAAAGTTTTATTTATCATATCGGGAATAATATTTTGTATAGTTGCTGTTACTACGTGTATATCAATATCATTAAATGGATCAGAAGCAATCGAATTTTTTTCTTCTTCAAAAGTAAATACATATGAAGTTATAGATTATGAGCTCTATAATGTAAATAACAAAACTACAGAGTTTTATTTTTTAAAAACATCTGCAGGAAATTTTGTGATAATACCTGACGACAGTCATATTATCACTGGCTGTATAAATTATCCAATGACTATAGCAATTGAGGAAAAGTCATATGTTGATTTACTTAGTTTTTTACCGAAAGAAAAAACGATATATAACTTTTTTGGTATTAATGTAGATAAACAACTGGAGGATAAATACAATGAGTAATTATGTGAATCCGTTACCTGAAAAGTTAGAATATTTTCGTAAAAGTAAAAGTTTAGCACAACAGAATGTTTCTAATACTCTAAATATGGGAAATCAATAATGTATTTATAAAAAAGCTATTACCTGAACATTTTCCCCCTGATGTTCTTTGAAAAACAGGAGCTTGTTTCCTCCTTGGCAAGCTCCTGTAAATATATTATTAAGGTGATAAAAAACAACAAATTTAAAATATACATAAGAAACAACAGAATAATTGTTATATAACAAATCAAATAAACAAAATTTGACAAAATATTTTCTTCAATATAGAATGGAGGTGAAATAAATGGACATTAAGCATCTAATTACTATAGTAATTACAGTAGGAGTTGTTTATTTGAGTATTAAAGTTATTGCGGAACTATTTAAAAAGAAGAAAGCTAATAGAGATAAAAAGAATGAAATCAACTTTAAAATTCAAAATGCATTTGAAGCTCATGAAAATAATATAGAAGAAATGCAAAAGAAGTATGATAAGCTTTATTCTGAATTTATTGCATATAAAAGAGAAACAGAAAAATCACTTTCACAAATGGAAGAATACACAGACAGAATTATTAAAATAAGTAATGAAATAATCACTTTTGATGAAGCTTTTGGAGAAAAACTATCCCTTTGGTGTGACCTGCTCAATAATTCTGAAAATTCTGAAACTGTCAAAAAGCAAATTAGAGAGCATTTAGACATAGATATTAAATTCAGGGATGATATTAAGTTAGAGCAAGAACAACAACGTATACAACGTTATCAAAATATAAGACATAGTTTTGGATTGGATAGATAAAAATGGATAAACATGCAATGAAAATAGTTGTTAATATATTTAAGTATATTGCCATAGTAATTTTAATATTTTCTATATTATTTAATACAGATATACCATCTAACTTATGTTCCGGCGAATTTAAAAACTTTTTACAAAGTTTTACAAATCTTATGCGTATAAATATGCAAACAACTTCTATTTTATTATTTATATGTGTAATTGTTATATTAGTCTGCAACATTATTAATAACTTTATAAAATCATATGATGAAAGTCATGAGTTAGATAAAATTTATACCGAAAGTATCAACAGAATAGATCGTTGCAAAGCAAAGTATACAAATCTCGCGGAAAAGACAACAAAAATAGAAGATAATTTAAATGAAGCAAAAGAACAACTATCTAAAGAAACATACAGTAAAATTTTTAAATTATCTAATAATTGCAATAGAATTGAAGCTCATTTTGAGCGTAGAAAATCAAATTATTTTGTTACTAATCAAAAGTTTTACGAAGTTGCAAAAACAAGCAAAAACATTGATAATGATACTTTACAACTTATAAACACCTTTGAAAATGAAATATTTAAATAAATAATTATGTTTTCATTAAAGCTAAAACTTCTTGTTTTAGCTTTTTATTTTTGAACATTATTTGACAAAGTATTGTCTTAGATATAGAATAGAGGTGAAATAAATGGACTTTAGTAACTTTGACTGGGGATACATTATGGAAATGGCAATTGCTACAATAGCAGGAGCTTTAATAGCTGTTGCAGGTACAATATTTGTAAATTGGCTCGGCAATCGTAAAGGTTATAAAGATATTGACCGTAAAATCGGTACTCTTGATAATACAACATTAAGCGGCCAGCACAAAAAAATAACTGAAGATATTAAGAAATCAATTGATGACAATGCAAAAGAGTTTCATAACAAGATTGACAATAAAATCGGTACTCTTGATAACACTACGCTAAGCGGACAAAACAAAGATATAATAAAAAGAATCGAAAATATATCTCAGTTTTTAGAAAAGGAGCGAGATATAAAACTTCAAAAAAACAATCTTCTTGATTATGATATGCAGAAAATAAACATCAGTATTGATAATCTTTCGGGATTTGCTGAGATTATGAAAGATTTATCCTCTGAAAACTCAGAATTAAAAGCTGAAAATCATAGTATTAAACTTGAAAACCAAAAATTAGCTCAGGACAACACAGAGCTAAGAGAACAGCTTGCACAGTATCAAAAGCAAACACAAACATACACAAATGATTTTACGCAAGGTTTGAATTTATAATTACGCCATATTAGCCTATGGGCTTTATGGATAAGGTTGCAGGGAAGTTAAGGCGGTTAGCACTCCCAAAGGATTGGGGGTGATATGTATGACTGAAATGGTTTTACTTGTCATTGTACTTGTAGCACTCACACATGTCATTAAATACATAAAAAAATAATCGCCCAACTGTCCAAGGTCAAAGCGATTATTTTTAATAATAATTAAATTTTCCTTAGGCTAACCGCTTTATACGGTTTTCCCTGTAATCTTAATTATATATTACCAAAATAAATATGTCAATATATTTTCATTAAAGCTAAAACTTCTTGTTTTAGCTTTTTATTTTTGAACATTATTTGACAAAATATTATCTTAGATGTAGAATAGGGGTGAAATAAATGTACTTCAATAATTTGGATTGGAGATATATTATGGATTGGGTCGTTTTTGCTTCTTGTTTTGTTTTAATATTTTCAACTATTTTTGATATAGTAAAATCAATTAAAGATAAAAAAGAACTATCTGACGAACATAAAACACTTAGAGAAAATCATCAATCTTTAAGTAATGAACACATTCAAATTGAAAGTTTAGTTAAGGAAGAAGTACAAAACACTAAACATATCGTTGAAAAAGATAATTTGCAAATTCTTAGTATTGTGAATAATATTGATCGTACTCTCATAAAAGAACTTGAAAGAAATAATATTTATCATAATAATCTTACAGATGGTCAACGTGACATAAAACATCATGTAGAATCTATATCAGCCCTTATGAAAGAAGTTGAAAGATTACAATCCCAGTCAATTAATCAGCAAAAAGAAATTAAAGAATTAACTCAGGAGAATTCAGAATTAAGAGAACAGCTTGCCCAGTATCAAAAGCAAACACAAACATACACAAATGATTTTACGCAAGGTTTGAATTTATAATTACGCCATATTAGCCTATGGGCTTTATGGATAAGGTCGCAGGGAAGTTAAGGCGGTTAGCACTCCCAGAAGATTGGGGGTGATATGTATGACTGAAACGGTTTTACTTGTCATTGTACTTGTAGCACTCACACAGGTCATTAAATACATAAAAAAATAATCGCCCGACAGCCTCCAAGCAATATCGGACGATTATTTTATAATAATCATAAAATATAATTAAGGCTAACCGCTTTATACGGTTTTCCCTGTAATCTTATTATATACTATCGTAAATTAAATGTCAATATACAACCATAGTCCTGCAAATAGTACAGCAGACTATATTACAATAAAAACAAATGAAAAACATAACTCATAAGGAGGTTTTATTTACTATGAAAAAGAGATTATTAACAACAATTATATCAGCAATGCTTATTGCAACAACGACAGTCGGACTAACAGGCTGCGGCGGCGAAACATCAGGTTCAACACCTGATGAAGCAATTCAAAGCACAAAACAAATTGAAACAGTTGTGGAGTTTTCTACTGATGATCAGGGCAATAACTATAATCAGGAGGCTTCAAGTGTAGCCAATATAAACAGCAGCAACACAGAGAAAGAAAAATCCGAAAGCACTACATCTGAAAGCTCAAAGTCTGACAGTAAAAAAAATAACAATAAAAACAGTTCATCATCTTCAAGGAAGTCAAATACTTCTGTAAACAATGCAAATAATAATTCGTCTCAAAACAATAGTTCTTATGGCACAGCAAATCAGAAGTCAAAATCATCAACTGTTGCTGTTACAAGTGTAAGTCTGAGCAAAAGTTCCCTGAGCGTTACTGTAGGCAGCAGTAATTCATTTAACGTCACAATCAATCCGGGGAATGCTACAAATCGAAATTATACAGCAAGCACAAACAACGGCAATGCTGCTGTAAGCTGTTCAGGTTCAACCGTAACCGTATATGGCAAGAGTGCCGGAAGCTGTACAATTACAGTAACATCAAGTAACGGCAAGACCGCAACTTGCAAGGTTACGGTCAGCAACTCTAAAGATGCGCAGGCAAGGTTAATTGCTCAAGAAATTGCTAACGCTTCATATAAAATTGCACACAAAAAGAATTCCAATCCGTCAGATTTAGAGCTTGTTTCAATTGCCTGTGAACTGGTTTCCGAATATTGCAACGCATGCACATATACAACCAGTGACTCCGATTATAGCACAGCTTACGGTGTGTTTATTAAGAGAGTTTATACCTGCGCAGGCTCTGTCCGCGCTCTCGGAATGGTTCTTGATTGTATGGGCTACTCGTGGAAGCATGTAAATGAAAATCAATGGACTCATCAGTGGTGTGAACTTACTATGGATGGTAAAAAAGGCTGGGCAGACGCTTATAATGGTTATAACGCAGAGTTGGCTATGGGAGCAGGATACGGTGATTACGATTTGAGTGTCGGTGATGATGTGTTTAAACATTTCGGATGGGACAAAACAACATATGTCAGTGGCAGTGAAGAGAGCGGTAAAATTGTATATCAACTAACTACTTGGAAAGCTTACTATGGGCTTGGCGATGAAGAATTAATTGCGTATTTTGACAGTAACGGCAATTTTATTAAAAGGCAGCAAAAAATCAATGGTACTCTTTATTACGAATACAACGTAACTACAGGCAAAAATACCTACTTTAAATCTACCGTTGATTTTCTGTAAAATAACATAAACAGTATTTAAAATTTAGAAGTAAAACTACAAAAGGCAGAGTATTGCAAAAACAATACCCTGCCTTTTTACTTTATCAAGTGTCCCTTATAAAATGGAAAGCTTAGAACATAGATTTAATTTCTCTTAATTATTACACGTGTACTGACTTTCTATTTTATGTACTAACGGTTTTAATGTTTTAAGTGTCTCATAAGAAATTTGACGAATAGTTGCATAAAGTATATCATCTAATTTTGCACTATACAATATTCCATTAAACTCAGTTTTTACTGGATTATCTTCATTCCTCAGTAATAGTGTAAGAGCTTTCGATAAATTTGGATCCACATGTGTTCCACCATTTTTATCACATATCAACCTTACTATTTCTCGACGATGTAAAATTTTATTATTAATATCTATTTCGCCCAAACTTATCGCAGTTGTTCTTTCCCACCATGTTTTATATGATTTAAAACGATACTCCAGATTAGTTACTTTTGCTAATTTAAAAATTGGTATTGGGTATAAATACTCATTGCGACTATTATTAGTAGTATCATGTATAAACTTATATCCACACAGATTGCATCTAACAAACTTCGTGGTCATTTCATTAGGAATATGAGTATTAAATATACTATAATCTAAAAAATCTGGCAAATTAAAGGAAAATACTGAACAAAAATTATTTAACAAAGAACCTTCTTTACTTTTATTTTCAAGCAAAATTCTAAGTTTAGCAGACATCTCAATAGCATACTCAATTTTTCCTGCATCATATTGATAAGTAAAATCTTCTAAACATTTTAAATTGTGTTTCATCTGCATTAACCATTCATTATTATTTCTTTTTGGCATCTTATCACCTCAGAGCATATTTTTATAGGGGACTTTTTTATGACAATATATAATTATCTTATCAGCATTTTATCTAAACACAATAAATCATTAAAGAATATAGATTGGGTTGGATGTAAAAATTTTATAATTAAAAAAGAACTTTTTTACAAACACATAAAAAAACACGGTTATTATGATGATGAAGATGGAACATGTAAGCTTATGCTACCTTATGATTTGCTTATAGTTGGTTCTGATTTCTGGATAGAAGTAGAAACAAATGAATTTAAAGATGATTTATTAGTTTATAGATCCATACCAAACAAACCATCAAAAAAAGAAGATATATTCTTATTTTCTACTATAGATTTTAATTTAGAAAAACTTGACAGAAACAACTTTTATGAAGCAGAGTTATATAATAAATTAAATAGTGGCGGAAATAATATGGAACTATACTTAGAATGTTCAAAAATAATACAAAAAATCCAGAAAGATTCTATTTGAGCGTTTTGTTTTTAAATATTAATAATAACCAGTTATAATAATAATATAACTAAAAATCAACAAAATCAATTCTTTTTTCTCAAAAAACACCAAAATTCAGACAGTTAAGCTAAATACTTAACTGTCTTTTTATTTAAAAAAAGGAGATATTCATATGACCTAATAATTTTTAACTTGTATATACGTTATATCACAATAAATAAAATAATATTTTGCAATACATTGCTTGAATAAAGTAATGTTAAGTGATAAAATGTCAATATACAACCATAGTACTGCAAATAGTACAGCAGACTATATTACAATAAAAACAAATGAAAAACATAACTCATAAGGAGGTTTTATTTACTATGAAAAAGAGATTATTAACAACAATTATATCAGCAATGCTTATTGCAACAACGACAGTCGGACTAACAGGCTGCGGCGGCGAAACATCAGGTTCAACACCTGATGAAGCAATTCAAAGCACAAAACAAATTGAAACAGCTGCGGAGTTTTCTACCGATGAGCAGAGCATTACCTATAATCAGGATGCTTCAAGCGCTGCCAATATGAACAGCAGCAACACAGAGGAAGAAAAATCCGAAAGCACTACATCTGAAAGCTCAAAGTCAGACAGTAAAAAGAATAACAATAAAAACAGTTCGCAAGGAAACGGTTCGTCAAGCAGTAAAACTAACAACAGTACATCATCAAAGAAGTCAAATACTTCTGCCAATAATAATACTTCATCTCAAAGCAATAATTCTTACGGCACAAAAAATAACGGTTCTTCCGGTTCAGTAAATCAGAAGACAAAATCATTAACTGTTGCTGTTACAAGTGTAAGTCTAAGCAAAAGTTCAATGAATGTTACTGTCGGCAGCAGTAATTCATTTAACGTCACAATCAATCCGGGTAATGCTACAAACAGAAACTATACGGTAAACACAAGCAACGGCAATGCTGCTGTAAGCTGTTCGGGGTCGACCGTAACCGTATATGGTAAGAATGCGGGAAGCTGTACAATTACAGTAAAGTCCAACAACGGCAAAACGGCAAAATGTTCTGTAACTGTAAAAGCAAAGCCTACACAAAAACAGACTTATAATTTTGATGCAGATTATTTCTATTCAAAAGTAGTTGCTTATGCTAAATCCAAAGGCTTTAAATTTGATACAAGTTTAACATTAGATAATGCTGCTTGGAATAATCCAAATATCATAACTAAATGGGAAGTTGATAATTATTCTACGGATTATTGGATTAAAGGAGAATATGAGGTTATTGACGGCTTTTGTGAATATATAACTTCATTTGAGGATGCATATACAGCTTCTGGTAATATTTATGTTCCCTCCGATTTTTCAATAAACATTATTATGCATCAGCTCCACGAGGGCGTATATTATACAGAGCTGGGTCGTACAGCAACAGCACAAGAGGACGGCGGGTTTACAATTACAATTCCGTATCGTTAATTAAACAATAAAAATTTAATATAAACTTTTTATAAGGCAGAGTATTGCGCAAACAATACCCTGCCTTATTTAGACAGTTAAGCAAATAGCTTAGCTGTCTTTTTATTTAAAAAAGGAGATATTCATATGACTTATCATAGCAGAGACAGACCGGTTTAAGTTTTTATCAATTGTCCCTTCAAGGGACACTTACAAAAAACAGAAAGGAGACATTCTTTTGAAAAAGAAAACACCTATAAAAATTTTATCAATACTAATAGCTGTTATGGTATTTATGAGCTGCTTTTCAATTAATGCTTTTGCTTATTCAGGTGAAAAAGTCACTGTTGGTCTTAATCAGTCATACGACAGTTCAGGAAATTTGATCACATGGAATTCAAATGTTGAAGCCGGCTCTAAAGGTCAACCTATTTTCCATATTTCAACTACTTCCTCATCAGGAACAAAAGAAGCATACTGTATTCAGCCGGGTACTCATCTTAATTATAATGATGTTCTCACCGAAAGCACGTCATCAGGTGCATGGGGTAATTTGTCCCCAACTAAAAAAATAGCAATAGCCTATGCAATGACTTTTGGTAAAGACGGAAACTCAAAAAACTTAAAAGGAAACAGCGATGAAAAATATGTTGCCACAGCACTTGTAATATGGGAGATTGTAAAAGGTTACCGTAACGCAAATAGTATGCACATGGAATGTACAAATACAAAATACAGAGACGCAGGCAGTAAGCCCGGAAGCAACATAAGATATAACTACGATGTTATTTCCAAGGGGTTGTATAATGCGAAAGTTATACCTTCGTTTACAGGTATCTCAGCCTATACAGCACAAGCAGTATATTTAGCTTATGATTCTTCACAGAAAAAATGGACCGGAAGTATAACCGATACAAATAAAGTTTTGGGGAACTTTAATTATGCAGGTACATATAAAATGGGAAGTTATATGCTTACTGTTACTCAGAGCGGAAATAAACTTACATTCAGCAGTAATGCGCCGTCTACCGGAACATATACTACCGACGCTATCGGTTCTAAGAACGTTAAGTGGCCCACAGGCGGAAGCACTGCAGATATAGTGGCATACTCAGACAGCAGTTTGCAGGATTGTGTCGGCTCAGGTTCAGTTGACCCACCATGGGGATATTTTAAGGTATCAACTGTAGGTTCACAAGGTAATGATTTTTATATAAAAAAAGAAGTTTGGACTCGTTCTCAATTAGACGATGACAGTTTAGAAGAAAGTCCAATAGGCAATGCTGAAACATTATCAGGCTGGTATTTTTATGTTGAGCGAACAGATTCACATCCATTTAGCGCAATAGTAGGTCCGACAGATGATTTAGGACAAACTAAAAAAATAAGCGAATACAGTAAACAGCCCGTTTATAACGGAACTTTTACAATAACGGAGCTTGGCAAACTTAAAGACGGAGCAGCAGGCACCAGTAAATCCGATTTTCATATGCCCGAAAATTATAACCCTTTGCAAACCTCAACTCAATACACTTTGGGTATGGATTTATCTGCGGGTTCAACAGGTGTGGTTAGATCAGTTGGATATATAAACTATATTAATAATCCCCATATACAAATTATAAAAAATTCCGATAATGGAGATGTAGAAGGATTTTATTTTAGAATTTATAATAAGAATAATCCTGAAGAAAAGCAGATTATTGGACCTACAGACAATTTTGGAAAAACATCGGTAAAGACTTTAACAGATAAAATAGGCGGAGGTCTTGTTGGCACTCAGTTAGTTATAGAAGAACTCGGCAAACACAACGCTGACGGCACATATACGATTCCGCCTGAATTTGAAACACCTCAGCCTGTAGAAATAACTCTTGAAGCAGACTATTATACTTCAGAAAAACCAATTGAAATAACTTTTTACAATATTTGTTTAGGTAAGTTTAAGATAATAAAACAAGACAAACAAACAGGTAAAAAGCTTGCAGGAGCAACATATGCCGTATATAACTCAAATGCTGTTGACAGTAGCGGAAATCTTCTTGATTACGCATATGTTACTGATTTAACAACAGGTTCAGATGGCACAGCTGTAAGCGAGGATCTGCCTTTAAAAACATATTATTTAAAAGAGAAGAAAGCCCCAGCTAATTATAAGCTTGATAATACCATTCATTCCGTTACAGTTACTGCCGGAAGTAATGTAACTCCTGTTGAAATTGTATTAACTGATGAAAATATAACAGGCTCAGTCACACTTTACAAGCAAGATAATAACGGCAAAGCACTTGCAGGGTCTGAATGGGCGTTATACACATCAAGCGGTACACAAGTAAAACTTGCACAGACAGGTAACGGAAGTTACACATATACCACATCTGGAAGTGTAACAACGCTTGCGACTGACGGCAACGGCAGATTAACCGTAAACAATTTGCCGCTTGGAAGTTACTACTTTTGGGAGACAAAAGCACCCAGCGGATATGTTTTATCAAACACTCACCGCAATTTTACTATAACAGAAAGTAGTAAGATTGTTACTGTGAACGTAAAAAATACACCTATAACAGGTTCAGTTACTCTGTATAAACAGGATAACAGTGGTAAATCCCTTGCAGGGTCTGAATGGACATTATACACATCAAGCGGTACACGAGTACAACTTGCACAGACAGGTAACGGAAGTTACACATATACCACATCAGGAAGTGTAACAACGCTTGTAACTGACAGCAACGGCAAATTGACCGTAAACAATTTGCCGCTTGGAAGTTACTACTTCTTGGAAACTAAAGCTCCGGCAGGATTTAAGTTATCCACTACGCACCGAAACTTTACGATTACAGAAAGCACACAAGATGTCACCGTCAGCGTAAAGAACACGCCAATCACGGGTTCAGTCACACTTTACAAGCAAGATAATAACGGTAAGGCACTTGCAGGATCTGAATGGGCGTTATACACATCAAGCGGTACACAAGTACAACTTGCACAGACAGGTAACGGAAGTTACACATATACCACATCAGGAAGTGTAACAACGCTTGTAACTGACGGAAACGGCAGATTGACCGTAAACAATTTGCCGCTTGGAAGTTACTACTTCTTGGAAACTAAAGCTCCGGCAGGATTTAAGTTATCCACTACGCACCGAAACTTTACGATTACAGAAAGCACACAAGATGTCACCGTCAGCGTAAAGAACACGCCAATCACGGGTTCAGTCACACTTTACAAGCAAGATAGTAATGGCAATGCTATTGCAGGATCTGAATGGGCATTATACACATCAAATGGCTCACAAATACAATTAGCTCAAACAGGAATAGGTCAATATACCTATTCAGAATCAGGCAAAGTAACAACGCTTGTAACTGACGGCAACGGCAGATTGACCGTAAACAATTTACCTCTTGGAAGTTACTACTTCTTGGAAACTAAAGCTCCGGCAGGATTTAAGTTATCCACTACGCACCGAAACTTTACGATTACAGAAAGCACACAAGATGTCACCGTCAGCGTAAAGAACACGCCAATCACGGGTTCAGTCACACTTTACAAGCAAGATAGTAATGGCAATGCTATTGCAGGATCTGAATGGGAGCTGTTTAAGTCAAATGGTACAAGAATATCTCTTGCACAGTCAGGAATAGGACAATATATTTATTCAGATTCAGGCAAAGTAACAACGCTCGCGACTAATAACAGCGGTAGATTAACTGTAACAGATTTACCTCTGGGAAGTTATTATCTTGTTGAAACAAAGTCCCCTTACGGAACTTCTGTTTACGGCCGAAAAATTGAGTTTACTGTCTCTGCGAACGGTGAAAAAACTCTCAATTACGAATTTACAGTTAAAGATGATAAAATCGTTATGTACAGTACAGGCGGTAACGGTCTGAAAATAATTTATTTTGCAGGATTTACAATGCTTGCAATCTCAATTGCAGTAGTAGTTATCTATACAATTAAAGTAAAAAAAGGGCACGGCAGAAAATAAACCGTGCTCTTATATTTTAGGAGGAAATAATAATGCAGAAAAATTTTAAGAAAATCTTTTCAATCACAATCACAATTTTACTAATATTGTTGTCATCAATACCATTTGCATCGGCAGCAACGCTTCTTGATGAAAGTCAAACAGTATCAATCACAATGAACTGCGACAAGCCGGGATATACATTTAATGTTTATAAAGTGGCGACACTCGACAGCACAAATACGTCGCCTTATGAAACAAAATATAATTCACTCATTCCGTCAGTTTCAGATAAGATTTTGAGCGGTAAAACAGCAGATATACTTGCGGCTCTTGATGCAATCGAAACAATGCCGACATCTGCACCGACAGTTGATACATTTACAACATCAGCAACATCAACAACAAAGACAGTAAGCAATCTTGCACAAGGTATCTATTATGTAAGAGCCGTAAACTATCCGGCAGGAGTTAAGTCAGTAACAAATTCAGTTGCTGCTCTTCCGTACTATAACAACGGTTGGGTTTATTCTATTCCGGCAATCAATCTTGCTGAAAAAGTAGTCGATGATGTACCCGAAACACATAAATCAATTACTAACAGCACCAAAGATAACGAAAACTACACAGACGTATCTCTCGGAGATACAGTCGATTTTGAAATTCGCTCAACCACGGCAGGCTCTAATTCAATGAAACTCGGATCTTACGCAGTATATGATGATATGAGCGCAGGTCTTACTCTTAATAAAGACAGTTTTAATGTTGCTCTTTTAAGACAAGACGGTACAAAAATTACCGACCTTGACAGCAGCGATTACACGGTAACTGTAACGAGCGAGGGTGAAGGTGAAGGACAAAATACAGAGTTTAATGTTGCACTTACACACGCATATTTGCAGACTGATGAATTTTACGCTGCTGATGTTTACTATACATCTGTAACATACAGTGCAATTCTCAATAAATATGCGATAGTAGGTACAGCAGGCAATCCAAATACAGAGCAAAAACTCGTTTACAGCAATAAAAACGGTGTAACAGACGAAGTTGAAGCAAACACAGTATATGTTTATACCTACGCCGCAGCTACAAATAAACTTGATCCTGAGGGCAGTAAGTTAGAGGGTGCAGAATTCAAGCTCTATAAAACCGAAGAAAACGCAAAAGCACAGAAAGACGAAATTGCAACAGGTACATCAGACGGCGACGGTAAAGTCCTTTATTACAACTCCAAAAACGAAGAAATGAAGCTTCAGAGCGGTACATATTATATCGTTGAAACAAAAGCACCAAAAGGCTATTCGCTCTATGGAAAGGTTATAAAAATAACTATTGAAGCTGAATACGGTGATACATTTGTAAACGATACATATGTTACAAACTCTCCAAAGGACGGTTATGCTGTTGTTGACGTAACAGATATGCCTATTCCTGCTCCGCAGACAGGCGGTATTGGAACGTCAATATTCTATGCAGGCGGAGCTGTTTTGTTAGCAGGTTCAGCAGCATTTTTCTTTGCTGCTAAAAGGAAGAAAAATCAGAAATAAATCTTAATGCTGTTTTTTTAAAAAGTCAGGAGGACATAATGGGAAAAGTCAGAAAAAAGATACCTTTGATTATTGCAATAATGCTGTTTCTTACGTCTTTGTCCTTCCTGCTTTTTCCCACAGTCAGCAATGCAATATATCAGACTTGCAGTCAAGGCTCAATAAAAGAGTACGACAACAATGTTTCTTCCCTGAGTAAAGCAGAGAAAGAAAAATATCTCAATGATGCAAAAGCCTATAACCTAAGTCTGACCGAAACGGTAGATGATTCCTTTGCCAAACACACATATGAAGATATCAGGCCCGAATACGAGAATGTTCTTAATTTTGGCAACGGTCAGATTTGTACTGTTGAAATACCCAAAATCAATGTAAATCTGCCCGTATATCACGGAATATCTGAGGACGTTCTCGCAAAAGGAGCTGCACATAGTGCAAACACATCTTTTCCGATAGGCGGTAAAAATACTCATAGTGTAATCTCTGCCCATACCGCCTATCCGGGCAAGATATTTTTTGATGACCTTACAGAACTTAAAAAAGGAGATATTTTCTATATCAACGTTCTTGACGAGAAGCTGACATACAAGGTTTGCGATATAAGCATTGTTAAACCTGACGATACAAGCAAATTGCAGATTGTATATGGTAAGGATTTAGTAACCCTTGTAACGTGTTATCCTTATGCTGTAAATTCTCACAGATTGCTTGTTACTGGGGCAAGGGTATTTGAACATGAGGCAACTGCTGATACTGTTATATCTCGGCGTAATAACAATAGTAATAGTAAATATCTTATTTTTTTAATTATTGTTATGGTAAGTATGGCTATTCTTATTTTACTTAAAAAGAAAAGAAGTAAAAGGTGTGATGCCCCATGATTTAATTTTATTGCAGTTGTAAATATCATAATAAATTAAAATCTATTGTGATATTTATTTTATAGTCATTTGTTGGATATTTTTGTGTTGGTTTAAAAATAAAACCATTATTAAAAAAATTGTCACTCTTAAGAATACTTTTTTAAGGGTGGCAAAAAGGAGAAATTGTAATGAAAAAAATAGTATTTGCGATTATAATTGTCGCTTCAATAGTTTTGAGTGTTGTATCTGTTTCAGCAACTGAATTGGATTCAAGTACAAAAGAATCCTCTAATTATTTTGAAGTTGTAGAAGAAGATGAGATTCCAGATAATACCGTAAGGTTCTATAAATATGGTAAAGATATTGACCCATCTACTGGAGTTAGATTCGTAGATCCAGATGGTAAAGAAAAGGATGTTTCCAAAACTTTCAATTTTGAAGAGCCATCGGTGGATTTGGAACTACCAAACCCCTCTGGTTATAAATTATGGTCTATGCTTAAAGATACTCAGGGAGGAACTATTAAAGTAATATTCAATTCTACTGGTGGTACATATCAGAAGATTAGAGTAAAACTATCAGAATACTCTGATTATTTTAATGATAACGGCACTCACACCCAAAAGCTAATTGACTCGGTACACGATTATAACTTTACTGATGAGGGAGATGGCATTCATTATTCTTCGTTGATATTTGTTAGTGGAGGAGCAATGACTGCTGTTGCACCTGATAAGGATGGTATGGCAGAGATTTACATGAGTACAGATATAGGTGCTGAGACAGTATTTATGACTGACTTTGTAGAGAAAGGTGTAGGGTCTGGCGGAGGAACAACGGGTAGTTCTTTCAGAGGCTTCACGATGGGTGATGTAGACAAGAATGGGTATGTAACTATTCAAGATGTCACATTAATACAAAAATATATTTGTGATTTGGAAGATATTGATGAGCTTGGATTGCATAATGCTGATACCAATAATGATAAAAGTGTAGATATATTTGACGCAACAAAAATCCAAAAATATATAGTCAATATAGGATCGTAAGGGGTATATTTAAAGCATGTGTGTAACTTAACTGGGTTTTACCTAATAGTAAAGTATTTTCTTGAATGTTTTGTAATAGGTTCTTATGAAGAGGTAATGTTATGAAAAAACTTTTATCCATACTTTGTGCTGTTATTATTGTAATATCAAGTATGATAGTAACAGGCGTTCCTGTAGAGGCAACAACAGGTGCCGACAGTATAAGCATACCGAATACTGTAAAACTTGGTTTAAACGAGTTCTATTGGTTGCCAATAAGTAAGGCAAATAAAAATCAGACAGTCTATGGTTTCGATTGGGTACTGAACTCACCTAGTAATCATTGCTATACTATTTGTAATAGAAGAGTTACCTCAAGTAAAAGTAGCGTAGGCTATGGAATAAGAGGTACAAAAGTGGGACACGATTATTTTTGGGCAGCAACACATAGCTTTAATGCTGGTTGGAATTCTTATGATGCCATGTCAACCATATATGTTTATAATGCTCCATCGTCTGTTAAAATTAACTGTAATAAACCCAAATTGGGTGTTGGTGAAAAGATAACTATATCTGAGAGTACAAATAGTGGTTCTTATGCTAATGCTCAGAATATTAATTGGAGTGTATCTAATAGTAACGGCAGTGTTAGCAAGGGTTCTGATAATAAAGCAACCGTGCAGGGTAAGAAGAATGGCACTTTTAAAACAACTGTATCTACATACAACGGTAAAAAAGGTAGCGAATTCTTTACTGTATATAATGCTCCGAGTTCTATTTCAATCGGAAGTAGTGATGGTGGTGTTATTTTTAGCAATTGGGATTATTTTCAATTATCAAAGGGTAATACTTTTACCGTGTTTGAGTTTACTAACAGTGGCTCTTATGCAAATCCAGATAACATACAGTGGTGGATAGATAAAGAGTTTTGGTCAACATCGGGGGTAGCAACAGTAAGTAAGGTCAGTGGTACTAACAAAGCTATTATAAAGGCAAATAAGGTTGGTACTTGTTGGCTCAAGGTAAAGACTTACAATGGTAAGGTTGCTCAGCTTAAAATTAAAGTAGTAAATTAAAAATTTCTAATAAGCAACTCAGTTTATAAAAATTGGGGTACTTATTTCATCAAAATTGTAACCTTTGAAGGTGCAACAGAAAGGACATTTTTATGAAAAAAATATTAACTGCTTTTTTTACTTTTATATTAATTTTAGAAATTAGCGGTTGTATGTACAAGAACGAATATACTGATACATTAGAAGGTTTAAAAAATTCAGTTAATGAAAATACACAGACAACTGCCGACAGTGTAATAGCTGAACTTAGTCTGAAATATGGCTGTGATTTTGATGCTGTAAAAATAGGCGGAAAAATAGATACAAGCCCAACAGAATTTTATCTCCATCCTGATTTCGATACAAGTATTGTTTTTAAGGCTGTTATAGATTCCGAAACAGAAGAAATCACCGATAATTTTATCAGCAGGCTTATTGGCTCTAAAATTAATACTGAATTAAAGAGTAATTTGAGTAATTATAATATATCAGGTGAGGCTTCAGTTAACTTTGTAAGAAAAAACGATGATGGTGAGGAAGATGATATAGATATTACTGTCGAGGAATATTTTGAGGAATATGAGGTAAAAAGTATTTTCTTATATCTTGCAATAAACTCTGAAACTCTTAATGACGCTTCAGCAGATAACCTTATATCTGTATGTAAAGCTTTTGAAAGCAAGTACAATACTCAGATTGCGGTAAATGGTGCAGCCATATCGGATAAATATTATGAATGCACTGAGCAAATGGAAATAAATCCTGAAGTAAGTGCAACATGGTTTGATTCGTTTAATCCTGATTGTACTTATAAATTTGCAGTTACAAACGGCAAAAGTAATGTAAGCGTGTCGGAACTTAAAGAAATATTGGCAGGTTAATGAACGGAAACAAGTCTTACCCAAATGATTTTGATACATATAAAAATATTAAATAAAATTATGTGTCCCTCGAAGGGACAGTTGAAAGGAATGATTAGTTATTAGAAGAAAAGTTAAGCCGCAATTTGTTGCTGTATGTATAGGATGCGGACTTGTTGTTTGCATTGTGCTTGTACTTATTAATCTTGCCTTAAACAGTCCCTCATCTGCTGAAAGTACGACTGATGAACCCACAAATGTTTCTGTTTCGGTCACCACAGCAGAACCTGCTACAGAAGTTGCAGAAGATAGTACATCTGTAACAGCAACTCAATTTACTGAAAGGGCAACGCAAAAAACAACACAAAAGGCAACGCAGAAACCTACACAAAAAAGTCCCAAAAAATCTGACAGCAAGAAAACTGAGAGTAATTCAAAAAATGAAAGCAGTAATAGCTACAATTCAAGTAATAACGGTTATTACTACAATTACTCCAACAGCCGCTCGTCAGGTAATTCATCTTCAAGCAAAGCCAATTCAAGTTCCAATAAATCCAACAGTACAAGTAAATCAAATAGTTCAAGCAAAGCAAACAATTCAAGTAACACGCAAAAATCTACAGAGAAACCTAAACCCACAACTAAACCCCAACCTGCAACTAAACCAAACCCAAAGCCCACACAGGCACCGGACAACATCTACCTTTCCTACAGCTCAGTTTCTGTAAAAACAGGAGATGTTGTTTTTTTATCGCTTATAAATGCCAAAAATGGCGTTTCGTGGAGCGTAAACAATTCATCTATACTTCAAAACTATGGCGGCGGTGGTAATCAATGCAGCTTCAAAGCTCTTAAAAAAGGAATTGCAACCGTAACGGCTAACTACAACGGCAAAAATTACTACTGCACCGTAACAATAATATAACAGGAGTGATATAAATTGAAATTCAGAAATATTCTATCAAAATTTAAAATCAAACTCACAAAAGCATTTGCGGCCGTATCTGCTGCAACAGCCTCTCTTATGATTACTTCAATGATTGAAACTAATGCCGCACCGGTTGATTTTTCAAACGGTGTAACTCAGGTTGCAAACAGTGTGACTTCACAAGCTAAAACAATTGCAGGAGTTGTATTTGCTGCCGTAGCCATTTTTGCTCTTGCTTTTACAGTAGCAAAAGGAGTTAAAGCAGCTTTTGCTTACAGACGTAATGAAGAAGTACACATAGCTCCGGTAGTTGCAGGCGGCATAGGAACAGTCCTCTGCGGTTTAGCCAGTTCTGCCGCTTTCTTTGGCTGGTTTGGTCTGTAAAGGGTAAATACATATGATTACTGAGGCCATAATAGCAGGACTGATAGCTCAGTTTTTAAATGCTGTAACATACGAACCTGTTGTTTCGTTTGCTGCTGACTTAACAACAGATATTGTCGCTATGAATAATGACTTTACAACATCATTGTTTGACAACAGTGTTGTAACAAGCTTCTTATGGTTTATATCAATAGTCGGCAGCATATTTTTTATTTTTGGTTTAGGCTTTGCGTTTGCAGAATGGGCAATTGACTGCAACGAAAACAGCGGAGGACCTAATCTGCTTGCAACCTTTAAAAACTCTTTTATAGGTTTTGCGGCTGTTTCTGGATTTGCTTCACTGCCCATACTGTTGCTAAAATACATTAATGATTTGGCGAATATTTTATGTACAACATTCACGGGAACAAATATAGAAAATACAATGAACAATATGTGGTCATATATTGAAAATCTTAATTTTTTCTCAGGCTGGGGCTCTCCGATTTTTTCAATAATAATACTGGTTTGCGTTATCAAGGTCTTTCTTGCAAATCTCAAAAGAGGCGGAATACTTGTAACATTAATCACTGTAGGCTCTCTGCATATGTTCTCAATTCCAAGAGGATATACAGACGCTTTTTTCAGTTGGTGCAAACAAGTTATAGGTCTTTGCGTAACCTCTTTTATGCAAAATCTTTTGTTAATAATAGGAATGATTGTATATGCAAACTCAGATATGGATATGTATGACCTTGTACTGGGTGCAGGCGTTATGCTGTCAGCTTCAGAAGTACCGCGAATCTTACAACAGTTCGGTCTTGACACTTCCATGAAAACAAATGTATCACAAGCCATTTACGGAGTAAGCGGAATTATGAATATTGCGTCTGTATTCATGAGATAAACGCAAGTGTCCCTCTAAGGGACACTTGCAGAAAGGAATTACTATGAAAAAAACGTTTTATTATCCTGATAATCTTACGGCAAGCTCTGTATTTTTACAATATTGGTCTCTTACAGACATTGCCATAATATTTGGAATAGTAGTATTGAGCTTGCTGTTGTTAATTCTAATTTTTGTTTGGTTTACATTTTTCATTGCAATAATATATGCATTTTTATCTATGAAAGTTTCAAAAGGGCGCTCAATAGCAAAGCAAATCATACTGTATGTCCGATATTTATTTACTGATGAACTGATATTAAAATGGAGGTGATAAGGATTGAATAAAACTAAGAAAGCAGAAAGAAAAATCCAGAAACAGGTTAAGGAAAACAATACAAAAGTTCAGAATTTCTTTGAAATAAAAGAAATAAAGGAAAACTGCCTGCTGACTACAAAAAATGAAGAGATATATTATCTTCAAATCACACCAAAAAATATATCAATAATGTCAGCTTCGGGTATAATTGAGCTTATAACTGCTCTTTCGGATATTTTAAGTAATTTCCCGAAAAGTGAAATTCTCTGTCTTAACAGTACGCAGAGTTATGAAACAAACAAGCAGTATCTTAATATGCTTGCAGATAATGAAGCTAATACGTCAATTGAACGGCTTGACCGTCAGGATATAGAATTTCTTGATAAAATACGAGTATCTATGGCTACAGACAGAAGCTTTTTCATTATGATAAAGCAAAGCACACTGCTTGAAGATGAACAGAAACGATTGCAGAATATCTATACCGCAATCCAAAAGTGCAAGGAACATAACTACATTGTTGAACTTACTGCTAAACCCGGTATAAAGAAAATGCTTGCTATTTATCTTGAACAGAATGTATACCAGGATGACATACCTGATTTTGACGGGCAGCAATATTCTGATGAGCTTGCACCTGATGTTTATGACCTAAAAAACTTTGTAGATTTAATTGCTCCGTCCATTATGGATTTTAAGCATCCTACATACTACTGCATAGGAAACACCTATCGCAGAACGTGGGCTATACGAGAATATGCAACCATAACCGAAAAACTCGCACTGCTGAAATCTCTGGGTGAAAAAGACGGAATTACTCTACACATTTATAATCGGCTTGTTGCTCCTGTTGAACAAAATAAAGTATTCAACAAGGCGTTTCGCAGAAACAAAGCAACTTTAAATAATTCAAAAGATGTTAACGAACAAATCAAGGGTGCTGAAAACCTCACCGGAATTAAAAATCTCATTGCCGAATCATATAACAATAAGGAAGCGTTCATACACTGCGCTGTGTTCATTGAAATGACAGCAAACTCGCTTGAAAAGCTGGATGAATTAAGTTCATTTGCGGAATCCGCACTCACAGCAAGCAACATAGTTCCCGACAAGCTGAGACTACAGCAGCGTGACGGTTTTGCTGCGGTATCTCCTTTTGGATTTAATATTTTCGGTAAGGAGTTTGAACGAGTGCTGCCCTCAACAAGTGCGGCAAATCTTTTTCCTCTCTCCTACTCCGGCAAAACAGACGTAAAAGGATTTTACATCGGCAAAGACGATTACGGCAGTAATATTATTGTTGATTTTGACAAGCGCGCTTCTGATAAAACAAACGGTCATATTTCAATATTCGGAAACAGCGGTGAGGGTAAGTCGTGGCTTATTAAACTTCTTATATGCATTTTCAGGCAACAGCGAAAAGCACTTTATTCAGTCGACGTCGATTCAGAATACATTGACCTTACAGAAGCCCTGGGCGGTACAAATATTGATATGATGGCAGGTAAATATTTTATAAATCTGCTTGAAGTATTAATACTTAAATCAAACAACGATAACGAGGATTCGGATGCACCCTCGGCTGTAAACAAAAAAACTCTGCTATCACAGCACATTGCATATTTAAGGGATTTTTTCAGTGTTTACAAACCTGAAATAACAGGCTCACAGCTTGATATTCTTGAAATTATGCTTGAAGAAACCTACAAGCTGTTTCACATAACCGAAAAAACGGATTTTAGCAAACTAAAATCAGAAGATTACCCTATTCTGTCAGATCTTTACACTACATTGGAAAGAGAGCTTAATCTGTATGATGATAAGGCACATAAAGGGATCGAAATGGAATATGAAAAATCTGACCTGCGCAAATTACTTCTGGCTGTAAGGAGTATATGTGTAGGAACAGATTCCGTATTTTTCAACGGTTATACAAACATTCCAAACTCAGAGCACGTTAATTTCGTAATTACCGGATTACTTTCCACAAATGAGAATCTTAAAAATGCTATGTATTTCAACATTTTCTCATATATGCAGCATAAGTTTTTTACAATGGGCGACACAGTTGTTATCGTTGATGAACTGCATGAAATTATTAAATCAAGAATCGTTGTATTATATATTCGCTCATTTGTTAAGCGCGGCCGCAAGAAAAACAGCGACATAGTTATTGCTTCGCAAAACCTTGATGACCTTATGCTTCCCGGAATTATTGAACATACCCGTCCGCTGTTTTCAATACCGACTCACTCTTTCCTTGCCTATCCCGGCAAGGTTGATGTGCGTATGTTTAAAGAAACAGCAAATATCAATGATACTGAATACGGCCTGATTTCCGCATCAAATCGAGGCCATTTTCTCTACTGCTGCGGCTCTGAGCGTTACAAGCTTCACGTTATTGCTCCGCCTTATAAAGCAGAGCTGTTTGGTACGGCAGGTGGTCGTTAATGACTGCTGCGGCTAAATACTTATTATTGCTTCTTAAAAATAAAAAAGTACGCAATACCTTAATCGGTGTGATTGTAGGTATTGCGTTATTTTTTATTATGATTATAGGGGCAGTTGTATATATAGAACAAAACAGCAACAGCGCATCCGAAGCCGCTAACATTGCAATAAGAGAATATAACTACTGGCAGAGCCATACTCCCTCTGCCGAAGGATTATCCTGTCAGGGTGAAAAATACTGCTCTTATTTCCATTTTGGCATAACAGACTGGTGCTGTTTTTTCGCGGGTTACTGTTATCGCGAGGGAAATATAGAAGATGATGAAAGCGGTTACGCTTCAGTTACAAATACCTGGACTGCAAATCTTGAAAATATGGGGAAACTTAAAACCGCCTCATCAGGATATAATCCGCAGGTCGGAAACCCTGTTTTTTTTAACTATAACGGCAGAGCAAATTACTCTGCAACCAATTTTGTAGCTCACGTTGGCATTGTTGTTGAGGTCACAGATGATACTGTTACCGTTATTGCAGGAAACGAATATAACGGACCGACCTACAACTGGGCAAATGTCAGCTATGTAAATAAGTACACCTTATCAAAAGACAATGATACAATTGCCTGTTACGGTGCTGTGGGTTCTTCGCTTACTGTTTCAACAGGACTTAACGCAACGGCAAGAAACGTAATTTGCCATAATGAAGTCGGCATACTTTATGATGAAATAAACGGCGATAATTATGGCTCTGTTATTGCTAATGACAACGGCGCAATTTCAATAGGAGTTTACGGTTGGCACGGCAACAAAGCCTTAACGCTGCTTCAAAAAACATATCAGTTCAACAGCTCTGAAATAAGCTCAATTGCTGCTTCTTATTCTTCAAGCGGAAATTCGTTGCTGGCTGCAATACGTAACGGTGCAGATTGGTCAAGTTACATACCAAATCAAAACGTTTGCAGTTGTATAAGGGCAATGCTTCTTACTGATGCAGGCAATCAGGCGCAGGACGAAACGTCCCTTGAAGATGCACAGCAGTACATAGATATATGCACAGATAACGGGCTCACTGATAACAAAGCTATTGTTTACTGCTGTGACATTCTCAATCAATGGGGCACGTCTTCATTTAATGCAAACGTATACGGCAACGGAAGTCACGGTGTTTTGCACGGTGTAACAGGCAGTATGTCGCTTGATGAGGTTTATAACTCTCAGCGTGCCTGGAGCGACAGCAACTACAATTACTATAACCGCAGAACGTGGACGTACAACTACTTAAAAGACTTGCCTGACAGCACTTTTACAAACAGCCCGACTGAACCTTCTTAAAGTATAAATTAACAGCAAGTGTCCCTCGGAGGGACACTTGCGGAAAGGATTATTCTATGAAAAAAATATTATATTCATTACTGATAACAAGTTTGCTTGTATCAGCACTTACAATTTCGGCTTGCGGAAGAAAGCCGACTGAAAAACCGCTCCCTCATACAGCAACAATTGATTCAGCCGTTGACATTGAAAAACTGCAATCAGATTATACTGCACTTGAAGCCAAATATAATGACGTCACAAAAATATACGATGACACGCTTGAAAAATCAATTAATACATATTGTGAAAAATATTTATCCTATAACGGTTCTGCCGTTGATAACATCAAAAATATAAAAGATGTTGTTACTGATACTTACTACAGCGAACTGATGTCACAAACAGGTCATCAGAAATCTTCAGACAATTACGAACAGTCAACAGGTATTGTTAAACTGTATTACAGTAATTACTCCTCCCCTTCCGACAGCATAGAAATTTTAGCTCTCTGTAAACAAACTGTTATATACAACAATGAAGTTAATACTTCAAATGCAGTTTACACTTTTGACATGATGTATAAAAATAACAGATGGCTTATAAATGAAACTAAGACCGTATAAAACAAAAAGAGGTGTTTGAATGTCAAATATACAATTATACAATAAAAAAATTCTTTATAACAATGCATATCCTATTGACAAACATTTTCAGACGTGTCTGTCTTTAAGCAGAAAAACATTTGAAGAAATTGAGGAAATATCCGCTATAACTAAAATTGGCAAGCGAAGCAATATTATTGAAAAAGCTGTTGAGCACTATGTTAATGAACTGCGCAGCTCACAAAACAGTAATAATTTGCAAACACCGGAAAAGGAGTAATAATATGGGGAAAATACAAATTTCTGTGCAACTGCCTGATCTAACACTTGACAAATTGGAATCACTTCAATCAATAGATAAACAATCCCAACTTAGCCGCAATCAAGTTATAGAAGCTGCGGTTGACTTTTACTTTGGATATATGACATCAGAATTAAATCAAGGTTATTTATGCTCGATAGTAGGTCAAAAAATGGAGGGTATGATCAACTCATTATCAGACCGCACCGCACGTCTGCAATTTAAAGAAGCCGTTGAATTAAACCTTCTTACTCGCCTCATAGCAAGCCATTTTGATATAAGCAAAAGTGAATATGAAAGCTTGCGAAAAACGGCCGTAGATGACGTTAGAGCTACAAAAGGAATCATTAGCATTTATGATGCTCAGAGATAGGAGTGAATTTAATGCAGGGCGCACGTTTTATTCTTCAGTCAAGATTTTTTCATGTTGCAAAGCCAGGTGAACCGATTAGTGACTACGCTCTTAGTGAAGATCATGTTAAAGCACTTGTTGAATACTGTGCCACGCGTGAATCTGTTGACTATAACCTTATAAATGAATCAGATGAACTTCCTGCTACAAGCAGACAAAAAGAAAGTATAAATGAATTGATAAAAGCATTTGAAGATAATAATATATCTATTAATTTTTCCGAAATAAATGATTTTAAATCTGATTCTTCACGAAACAACGCACTAAAATTAATCAATCGAATGACGGAGGAAATATTGACAGACGACTCACTTGACGAATCTGCGCAGTCGGCCGCACAAAAAGGAATTGAAACAATTAATTTTTATGATAACACCAAACGCCCGGCAACAGAAAAGCAAATTAATACTATTAACAGTTTGTTAAAACAAATTAATTATAAAGACAATGAGGATATTCCTCTTGAATACGATGATTATGAATCAGCTCCGACAGTACAAAGTGCTTCGGAGCTGATTTCTCGATTATCGGAAGAACTTTTAATGAAACAAGGTCAAGTTTCAAACCTTGTTGAATACGCCGCCAAACGTCCAGGTGCTGTCAGAGTCGGAGAACACGGTTTGTTCTCATCATTTGAAAATGTAGATTTAGAAAAAGCAAAGGAAGAAGTATCAAAACACAAGGGAAACATCTGGACACATATACTTTCATTAAGACGTGAAGATGCCGGCGCACTCGGATATGATTCTCAAAAACCTTGGCGTGACTTAATTATGGCAAATATAGATACAATTGCAAAAGCTCATAATATTAAACCCGAAAATTTAAGATGGTATGCTGCAATGCACAATACCGGTCATCATCCGCATATACATTTATTTGTTTTTTCAATTGACCCAAATGAAGGTTTTTATAGTGAAAAAGTAAATAAAAGTATAACGCTATTAAAAAGAACGTTTGTAACACAAATTTTTAACGATGAAAGATACGAAATTCTTATAGATAAGGACTTATACCGAGATGAGCTTAAAGAACAAGCAGAAGAAAAACTTGATGAATTGCTGAAAAATCCAAATAAATATATCTCGGATAAAAACCTTAATGATTTAATTAACAAAATGCTTAATTTAGCCGACAATCTCCCCACTCATGGAAAAATTGAATATGGCTGGTCGCCTAAAAAGGTAAAAGAACTTGTAAATGATATTGAAAAATCGCTCGTAAATAACAACAAGCAATTATCAGACCTATATAATAATTGGGCTAAAGAAAAATACAATCTTCATAAATTTTATGTTAAGGATAAACTGCCTGATATTCCGTCAATTGAGACGGTTTCAGATTTTACAAAAATAAAGAACAGTATTCTGAAGCAGGCTGAAAATATTAGGGACGGCATAATAAATCTTGAACAGCCGATTGATGTTGTATGTAATACCTCTGCAGCCAGCACAATTGACGATTCGACACATACATATGTTCCTGAAATTAAGGATAATTCAAGTACAAATAATGTCATCCCCTCCCCTGCCCCGAAAGAAAACAGAGATAACATTAAAGTAAATGAGAAATCTATGAATATCAATACTACTAAAGATTCATCCGTTTACACGATTGATAATTTAATAGATACATATGTTCCTGAAATTAAAAATAATTCAAGTACAAATAATTTTCTCCCCTCCCCCACTCCAAAAGAAAGCATAAATAACAATTCATCACGCTATGACCCGGTACAAAAATATATGAAACAATTCCCGGAACAGATTTTCTATTCGCCTGAGCCGGGCACTCCAGAATTACGGGAGATATTTGGCTCACGCCTAATTTTTGAATCGGATGACGAAGCAATCAAAAATTTTAAATCTCTTTCGATTCTTGCAACAGATCTTTCTTCACGAAACGGTGAAATATGCCGAAACCTTGCCGATTGTTATAATTATGGCAAAGGTATAGAAAAAGATATTACACAGGCTGTTATGTGGTATGGCATTGCAGCAGACCAGTTTCAGGACAGTATGGCTTCTTATAGACTTGGTCAACTCTACCTTTACGGTGCCGACGGTATAGATATAGATAATGAACTTGGACATTACTATTGTAACAAGGCCTTCTATAAGTTTTGGGATGAAATAAAAAACAGCACATTTTTTGATGACCTTAACAATGGATTTAATGATCTGCGTTATCAAACCAAAGTACCAAAATCAGATGCTTATAAAGAGTATTTAATGGGTCGTATGTACCTTAAAGGCGAAGGTGTTGAACAGGATTATTTTAAATCATACCAAACATTTTTACTTGCAGCAGAAAACGGTTATTCTCACGCAGATTACTATATAGGAAATCAATATTATTACGGTTTAGGCGTAGATAAAAATATTGACAAGGCTGTTCATTGGTTTAGTAAATCGACTTCAAACGGCAATGCTTCGGCAGCCTATAAACTTGCCGTTTTATATGATGAAGGAACAGAAGTTGCGAAAAACACCGAAAAAGCATTTCTTTTTTATCAACTCTCTGCTGAACTTGGCAATCCGTATGCTAATTACAAATTAGGCAATATCCGCCTTGAAAATAGCGACATACCACAGGCAATAAAATATTTTGAACAAGCCGCAGATAATAATATCTCTCATGCCTGGTACAGACTGGGACAAATTTATTCTGATACTGAGTATGGTGTGCTCAATGCCGAAAAAGCAAACGTCTGTTACGGCAATGCCTTACAGCAATACATTTCAGACTATCAGGAAAACCCGGATGACTTCATCGCTTACCGCATAGGTCAGATGTACTTCAATGCTCAGGGAACTCTACAAGACATTTCACAGTCTGTTGCCTGGTTTGAAAAGTCAGCTGAGCAGGGCAATCCCGATGCAGCTTATCAGTTAGGTTACATGTATTCCTCTGAAAAATACGCCCTATCGGATATTGCTAAGTCAAATAAATATTATGCTGCAGCTTTATCAGGTTATGAAAAAGCAGAGGAAGAAAACAGCAATGCCACGGCAGAATATCGAATCGGCTTAATTTATCTTAACGGATTAGGCGTAGATAAAAATATTGACAAGGCTGTGCATTGGTTTAGTAAATCGACTTCAAACGGCAATGCTTCGGCAGCCTATAAACTTGCCGTTTTATATGATGAAGGAACAGAAGTTGCGAAAAACACCGAAAAAGCATTTCTTTTTTATCAACTCTCTGCTGAACTTGGCAATCCGTATGCTAATTACAAATTAGGCAATATCCGCCTTGAAAATAGCGACATACCACAGGCAATAAAATATTTTGAACAAGCCGCAGATAATAATATCTCTCATGCCTGGTA
>CANQDR010000012.1 GCA_947593615.1 uncultured Clostridia bacterium
TTTGAATTGTACCAGCTCAGGCAGCACCTGTTATGCCTTCCACTCCTGTACTAATCTAACTAACTGTACAGGTTCCAGCTCAGGCTTCGGCACCTGTTGTGCCTTCTACTCGTGTACTAATCTAACTAACTGTACAGGCTCCGGCTCCACCTCCGGCGGCAGCGGCTTCGGCGGCTACGGTTTCCACTCGTGTACTAATCTAACTAACTGTACAGGCTCCGGCAGCTCAGGCAGCTCAGGCTTCGGCACCTGTTGTGCCTTCTACTCGTGTACTAATCTAACTAACTGTACAGGTTCCACCTCCGGCGGCAAATCCGTCTGCGGCGCCTTCCGCTCGTGTACTAATCTAACTAACTGTACAGGTTCCGGCTCCGGCAACAGCACAGGCTTCGGCGGCTACGGTTTCCACTCGTGTACTAATCTAACTAACTGTACAGGCTCCGGCAGCCCGGGCTTCGCCTTCTACGACTGCAAGATATGCTCTAATTGTAGACAAGACCCGGATAATGCTTCCACAACTGCAACGTGGGGCGGCACAAATACTAATATTTCCAAAGACACATGTCCCGAATATACGGGCTAAATTAAGTTAATAACTTCGATAACTACGCGACGGCGGACGCGAAGTTAAATAAATTAAAAGGAAGGTAAACTAACCATGGGTGAATTTGCATCCAAAGGTGTGGCAGGTGCCGGTCTTGGCACCGGTATTGCTGGTCTTGCACTCGGCGTACTTAATGGAGGTCTTGGTAATCTCCTCGGTGGCTATGGCTACGGTTATGGCCGTGGCTATGGTTACGGCGGCTGCGGCTATGGTACTTATGGCGACGTTGGTATCTCTGAGGCTCTTGCTGAAAGAGATGCTGAGATTGCTCGTCTGAGTGCCAAGACTTACAGCGACGAGAGTGACCTTACTCTTTACAAGTACTTTGATGGCAAGATTAAGGAACTGAATGACAAGATGAACGAGCAGGCTGTGTATAATGCAACGGTCAATGGTGCTCTTGGTACCATTACCAATCAGATTGCACAGCTGCAGTCTCTTGTTGGCAGCATCACCAAGACTGCGGTGCCTGCTTCCGCCGTTTGTAATTTCACGCCAGCATCTGGCTGCCAAACTCAGATGAGCTAAGGAGTAAGTATGAACGGTGTTTATAGACTCCTTCAGCTTGTAAACACGGCTATCGGTGCAGTTACTCCTGGTGCTGCAATTCCTCTTGGAGTTCAAAACAAAGCTGTCGAAACTGTTCCAAATTGTCAGAACACGTTTACCGCTACTACGACGGCAAACAACGTAGTGTACATTAAAGAGGCAGGCCTCTATAAAGTAACGTACACCGCGTATCTGACTGTTGGAGCGGCAGGAGACATCATTGTTAACCTTCAAGTTAATGGAGTTACGGTTCAGACAGCTACTGTTACTGTTGCTGCGGCAGGTACGTATCTTATTACGTTCACTTACATTACGAGCACGTACAATTATCTCCCTGCAAATGCTCCTCTTGCAGTAAATGTTCAGCTTGGTACTACGAGCGCGGCTCTTACCGGCGGCTCGAGCGTCATGCAATTTGAAAGGACTTACGTTAACTAATTAGGACACGTGTGGACACCGCTGTTCCGCCGCATTGGGCGGTGTCCACACTCTTTTTAAGGAGGTTAAATGACAGTAACTATAGAACAATTTCAAGCTGGGATTATAAAGTACATAGATAGCTACCTTGGTCCTAAAGCTACAGGTATGCAGAAGTTTGCTTTATACTTCTTAGCTCCGTCCATTCCAAACCTTGTTATGACTAAAGTTCAAGAGCTTAAAAACTCTGGAATGCTGTCAGACTTATTTGATGAGTCAGGTAACATAAAGATAGACGAAACGTACAAAAGAGCTAATGAAGCTATTAAGAAAAGCGGCAAAGTTTATATTGAGAGGCTTAATTACTTTGCTGATGAACAAGACCTTCAAACATTGTATAACTTAATAACATCATCGTAAGGAGGAGTTATGCTGAAGAAACTTGCTAAAAGGATAGAGCTTGAGCTTCATCAAGCAGAAGATTATGCAGAACAAATGTTTCTTGTCAAGCACAAAAGTTCGAGCACCGCCGACTTATTCGCTTCATTGTGCGGAGAAGAAATAGAACACGCAGAGAAGCTTTTGAAGGAAGGCCAGAGACTTGTAAATGACATGTCAAGTGACGTAATAAAGTACCTTGACGAAGACTCCAAAGACGAACCTTCTCATAATAAGTGTAAAATTATTTGGGACTGGGAAACGAGATTGGCCATGACGGATATACTTAATCTTAAATATAAACTTTCTCAGTACAGGAGTACCAGATGACAGGAGAACAATTTGACCTTATCATAGGAAGAATCAACTACTTAATAGGTGAGGTAGATGAACTAAAGAAGGTAGTAAATACTAATAACGAAATCTTAAAATCCCTTGTAAGTAAAACGGTTGTAATATCTGACGTTGACAAACAAATTGAATCACTTAAGCTTGATATAAAATCACTTATAGACGAACAGGAGATGTAAATGTTAGACGCTATAAGCAATGAGGTTTTTACAATTTTAACAACGTCTGTCTGCGGCGTGTCACTTACCAGCATTATTGGTATGGTAATATACGCAATCCGACTTTCTGTTAAAAATAAGAAAAACCTTCAGATAACTACGGAAACCATCGAAGAGGCATTCAAAAACGTAGTTCTTCCAAAGAATATTAAACTTGACATATCTAACAAAATAGAAAAACCTATAAAAGAAGGTTTGCTCGAGTTATCAGAACGAGTCAATGGTACACTTTCCAGAGTTGAAGAAGGCGAGAAGATGATGCTTCAAATACTTACCTTGTTCACTCACTTCCAGAAGCTCCCTGATGATGTTAGGGAACAAATCGAGGACTTCATTAACGAAGACGCTTTGTCAATGGACGCCAAACTGTGAGGTGACATATGACGAAGTCCAGACATCTTCGGTTGCATATTTGGCAGGAGATAGTCTACTTCATGCTAGTGGCCATCGCTCCGGCGGTGGTCACTTGCATAGAGGTATTTCAATCTCACAGTAGTGTATTTAAGATTACGTTTAGTTCTATTGGTTCATTACTGCTTCTTGTTATAATACTTCGAAGGTTCGTTTTGAGAAACTATATAGACAAACTTAAAGAGAAGACGGTCTTACTTGAGCATGACTACTCTATAAAGGTAGGAGACCAAAACCTCTGTAAACGGCAGTGGGCAATAAACAATATGATTCAATACATTTATTCAATTATTGTAATGGTATTGTCTATAGCACTTGCGTACTTCTTACTTGCAGCAGTATACGAACAAGTTATTCAATTCAGAGGCGCTGCTTTATTGATGCTACTATTTGTTTTACTTGCAGTAGTATTCAAATTGGCATGTTACATCGTTATTTATCGCTCAACTTTAAAGGACGGAGACAATGAAGGATAAGGTTTCAAGATTTGTCCAGCATAGACTTGTAAGCAAGATTGTTGCTTGTGGCGCATGGGTAATGCTTGCGTCGGCCATTTGCGTTCTTGCTTACATGTCATTTGTGGACACGTTTATGTTTTCGCCTTCCGTAAAATCTTTGACTACATTTGGTCTCGTTTCTTTAATACTTAACGTATCATTGTGGGAGAGTTTTTACGATAGCCTGTATACAAAGCAACTTAACTTTGATATGGATAATGAAGAGTACAGCGTTCATAAAAGATATTACTTTGCAAGAAAAGGTTGGAAATATTCAGACCTTCAACTGTGCGTAAGAAATTATAATAAAGAGTTCAGAGAAGCTTGGATTCAAGACATAGAAGATATAACCGGTAGAAGTGTAGAAGATATAAAGCGCGGGAGATACAGAGGAAATACTCACAAGTTTTTAATTTGGAGAGTTAAGCACGATAAATATCCTACAACAGGTATTAAGATAGCGAGCGACCTCCTGTATATCTTGTCAGTCGGTAAGAGCTCAAGAATGCGCTTGGACTTAAAAGAGAGCGAAAAGTTTCATGCCAATAAATTGATATGGAAAATTTTGAGTTCTATAGCTACTTCTGCTCTTGTGGCATCGTTTGGCTTTGAGTTTATTCAAGGTAATTACTTGTCTGCTATTCTACGTCTTGTAATAACCATCGTAATGGTTTGCTTTACCGTATTTCTCGGTGCTTCGGCCGGATACAAGTCAGCTAAAATTAAACTGTCAACAGCTGAAGCTGTTAGTGAAAAGCTCGAAGAATGGCGTGATAAGATACCGTCCGTAGTTCCATATAAAGATGACTCTACTCCATCCGAGCAACAAGAGTCTACCGAGGATAAAGATGAAAATTTCGACCAAAGAGTTATTGAAATAGGGTAATATTTGCACAATTTTTGTCATATAATAGATTGTACAGAAAAACGGCTGACCGCCCGAAACTCGTACAAAAACGGTCTAAGGAGCATTCGTGGCAGACGAAGAAAAGGACGTTGACCTTTCCGCTGAATTAGAAGCCATATTCAACGAAACGGAGCCGAACTCGTCCACGGCAGGTAACAATGGCGAACAGAAGACTGAACAGTCTGTAGAGAATACTAAAGCGTTTGCTCAGAGGCTTAAGGAAAGAACCGATAAAGCTGTTGCTGAGGAAAGAGATAATATTGCTAAAGAATTTGGTTACAAATCGTGGAGCGACTACCAAGCCAATAAGGACAAGAAACTTCTTGAGGATAAAGGATTAGACCCCGACGAAGTGTCGCCGGTAGTTGAGGAAATCGTTAAGCGTCGCATTGATTCTGACCCGCGGATAAAAGAATTAGAGTCCTACCGAGCACAGCAAGCGCAGGCTTTTGCAGAGAAACAGCTCAAACAACTTTCTGATATGATTGGAGAACAATTAACTTCCCTCGACCAAGTACCTAAGGACGTGGTCGAAGATTGGAAAACCTCAGGTTCTCTTAAAGCATCGTATATGAAGTTGCATGGTGAGGAACTCATAAAGAAAGTGAGGTCGGCCGCAAGTAAAGGCGAAACTCAACATTTGCAATCCGCCAATGGAGCTCCTGCTACTCCTTCAGGTGAACGTCCGTTGACTCCCGATGAGAAACGCGTCTGGAAAATATTCAACCCTGATATGACAGACGATGAACTCAACAATAAGAGGGTAAAAATTTAAGGAGAAACATTTGCTATGAAGGTTGCATTTAAGACCGCTTATCTTCAGCGTGAAATTGTAGTAGATGCCAAGCCTCAGACGGACCTTGAGATTGGGCATCTTGTAACTTTTGAAGCTGACAGCGGCAATCTTTCAAAGAAGTCGGGAACAACGGCTGCGGATATTGCAGCTGGCGACTACATCGTAGCTCAGTCTGATATTACCATGGAATATGGCCATGTCAAGGTTGAGAACAGGGACTATTCTTATAGCCCTGTCGTAAAACAGTCCACTGACAAGTTCAAGAAAGTGGCTTTGTTCAGAGTGAATAACCCGGACGACATTATCATCACAGACGCGGAGGGTGACTAACAATGGGAATGATAATCAACATTGACCAGGCGCTTAATCAGCGCACAGAGTATAACGTTCTCAAGGAGCCGTTGAATGCAATGCTCATGGAGCAGCAGGAAGCGTGGGAACGTGAAAATCCCGTCGATATGCTTTTCGTAAGACGGTCCATCGGCAGCTTCCAGGAAACGTATACGTCTACCATCGGCTTTGACCATGCGCTTTCCGAGACTGCGGATTATACCGTTTCTCCTATCTTCAACACTGCTGAAGGTTTCGCCGCAACGTTCCGTACGAGAACGTTCCAGGGCTCGTTCATCATCTCCCAGCAGGTGCTTGAAGACGGCCAAGCTGGTGCAGTAAAAGATACTGCTACTCAGTTCATGCGCAGATGGCATGGCGACATCGTTGAGTACTGCATGACTGCTCTTGCTGGCGGCTTCGGCGAAGTCGTAGAGTTCACTACGAGCCAGGGAACTTCGAGACTGAAGCTCGACTCGGCTGATACGACGGACGGTAAGATAGATACTCCTACCAAGAACCCTTTGTTCAGCAAGAAGCATACTACTGTTGCTCGCGACGGCAACAAGCCTATGGAACAGTCCAATGCGTACTACGTTAAGGACGGCGAGACCAATGGCATCGACCTTCTCGGCAGCGACCCCGGCTCTATTGCGAAGCTCGCAGACGTCATTGACCAGGTTATCACCAACATGGAGAATTACCTGGACGACAACGGCAAGATTGCCGGCGTAATTGGCGCTAAGACCATTGTTGCTCCCAATGACGCTCGTCTTAAGTCCGCTTTGTCCACGGCTCTTTCTATGGAAAGCCTTTGCGGTCGCGGCGACTCGTCCGTAATCAACCCCGCGTATCAGAAAGCAACTCTTCAAACCTCCCCGTATCTGAACTACTGTGCGGCTACGAAGAACGGTATCGGCTTCTTTGTGATTGACAAGGCGTATAATGCTTCCAATCACGGCCTCGAACTTACCGAAAGAATCCCGCTCACTCTCGATGTTCAGCAGACAACTCGGCCTCTTCCTCGCGGCATCATTTATGATGGCCGTCAGAGATTTGACGTCAACGTTGCGACGTGGCGTGGCATCGCTTACGTCTACATCGGCAAAGGCGAGTCTGAAGGTCTCACGGCTCTTAAGACGGCGGAACTCGAAAACCACCTTACAGCCATCACTCCTGTGTCCACTCTCGTCAAGCCCGTCACCATTGTTGGCGAGGTTAAGACGTCTGGTGCTGGCGCATAACATATACTGGAGCCTCCTTCCTATATATGTTGCACGGAGCCGGCCGGCTTAGTCCGGCTGGCTCTTTTGTTTTATGAGTCTCTCTTTTTGATTTTAATATATAATAGATTTTCATCGATAGATTATTCAATAGAATATATAAATCTTCTCTATTATATATTAAAATCATTTAAGAGGGACTCTGATGATATTTATAAATAAAAATTTGGAGGAATAAGAATGTACACATATGGATACATTGTAGATTCAACGTTGGCAAAACTTGATATGAGCAAGGAGTTAGCTCAAAAGAACGGGTTATATAATAAGTTTTCTTACTACGCAAACGAGGCAATGAGCCAAATTTGTAGCGCTATTAAACCAAAGAGAACCTTTGCAAAATTTACGGTTGTAGATAGGAAAGTTATTATTTCTAACCTTAAACGAGACTATCCAAAAGTAAATTTTTCATTTCTTGAATACAGTTGGCAGAAGATGAAAGACGCCACGGAATGGGAACAACAGTGTTGGAAAGAATATCATTCCTTAACGTTTCTTTGTGAACCTGCTAAAATGCCTGAGGATTTTATATCTTTTGGTGATGAAATAAATAAACGTACTTTTGTTAACTCAGTTGACGAAAGAGTTGCGGTTAACTGTACTGACGACGACTTTGAAATACATGGAAGTAATTCAATACTATTTAAGAACCCTGGTATTTATCTTATAAGTTACAATGCCAGATGGTTTAAGTTTACTACTAATACCGATTATGACGAGGAGATTGATGCTCCGGACGACGTAATAGAGTGTATACCTTCTTACATTACGAGTCAATGCTTTAAGATTGATGACGAAACCAAGGCTCAAGTGTACAGGAATGAATACGAACAGTTCCTTTCGAGAATTGATGACGACCATTATATCAGTAGTAAGACTGTTAACATAACAGGAGATTGGTAATGGCAAGAAGAATATACAGACGTGGAGTTTCGTATAATGAAGTAGATTGGAGAGGATATGAAAAACTATCTGGCCGAGACTTTTATTTTGCGGAATTTCATGGAATAAACACTGGACGAAATTATGCAACAATAGACCAGACTTCATTTGTTGAGGCGGAGAACATATATGTTAATCCTGACGGATTACTATCTACGAGACCGCCTCTTGTTGAAACAGTGTTTGGTTCTCGAAATAACTATTACGATATTAAAATTATAAATGGAGTAGGTTTTTACTATATTAGTAACTGGGCGTTTCAAGTAGTATCATTGTATACGGATTTCGGAAAGTACTTTGACCTAAATGATACTTCTTCCGCACTTAAAATGATAACAGACCAAAGGTTTACAATTACGGAAGATTCAAAAATATATTGGTTATTTGACAAGTACATAGTATTCAGTAAAGATAAAATATGGGGATTTACTCTTGATTCAGAAAACAAAGAAGTAACTTTTTTAACTGAAGATGAACTAATTTATATTCCAGATAGTTACGACTTAAATGCAAATGGAGAAGTAAACAAAAACATATTTACTCCAAATGTATCCGTGTCCGTAGCATTTACTCCAGAGTCAGTTCAAGACCCTCTTACTGCTTTAGATGATGCTCGTTTGGTTGGTAAACCGGTGTCATTCACGATGGAAGGAGTTACATATAGTACAACTTGGACCGCTGGAAGATGGCGTTCATTCTTCAAAACTTTATACGCCGGAAATGCTTTGAAAGGCATAACTAATCTTGAATTTTCAAAGAGCGGAAAATACGCTGTCGCGTACGCTTATACTTCAAGTGACGAGTATGACGTAAATACTTTTGATGGTTTTTATTTTTCAGATGACTATGGAGTAACTTTTCAGAGAATAAGTAATCCAGGCTCCCGGTCTGGAAACGTTTCAAGAACTATTTGTATTGCTGAAAACGAAAAAGGTATATTGTATATCGGTTCAGTATATGATACAGGAAGTAAAAGAAGAACACCTGTATACTGGTCGGATATGCCAACGGATGGGAATTATAAATTTTCCTGGACAGACATAGGATTTGATGAAATACAAAATACTTACAATGGATTTAACTATTCTGATTTTAGTGGAAAAACTTCAAAATACTGTTGGTTTAAGCCAATCATAACTGCTGGCCATACAGAACAAATTGCTTATTGTATTGACAAAGATAACTGGGTAGTTTGTTCTTCTTGTCCTCCTCCTACTGAAGAGGAGTTTGTACAATACTGGCAAGCATTTTATACTAATTTTACAGATAATCCTACTTCCACTACTGACGAAAGCGGTGGAGCCGTTCAGAAAACAAATACATATACTATAGACATAGTTGCAAAACTTAATGGTCAACTAAACGCTGTTAAAAAATTTGGTACAAAAGAGAGCGTTAATACTTACTTACAAGGCTGCTCAATAGTTGATGTTAAACTAAAGAGCGTTGTTGATAAGGCTAAATTGTTTATGGACGGCGATAACGTCCTTTTAGTATTTACTCATGAATGGAAAGTGTGTAGAATATTCTTAAGTAAGACACACGGATTCTGTCCTGCTGTAGCATACGGTGGAGAAAACGGAAGTACTTCTCAAGGCGCTCAAGGTCTTTGTACTGTTGTAGGTACCGATGAGACTCTTGGCTACTATGATTATGAAGGAAAGCCCGTGGAACTCCCTCCTGCAGGATTAGAATATTGGGCTGGCACTGGAACAAATAATAAGTGGTACGATATTTTCGTAACGTTTGAATTAGGAGAACCTAATGTAACAGAAATAGGAATAGAAGATGATACAAATAAAATATCTCTTGTTAAAAACAAGTATAATTTAATTACAGATAACAACACTACTCCTCAGCAGCATACAAATACTACAGACCTTAGTAAAACTAGCGCTACGTCAAGGGCGTCGTTATACTATAAAGTAAGTGTTCCTTATAACAGTCAAAAAGCATATCCAATTGCTACTTCCAGTGTTTTACGAAGCATCACCATTTCTGAAAATGCTGTTTTAACGGACGGTTCGTTGTATCTTATTCAAGACGGTTCGCTTAAAGAATACCGCTTGTTTAAGTCCGCTACTCCAATATACGTTACTGATTCTGGAGAATTTGTAAATCTTACCGGAGAACCGTCTTCTATAGACTTTAGTAAATATCTTTCTACTACATTAAATAATACTTTGTACAAAAATGGGCTTCAAGAGGACGTCGTAGTAAGATATTCTGAGTCTGACCCTCAGTATAATTATCTGGTTCCATCATTTGTACAAGAAGTAGTTAATAATAACTACGTAATTGTAATAGGAAATAAATTATATCAGACTGAAGGCGTCGGTCAGCTGTATGTTCCTGAAGATACAGAAGTAGAATTTGAAGGTGAGATAACCAATGTAATAACTTTTTCTGATACTTCACTTGCTATATTTCTTGAAAATAAAGTATATGAGTACCAATATGATAGTGATTTAAGTCAATCATTGGGGCGTTCTACCTTCAGATTACACCCCACTAAACTTCAGCTTGGTTGTAAAAAGGGAAGTGAAATAATTCATACGTACGACGGTTCATCTATAATTATGACTACTAAAAAAGGCGTTGCCGTTCTTAACTACCAACAGTTCGTTCAGTCTACAGAGCAAGTATATACGTTTCTTAGTGAACAAATAGATGACATTTACGAAGAATTTTCTGGTTCGTACCAGTATCCAATAAAGATAACGCTGTACAAGGATTATATAATATTGTATAAAAGTTATCTTGAGGTAGGAAATGACAACTGTAAAGATGTTCTTGTATATGATACAAGAAGTCAAAGCTGGTGGAGATGGACGTTTAATTGTCCTATTCATTTGATAATTGAAGTTAAAAATAAATTAAACCTTTGTAAACCTTCTATACAAGATTACTCAAGAAATACTTTATGTATGCTTGATATGAATAATAGAACTGAATACAAAGATAATAACACAGAACCCATTCATTGGAAACTTAAGACTCAACCTCTTCATTTTAGTTATCCGAATAATTATAAGCACATAACAAGAATATCTATACTTACTGACACCGGTTCGGATTTCATCGGATATAAACTTAAATTTACTACTTATAGAAACCTTAATAATATAAACGATAACGATGCTGACCTTAATAGAATAACTGACTTGTCAACGGTAATAAAGAGAATAAACTTTGTAAAAGCTAATGCCTTTCAATTAGAAATGGAAAGTAGCGCCGATATTACAAAGTCGCCTCTTATTTTATCAGCTATTATAATTCATTATAGAATAACGGAGGAGGTAAGATAATGGCATACGGTGGAGTATACGGAAGAGGTTTGACCGCGTCTCAAGTTGCTCAGTCACTGAGAGAACTTGACAACGCGGGCCAATCCAATTATTGGGATGAAACTGCTAATCAATACGCTGAGCAGTATCAGTCTGGCCTTAACATTCTAAAGTCCTCATATGACGAAGCTATAGAACAAGCATACGCATCAAACCGTCAACAGCAAAGACAGTTATCTATGACGGATATTGTTGGAGCTGGACGGAGTGAACTTGGAGCTGAGCTTAGAGGAGCGTACGAAAGCGCTTATGAGTCATATACAAACAGTTTGTATGAAGGACAACAAAATTTGATTGGTACATACTATGAACAGTTAACTGATTTGTCCAGTCAGCTTCAAGAACGAGCAGAGAACTACGCTAAGTTCGGAAACATGAGTTACGACTATCTTCAGTACTTATATAATACTTACTATACAGGAGATACTTCTTCCGACTTCTGGAACAATGAAGTACTTAAGTCTATGTTTATTAAACAAACTACGAATCCTGGTGATGACCCTAATGCTATGCCTGTTCTTGACGCCGCTGGAGAACAGGTTACTGATGAAGATGGAAATCCTTTGTACTATACTCTTAAGTCGAGAGGTGAACTGTTCAACGCATCTTTAGATGAAGGCGGAGAATATACTTCTATATACGATGAAAACGGTTATCTTACAGAATTTGGTCGTACTTATTTTGACCTCATTGAGAATTACAATTATGGCAATGACGTATCTACGTTCGGAGATTGGTTATATGAAACTGACCAGGACCTTTGGACGTACATGTACGAAACTCCAAACGTCTACGACGAGAGTACATCAGGATATAACATTGAAACGTGGCATGAACTTACAGGAAGAAGCGCTTCTGACTATGACTTCAGCGTTGCTGATAATTTGTCAGGTATCCCTAAGTCGTTCTTGGAAAATACCTTTAAGTCGTACTCTTCTAAACTTGATGAAGCTTTGAATATAGGGAATACTGAAGATAGACTTCAAGCAGTAATTGATACAGCTCCTACTCTTGCTTCAAATCTTGAAAAAGTAGCTAAAGAGATGGGAGTATACGATGACGAAATGGCATCTCAAATTGAACAGTTCAAGGAAACAATTTCCAAGATTAGTGATGAATACAAAGACAAAGGAGAACTTACAACGGACTTCTTCCAAGGTCTTATTACTAGTGAAGGAGTCCTTGGAGGAGCTGCCGGGGTATTAGGAAGTAATCCTGCTACTGCTCCATTTGCCGCTCTTATCGCGTCAATAGGATTCATAGGTAATGCCGTAAAGAGCGGAATTGATGTCTACCATAGTCAGCAGAATAATGCTCTTCTTGCTAATAACTTACGTGACGCTTATGTAAAATCCGTTAATTCGATGGCGGAAATCGCGTACAGAAAACGCGAAAACAAATAACTGATACTATCTTGTATCAGAAAAATAAAACTCGAAGAGAGGTAAACGATGGCAGAAAACAAGCTTTCAAGTACACCCGGAATATTACGGGCTACTGATAGGTATTCTAATCCGTATGAGGAATATTACGCTAACAACATAAATAACCCGAGATTCTTAAGCGGGGCATTTAATGAATACTACAGGAGTGGAAAAGCTCCTACCATTATGGCAATACAAGATGATATTTATAAACTAAGTCCTGAAATTTATAATCAGTATGAAAAACAGTTTCTTCGTTTCTTTGACAATGATGAACAGAAACTTGGTTTTCTTGCAAACGAATTGTATAACGACGATACTGAAGTAAAAACATTTGAAGACCCGTACGTAGATGAGTACGGACAAGAAAAGGTTGAGACGTTTACTGGTACAGAGAAGGCTCATAACCGTAAAATGTTTGAAAATCTCGTAACAGCAAAGAAGTCTCAACTTGAACTTGAAGCAAAAGAGGCAGCTAAGGAAGCATGGAGAACAAATAATACAGCATTAGCGTTTCTTGCAGATGCTGGAGTAGTTGCTTCTACAGCGTTAAGTATTCCGTTTGAAGCTTGGAATATGGTTTGGGATTTGGTAGGAATTCCGGCCAGACTGATAGGAGCTACAATAGATTCTCAGTCTGGAAAAGATTGGGGAGAAGCTTATAAATACTGGGCTTCAGAATACTATTCCGCAAGTCCAGCACGTAAAGCAAGACAAGATATAAACGAGTACTTTTCTGACTATAGTGACCTTGTGGATATATACGGAAACTACAAATCCCTTGTAGCTAAGATTGATGGTATATTTGGTTCATTTGGTAGAATGCTTCCGAGTATTGCTTTAACGTACGCCGGAGTTCCTGGTCCTGTTACTCAGGGACTTTTCTATGCTTCTGCAGCAAGCCAAAGAATAGGTGAAATGGCTTCTCAGCCTCAGTTTAAGGATACAGATTTCTGGAAAATATCCACTAATGCATATGCTACAAGTGCCGCAGAATGGGCTATAGAATTTGCTCTCGGAAAACTTGTTGGCACTTCCGCATTTGATAGAGCTGCTCTTGGATATCATGACGCTGCTATAAGAGAGAATGCACAAATTACTTGGAAGAACGCTTTATCAAGAATGCTAAAAGATGCTCTTCATGAGGGACTTGAGGAATGGACTCAGGACTATAGTACGTACTTTATAACGGGCCTCTACGGTTATCTCGATGAAGCATTTAATATAGATAATAGGTACGGACTTCAAGAGCAGTTTGACGCATTTATTCTTGGTTTCTTTGGCTCATTGTTCTCCACAGGAATGATGATGGCCGGTAGAAGAATTGCCGGCGGATACAAAGGAGGCGTACAGGGCTTCCTTGCCGATTGGGAGTTCTCTCAAGTTTATGAGGACTTGATGAACCAAGCTAATGATATTCTTGAAGGCAAAAATAAAGCTAACACAAAAGGTCAAAGTTATTCTCTTAAAGCACGAAAGTTGAATAATATAATGTTCACTACTCAGGTCTTGAACGATTATATTGCTTCTATCGGAGCTGAGAGGTCTAAGAATGCTATCGACTTACTTGACAGTATTAAATCATACATGAATGACAAAGGTAACTTATCTTGGACTGAACTTAATGAAAGAACTGACTCTCTTGTTGACGATGTCTTCCAAACCGTTCTTGATATTGGGCAAATTAGAGAACAGAGAATGGAAGAAATTAAGCAAGGGCATCCTACATTTAAGGACAAGCTTGGTGAAGTTTTCCATAGACGTAACGTTACTAAGGTTGACAGAACGGAATCTCTTAAAACTATACAATCCTCGGACAATGAAGAGGACGTTAAGTTAAGAGAAATTATGGAAAACACAGGAGCACAGACTGTAAGCATTGTAGATGGTAATGGCTCCGATATCGCTGAAAATCATCTTGTAGTAAATAAGCAGCAGCTTAAAAATAGAGACGCAAAAATAATTACTAAAGAAATTGCTCAACGAGAAGCCATTGATAGAATTACTTCTTCAAAAAGATTTATTGCTATTCAAGGACCTCTTGAGGAAATTTATAAACAACTGTTCCCTAAAGATGAGCATCCTAATTCTGAAAGAATCGCCATGGCGGTCTTGTACAATTCCAATATGCAAGCAGCTATGCTGGCTGAGAGAACTCAAGAAATGTACGAACTTATTTCAACGGTTGATAAGCTAATATCTTCTGATGAATTTGTAAAAAATAAGCACGGACAAAACGCAGTGTATGATGCCGAAATGAAAAAGACTCTTTCCGATGCGTCTAACGAGCTGCGTAGAGTAGTTAAGTCATTCTTGTGTGATATTCAGTATGCTGATTACGAGAACCTCGAATGCTTAACTTCTGAAGATAAAGATTACATCACGTCTAAACGTTATGCAAAAACAGTTGCTAACAATTTGATACTTAATGGTAAAGCTACAGATGCTGAATATAATAGTATTGAGAAGAGAGTAAATTCTACTCCGTTGTCTGATAAAGAAAAGCAACGAATTATATCTGGGCTTCACTCTGATGATTATAACGTTAGACTTAATTCTCTACAAAAAATAGATAGGTTCTATGCTGGAGTATTCTTTACTAACTATGACGGTAAACGTTTACTTATGCCCGTTAACGCCGGAAACCAAGTTATAAATAACTATCTTGTTAATAATGGAATTCGTGCAGACCAGCTTGCAAGGTTCATGAGTTCTACTGATACTACTGAACTGTATAGTACTCCTTACGGCCAAAGACTTAGAGAGTTTATAACAAGGACTGGCTCAACTCCGAGAGAAGCTATTACTGCTGACGTTAGAGCTTTCAGCGGAAATTCGGTAGTTCCTCTTTCTAATAACGGGGTTCTTTCTTCTTACATTTTGAACTTGAATAGTGACTATACTAAACTTAAAGACGACGTACTTCTTACAATAAAAGATTCACGTTATACTGAAATGGTTTCATCTGACCAAAAGAAAATCATAGGAGAACTTGTTTCAGATAACTCTGAAGGATACGATATAAATGAAGTTGTTTTTGACCCGAGTGTAAAACTTAGTGATGAACTTCTTCAAGAGCTGTACAAGAGGTATCCTAAAACAAATCAATACGACCCTGCTAATCAGTGGGAAAACAGGCTGTATGTAATAAGAGATTACTTAACGAGAACAAGTACAAAAACAGTTTCATATACAAGCAAGGGAACTCTCGTTATTGTGGACCTTATAGACAGTTATAATATGCTAACAGATAAGAATATCTCTGCTTCTACTATTAAGTCTGGTGATACTCTTGACAAGTACGTAAAGTCTGAATACCTTGGAAGATTTGCCAAGTCCGTTAAAATACGTCTTAAAAATACCGGCGACTCTTACTTTGATTCAAAGTCAAATGAAATAGTAATTCCAAGATACAGCGGAAAAGATACTTCTGGAAATTACGTTCCTCTTGATGACAAAGTCGTTAGAGCAAATCTTGTACACGAAATTCAGCACGTGATACAGCTTCAGAACGGATTGAATCAAGGGCTTGATTCTCGTTGGCTTATATCTGGTAATAAGATAAAAGCAAATGCGCGTTTCATGATAAAACTTCATGACGACCTTGAAAGAATAAATCCTTCAATAGCCAATTCATTCCAATACTACAGTCCACAATTTGCTAAGTTCATGAACGACTTAATTTACTATGCAAGTGGTGAGTTAAGTGCGTACGGATTTGCCGGTGAAATACAGCATTTTATTCCTTACGTTATACGTCGTACTCGGAATGGAGTATCTATAACTTCACCTACAGGAACTGTATTTAATATAGACAACAACGGAAGAATGAGTTCCAAAGAGTTAAAAGATTTTGATGAAGATAAAGACCACCCTTTTCCTTTAGATGAATATACCTCAGAAAAACTTCCGAAGGCAGGAGTAGATTATCCTTTAGTACTAAGAAGAGTTTCCGTTCATACGAAAAGTGGAAAAGATTTAACGGGGCACGTTATCACTATTAACGGAGAAAACTATTTTGCTAATGAAAACGACTATACAGACATATATTCTCTTGATAGAATTGAAACTCTTAAAGTTCTAAAGCCTAATGTCGCATCTTACGGTTATCAGCGTCATCTTATTGAAAACGCTGGATATAAAACTAAGAACGTTCCTCTTCCTGAAATGTTGCATTTGGATAAAAATGTATCTAAATTTGCATACAGTAGAGAGAATTTGGAGTCCTCTGGATACGAATCAATTTTACAGTTGTATGATGAAATACGTAATTCTAAAGAATACGAGGACTTCTTCAACCTTATAAAAGTTCATAATACTTATGAATACTATAAAGTAGATGCCGCGGCTGAGGAACACAGGATGGAGTATTATGCTAAAGTGGGAATTCCTAAAATTGACGTGTTAGCAATGGAGAAAAATCCTTTTGTCCAGGCCTGGGTTAGAACTGCTTACGGCGGAAGTGGTTCAAAATATACTAACGAGTATAAACAGTTTTTAGCTAAGAATGCAGTAGGAACTTCGAAAAAGTTTTTCCAAGCGTATTTAGCAATGATGATGGGAGTAAAGGCTGAAGATTTTGACAAATTAAAGAATGTAAAAATACCTGTTTTAAGAAGCTCAAATAATACCTACAATGACCTTTCTCAACCGTTAAATAGTTTTTTGCCTATTTCTAAGAAAGGACTTGTAGAAAGAATGGCAGCTTCTGTAGCAAAAGGAAGGCCTAATGTAGGAAGTTCTACGGTTTATATTACTTATTGTACTCTTGATGAAATAATTGCTTCATTTGATTTTGATGAAAAACACAGCATAAGTGAAGTTCTACTTCCGTCCTCACTCATGACTGATAGGACTGTAGACCAGTATGACGGATTACTTACTGGTGACGTAGAAGTAAATGAGGAAGATACTCCTTACGTTTTATTTCTTAAAAAAGTTGGAAATGCAGTAAATATAAATGAAGTCACTGCGTATAACACGGACTTGTCTATAAAGTATGTTAACAAGATTAATTCTCTTGCTTATACTAATGAGTACGAATATTTAGTAGATATCTTGCTTAATAATGACGTATCTTTTACTCCAAAAGATATGAGTATATTTGACTCCTTACTTATTGACATGTACGGACAAGCAAGAAAGGCAAATAGATATAGTTCTGCATACTTTGACAATGGCATTCTCATATATAGGCAAGGCGCTAATTTAATAGTTAATGCCACTAATAGAATAACAAACGCCCAAGCTGAAGTAATCCAAAATCTTGCAGAAAAACTGGCTATTGCTACTGATTATAATCCTTACATGTTTTCTGGAAACGTAATAATAAACTTCTTAGGTCGTCAAACTTTTTCTCACAAGTGCATGGACATTGAAACTGGTGAAATTTTTAGGCTTGAAGAAGAGCTTGAAAGCTACAAGAACACAGGACTAATGTCATCTAAGCCAATTCCTCCTCAGAAAAGTGTTAAAACTATAACTCAAGAAGAGGAAGAAGAAGCTAAGAAACAAAAGGCCAAAGAGAAATACCGGTCTGCCGCTAAAGAACGTTATATAAGTAACGAAGATGCGAGAGGAACTAATCTGTCATTCTATATACAGAAAGGCCGTCCTATAATGCTATCTCCTAAACTTGCTAATTTCATAAAAGACGTAGACCCGGCTCAGTTAGAACCTGAAATATGGGATATGATTGGAGGAAGTAATAAAGGTACTTTAAGAACAGAGAAACAACTTACTCAATACTTAAAAGCCCATTTGAGTCCAGACACGGAGCAAAGAATTAACAGTTACACTCTTCAAATGATTGCTAAACATATTTACGGTACTAAGATTAACAGTTACGAAGATGTAGATTTATTCGTATCTACTGCTCAGGACTTCTATGTTTTGAGTTCTAATCTTTGGGACAAAGAAAACGAAGTTTCAAAGATACCAGACACGGAAGTCAGTATACAAGTCGCTTCTAAATTTGCTTTAGAAACTAACACGTCTCCAGATTATGCAAAGCGTCTTTCCAGAGTAACAGCACATTGGGACCATGTAAAAGATTCTGACGGAAAATGGAGAGAAATAAATATTTCTAATAACGACCTTGCTCTTGCATTTGTAATGCATTTTGATGGAACAATTCAAAGCGCAGTTAAAGCTGCAGATATTGCAAGAAAACTTGCAATTCACAATCATCAGAGAGACGTTAAACTTGTTCAAGAAGGTACTACGCATATAACCAAAAAAGGTACTACATATGAAACTGGCTTTGAAAACGTAGAAGATACAGACGTTTCAGCTCAAATTGATGCTATTGAAAGTGGTACGTCCAGAGAAGATTGGGAAGATTATATACGAAATACTTTGTATGATGAGTATATTCCTAAGTGGGAAGCTCAAGGAAAGTCTGAAGCTTTTATTGACAGAAAATGTCAAGAACTTGAATTCAAACTTGAGAAACTTTCTGATAAAGCTTTATTTAATCAGTACGTAAAACTTCTTAGAAAGAAACTCGAAGCTTCTAAAACTTCTGACGTAACAGAAAAGGAAATAGAAGAAGCAGAAAAAGCGCCAATGATATACGGACAAAGAACTAATACGAGAACGAAGATAAAATCTAACGCTTCAAGAATTGCAAAAATGATTCCTGCTGAAGGAGTCAAGTGGTTTTTACAGGTTAACGGAGATATTTTTAACGAGGACATGAAGCTTAAAGAAGAAGCTTACGTCAATAAGTCTCAGGAAGAGCTTGATAAATTGTATGACAGACTAATGGATATAAAGAAAAAAGCAAGAGCTAATGCTTATGCATCTAAAACTCGTTCGCAGGAATGGGATAAAGTTGTTAAAAAAGCTGCCAGACTTGAGCAGCAAAAGGAAAAACAAAAGTCTCAAGTAACTAAGTACAAGACTTTATACAAAGATGCCTTATCTAAGACTAAGACTCGCGTATATGATATGAAAGGTATAGCCGTATCTATCGACAGCGAAACTCCTATGCCGGCGTCTTTTAAGAAAATAATGGAAACTAATCTTACTACTAAATATAAAACTGATATTTATAATTTAAGTGCAGCTGATGAACAGCATACAAGGCAGTCCCTCAGGGAATTCCTTGTATCTAATAGTGAAACTCTTGACTCTTTAACAGTGGAAGAGATAGATGATATACTTAACTTCCTTGAATATTATACAATGAACCCTCTTGAAAATGACGAGGAACTGGTTAGACGTTTCTCAGCGTTCTCAATTTATACATTGTCCTATATATCAGGCCAACTTGGTACTACACTTAACGCTTCAAAAGAACAGAGAATTCATGCGGAAAATGTTCTTAAGCGTTTAATTGGTCCGGAGGCTGGTACTAAACTTGCAGCTTACGGCTCAGTAGTTAAATACTTAAAGAGCCAAGAAGCTCAAGAAGAAGTATTTAAGGCCAATTCTAAGAAGTTAGGACTAACAGTATCTGAACCTCTTGTAGTTGACCTTGTCAAAGCTGTTCGAGAAAACAATATGCCGGCTATGGAAAAAGCAATGAAGGCTATACGAATTCAGCTTGAAGGAGAATATACTTCTCGAAACAGAAATATCTTTGACAAGTTACTTAAACTTCAAAGAGCCGCGATGCTTAGCAGTCCCGGTACAATGGTTAGAAACCAGGTAAGTAACGCTCTTGTAACTGCAGGTAATGAAGTTTCTGATGTAATTGGTAAGATATTTACTTCTGGACTCAAACGGTTTAGTAAATTCCAGAACGGAAGTATTGTGGATGGATTACTTAAGAATCAGTACATTTTAACAGGAACAAAAGTTAGTGACGAAATTCGTCAATTCATTGAAATAAACTTTAAGAAGAACGGATTATTAGCATTAGTTCAAGATGGAATGAACAAGTATGACGTTCGAGGAATTAGTAGACAATCTACTGATGAAACCGTTGCGGACCTAATAATTGAAAGCATAAAAAATAAAATATTTTCTGAACGCTCATTTGGAGAAAACAAAGGACTTGCCTCAGTTGTAAACAAAGTAATAAGTATTACGATGAAAGGCATGTCCGACTCTCCTTGGGTTAACAGAAAAGCGATATCATATTTTGGCAAAATGCTCGCTGAGAACGAGATTAGAACTGGTCGCAGTTATCACAGTGAAGTTACTCCTGAGATATACGAAATATTTGCTGATGCGTATATGATGGCCTCATTTGACTATATGCACAAGACTAACCCAGTTATAAAGTCTCTTGAGCAAGCAATAAGAAACCAAGGAGCTGGTGCATATTTTGTATACAAACAGATATTCCCGTTTGCCAATGCAAGTTTGAACTGGGCCGTGGAAGGCTTAAAGTACTCTCCTATTGGCCTGGCCAGAGCAGTTTACAATCTATTCAAACTTGAAGGAATAGAACAAAACATAGATTTCCGTAAACAAAAAGGAGAAAGCATTCCATCAAGTAAATTTACTGAATTCATTGTTAAACGTGACCTCGGTAAAGGAATAGTTGGAAGTGTTCTTTGGGTACTTGGAGCAGCATTAGCTGGATTTGGTCTTATGAGAATAGATGATGAGGACGAAGGCCTTAAACTGTACTTTGGTAATGATGTATATCTTGATATAAATAATATCTTCGGCTCCTCAAGTCTACTCGCAGGCGCAGCTCTTGTAAGTACAAAATACCAGGAAGGCCACACATTCTTGGATTCCGTAACTCTTTGTCTTGATGAAATGTTTGATGAATGGTTTTTTACTGACCTATATAATTCGTTTAGGTTCAATCAAGGCATAGGAGAATGGCTTATAAGTCAGCCTTCTGAAGCTCTTGGAAGATTTGTTCCTAACTTTATCAAGGGCCTTTCAGCTATGGCGTATCCGTACAAAGTTCAGTATTCAAGTAATACGTTATTAAAACCTCTTGAACGAATACTTATAGATGCCGCCCCTGGTATAGCTTATAACTTCCCAGCCAAGGTTGACCCGTACACCGGAGAACTTCAATCTAAGTATAGTTTGCCGTTCTTGTTCGACTTCCTTGGAAAGTTTGTAGGATTCAAGATTCAGCCTTATAAGGTGAGCAGTCAGGAACAAGAAGCAATAGCTGTTGGAGTAACAAGAGGAGTTTTAACTGGCAACTACAAAGACCTTCAAGAACTTGGAGTTACATTATCTTCTTCTGATATAGAAAACTTGAATAAACTGTATGGAAAACTGAATAAACGGGCAATATCCGAATTGTTATCAAATAGTAAAAAGTACAGTGTAAAAACTAAAGACGGAACATTTAAGGAAATGAATTACAGACAGATGACTAATGAACAAAAGAAAAGCGTTATCAATCGCATAATGGATGATAACGCTAATAAAGCTAAGATTTATATAGCAACTCGCAAAGGTCTTAAGTATTATACAACCTCTGAGGAAAGGTCTGAACTAATTAAGCTTGGAATACGAAACGTATATGTCAAACTTAAAAACAAAGACGGCTTCTCAAATTAGCGTCTGTAATAATCATACCTTCTGAGTTGTTCATCGAGCCAATTTACTTCTGACTCTGTACCTGTAATTTCAAGATACTCGCCACAGCCGGGCAACCTAATTGTTAGGTGGTCCGGCTCTTTTTCTATAAAGCGAATAGACCTCCGTATATTCATTGAACGTTCTACTATATAATTAAACGTACTCATTTGGTTTTTAAGCTCTATTGGACGAAATGTATCGTTGAATACTGTCATTTATTTTATCTCCTTTATTTCGTTTTCTGGTTTAAGTCGTATGTGTATTTGAACAACTTCACTTATGTTTTTATAGATTATAGCTTCTTGTAAACATGAACGACAAGTATGTTTTACTATAACTTGTTTGTCCACGTTACTTTCATAGTAATTACTTACTGTTGAATTTATAATTAGTTCATTTAAGTTTCCACACTTCGGGCAGTACCACTTTGTTTTACTTCTCAAATGCTTCATGTTACCTCTTTTAATTTTAATATATAATATTTTTAATTCGATGAGATATTCGATGATATAGATTATTATATATTAAAATTGATTTATTATATATTAAAATGGAGAAAACCTATCTTCTTTTATCAAATCCCCATCATTGAATGAATACCACTGCATATCAAGTAAATCTATCGCTCTTTGAAGATAGTAACTATAATCTATATCTTTGCGTATTTCATCAAAGTCGTACGTCGACAAATCTTTGTTATATGTTCTGCAGTATTCTGGAACGTTTGGCATTTGAGTATAAGACTTTCTTCCTTTGTACATTTTAATCTTGTATATTTTACCAAGACTTTTGTCTTTACTTGCTATAACTCTATTACACCTAAACAATTCTTCTTCCGTTCCATCTGACATTCTTTGAACGACCGAAGAATAAGTAGGTCCTTTTTTACAAACAATTATAAAATCCTCTATGTTCTTGTTTTTAACTATAGTTTCTGCAAGAGGTGTTCCGTTTATTAGAAATTCTTTTGCTGCTTTTGAAGATACGTACGCAGACAAAGGACTAAGCATAACATATCCAGGTCTAAATTTGTCTTGGTTAAGCCATCCTCCTCTGGTAGTATAATTACCATTTTCATCAACTATTAAATAGTTGTTAACATCTCTCTGCCACATCTTTTGTATAACTTTTTCTTCCATGTTTATTCTCGTATTTTTAGTCCATTCTTTTTCTAACTCGCGAACCAAATCAAGATGTTTTCTTTTAACGTAAATAAATATCCCATCTGTATTTGTTTGTATAACTTTCAATCCTGGTACTGTCTTATAAAGTTTATTTGATAAAGCAGCTAAAAATAATTGTCCAAGCCTGCAAGTCGTTGTACATTTATACGGGTCATACATTTCAAGATACTTGTTTCCACTTGCTCCAAATGAAGTATTTAATATAAGTTTATAAGCCATCTGTGACTTTTCATCTTGATTAGTCTTATTTTTCAAATGCTTTATTCGTACTCGTTCATTGTATATCCATTCGTATTTACCAGGGTCAGTAACGCATCTGCTCAAACACTTGTGCTGTATTAACAATGACGGATAATAACTAGTAGCGTCCACGTCAAGAAGAACCCATTCGTCATTACTTTCGACGTATAGATTAGAACGAAATACTGAATGTATTCCTCCATTACCAAAGCTAACATCATTTTCAAACAATCTAACATCAAGTCCTTCAGTTGAAGTTAACAAATGATTTATAACTGTCTCTGGTACATTGTCATATATATACTGTTTCATTTCTTCTGGTATTACTACAGAAGAATTTTCATCTCCGAACTCTTTTCTTTTAGCTCCTAATACAGTTGATACAAGTGCCGCATTTGTAAGCTTTCTTGCCACGGCTTCTTCTATTCCAAACACTTTCGCAGTTATAAGTTTAGTAGTTGTATAAGGTTTAACCACTTGTCTGTACCATTCCATAGCTGCGTATACGTCTTGTTTGCAATAAAAAATTACATCTTCTTTATCGCTGTCAGTTAAATCCTCTTTGTCAAATGGAACTGAACTTTCAAGAACGTCAAGTCCAAGAATTGCTTCTTTTTCTTTTAGCGAACCAGTTGCGTCGTTCATCAAATCTTGAAACGACGAGACTGGAAGTTTCTTTTTTGCGAAAGGAGACATTCTAAGATGCTCCTTTGAAGAATATGCAAGAGATGGATTTATTATTATATCACTTACAATTCTTACCTGTTGAGGACTGAATCCTTGATATATAGTATTTGCTATTGCTAAGTCATAGTACTTTATATTATATCCTGCCACACAGTAACCTTCTTCCTTAAGTAATGACATTAAATTGTCTCTTGCGTTTACATCATCGCTTGTAACTAGCTTGAAGTTTTTCTTTACAGAATCTACGTCACAGTTGTACGTATCCCAATCTTCTGGCTCATCTCCAAACACACAACACCACCAGTTTGGAAATACCTCAAAGTCAAAGAACCTTAATCTTAACATACTCCCTCCTTAAAACGGTTTGAACGTTGGGTCAAACATACCGCGTTTTATAAATATTTGTTTCTTTGGTCCGTCTACAGTAGACTTAGCTGCAACCTCGAAATCAATGTCCATATCATACAATGAACATATATCTTCCTTAAAAGTATAATGACTTATCTTGAGCTGATATCCGTTTTCTACGCACCACTCTGTATACTGTTTATACAAAGTCATTGTAACTTTCCCGTTCAAATCAGCCACTGTCATGTCATTATCAAATAGCCATTCATTTATCGAAGACTGCCGTCTCTTGAACAGCGTCAACAGTTGCCGTTCACTCCTCATAATCTTGAACCTACCCTCTTCAATGGCTTCTTTAATTCCTTCAACCGCCTTGAAAAAGAAGTACTCCATATCTGATGTAGTAATCTTGTTCAAATATAGAGGGTCTGGATTAAGTATTTTATTATTTAATTCTACAAGTATCATTCTTCTTAGCAACCCGGTCGTCTTGTCCATCAGCTTAGGAAGCCTGTTACAAGAAAAAATGGGAGTAGCATAAGGAGTATAATCCACCGGCGCTTGGTACACCTGGCGTACCGATATCGAGTTTCCCGATACAAATGACTTAAACCTCCCTGTGTTTTCAAGTGATTTTCCATCTACTGCATCATCGTCAATATTTACCAATTTACTTATAGTAGTAGATAAATAATAATCCTTATCAAAATCGCATAGTGCAACGTGAGAACAGTTCTTATATCCTACCATCTTTTGTATAATTTCAAGAAATGTAGATTTACCTGTTCCACCTTCTCCTTGAAAGATAAAGAACTTTGCAAACAAATTCTTTTTAAGTAAACAATAACCAGCAACCTGATACAAGAACTTAATCTTTATAAGGTCGCCATTGCATATATCTTTCATGAACTCATCAATACGAGGTGAGGGAGGTGGGTCGGGGTCATAATTCCAAGGAATATAAATTGTATTTATATCGTTCTTAGTAGGAGCAGTAATCTCTCCTGTAACAAGATTTAGTATTCCGTTTCCGCAAGCTATCTTGTACCAATCCTTATCGAATTCCTCCGGCTTAACCTGCGTTTTTAGAATTATAAATTTAAGTACTTCTCTTCTCGGTCCAATACCGAGAGTCTTGTCAATCTCAAAGTGTATAAGTCTTTCAACTTCTATCTCACTTTGCTGCTCATAATAAACTCCGTTAAATCTATACAAATTAGAACCAAAACTTATCAAGTCATTTGTGTCTATAAACTCTTCAGCCATCTCGTTATATAAAGCAGAGGCTCTTCTTTTTCCAGGGTCTAATGGCTTATCCGTCTTTACGCCTTTGCTATCAAGCTTTCTTAAAACAGTAGAGTATAACTCTTTGTTTGTCATTCCTATTTCAAAAAGGTTTTCGTTTATAATTCTAATACTCTTTTCGATTTCCTCTTCAGTAAGTCTTTCAGTATTTATTAGTTTGTATCTCCAGCGTATAAGAGCGTCATTTCTTCCGTCTCCGTCAGACATACCTATAAAACTTGCTGTTCCCTCATTCCTAAGTACTGGCTTCATGAAGTAAGGAATCTCTTCAACGAACTCATTCCACGTTCCCCACTCACGATGAGGGTCGTTACAAGGTAGAATTATATATCCTGTTTCATTGGCTCGAGTATCAATTACAAGGTTTAAGCTTGTTTTAGTTTTAGCCCCGGACTGTATTTCCTCAGTTGGGTCTCTGAATAACATATGTATTCCTTTACTTGTATAATTATAATTGTATTGTACTTCAAACTTTTTAAGTAAACGTTCAAGACATTCTTGGGTTCTAAAATCCTCTTTGTTGTCTACATCTACTACAACGTATCCCTTAGGAACTATCCATCCAATACGGCCGCCTTTCATAATCCAGGCTCTGGCTTCCATTGGAGTTAAAGGATTAGTTTTCCACCTGTTAGTTGCTGCTTTTGTATCTAATGAACTGTCATATTCCTTATCCTTAAAGAACTCTTCATTATAAGGAGGTATACTTGCAAATCTTGAGTCTGGAAAAATTCTTAAAAGTCTTTCAAACATTTCGTCCAGCATTTCAAGCTCCTTTTACTGACATAAATAAGTCGTGCATATTTTTCTTTTTAATAACAGCGTTGTATATCTGTTCTTCGACTGAGCCTTTGAAGATAAGTACTTGTATAAGGGTATCTTTTTCTTGGCCAGTTCTCCATACTCTATGCAGCATTTGTTTGAACTTTATAAATGAGTAGTCCATTGTAAAAAATATTACTCGTCTACACATTTGAAGATTAAAGCTCTCACATCTACTGCACTGTAAAAGTAATACCATCTTTTTACCTAACTTAAATTCGTTTATATCTTCTGTCCAACTATCAAGTATACCGCACAATAAATCAAGCTCTGCTTTATGTCTATATACTATTGTAACTTGTCCGTCATAATCAAACAAATGATTTCCGAGCCAACTTAACTTTTTGTTATAACAAATTTTCTCTGTATGAATCATACCATCTGCATCTTTATAGTACAAGAAGCCATTTGCTGCTTGATGAAGTTTCGCAATAGCTGCTAATTTAGTAAGAGTAGATGCGTTATCTCCAATCTCAAATATCCCTTTCTTCAAGTTCTTATATTGTTCGCTCTCTTCAAATGGAATATGTACTTTTTCAATATTCAGAGGAGGCATGTCTCCATCTTCGTATGTAACTCTTTGAGTATACATGGCAATGTTTCTTTCCCAGCCAGGAATATATTTACTATTTATTCCTATGACTTGTCTAAATGCACCATAAGGACCATACTTCTCAGTTGTATCACAACAAAGATTTACGAAATTACTGTATGTTACTGAACCCCATTCTCCAATATTCAAGTTATGAAATTGGCAAAAGATGTCAAGGTCTACATTTCCTCTCGGAGTACCAGTCAAACCAAATACATATTCTGCTTTCTTCGTTAACTGGTATACAAGTTTTGATGTCTGAGTGTTATGAGCTTTTACTTTATGGCACTCATCTACTATAATAGCTTTGAACTTTGTTTTAACAAGATTATTCTTTACTGAATCTTGTATAGCTTGAGTAAAACTTAGAAGCCTTGTTTTCTTCGGTAATATATTTTGAGGTACTATATCTACTCTCCACATATTACGAATTGAATCTGCTGTTGACAAGATTAGTACTTCATCATTGTCACCAGCTACTTGCCTTAATGCAGCTATAGCCGGGTATGTTTTTCCTTTACCCGGCTCGTAATATAAACACGCGTGCTTCTTTTCGAGAAGCAAGTTTTCTCCGTCCTCTTGGTACTGAAACTTATTTCGTAGATAATCATTGTATGTAAACGTTTCAGACATCGTACTTATCCGTGAACCTCATCATCAACGCCTCAGCTATCATAGGGTCGTCAATCAGAAGCCATATACCTCCTGCTTTTTTAATTTGCTTTCCAACTATCTTTTGTGAACTTGATACTCCCTTCAAATTGCCTGGACGTTTCATTTCTATTCCTATGAACAATCCTATCTTTGTATCATCACTGTATCCCTCTTCCTTTAACTTTCCGAGAGTAGTAGGAATACAGGCTGTGAGGTCCGGCCTACCAACTTCAGTATACATAGATTGAGCGTTCTTATAAACGTAACCACCGTACTTGCGAATTACATCTATTACTTTTTTCTGAGTGACTGATTCTCGTTCTGTCATAATTTCCTCCACCTTTAATAGTATCGTATATCTTTTTCCGTAACTTGTTTTTCAGGTAGTTCATCTGGCATGGGAAGATGTATAAACCTCCACCATTCAGAGCCATCATATTCTTCTCTTACCATTACGAAATCTTTTCCTATGAATTTAAGGTCCTCATTTATTTCTTGATTTCCATATCCATCGTAGTACCAGAAGTTGGCCGCTTCTTTGAAGTTTTCTTTGGAAATTGAATAATCGTTCGTACATATAATGATAACATCGTCCATTGTTTTATTATGCTTTTGTAACTCATAAATAGTTTCTTCATACAAATTAGCCATACAGTTCCTCCTACAAATTTAATGGTGGCCCTTAGAGGAATCGAACCTCTATATAGTTGACTGCTCATAGTGCAATTCACCACAATTGTTTATGACTGTCTACTAATACTACCAAGAGGACCATATTGCCGGTCTTTCCCGGCTGTCATTTAAGTTATTCGATTTCGTACGAAGTAATCTTGTAGCTCGTTCTTACGTCCACGTCGTCTCTGAACGTCCCGTCATCATTCGGAACCTTCACAGGCTTTTCGTAAGTATCTTCTTCAACGACACCGATGAACCTCTTACCTACGAGTTGCTGACCGATTTCTTGGTAGTCACATTGGAACTTCTGAATCTGTTCTTTCGTTTTCATCTTAAGGCAGGCCTTGATGAGATTATTGAACGACCATCTTGCTTTAGGAGCAAGACTGTGGTATATTGTAGTTTTACCATGGTCACTCTCGCACTCAAATACCCACATCGGGTCGCCTTTCTGGCTCTCTTTAAGTTCAGCGGACTTAATAACGAAGTTGAAACGGCCTTCTTCGGAAAGGAAACCTACGGATTCGTAGTCTGAAAACTTTTCAATCATGATTGTTACTCCTCAATGTTTTGATTTTCTTCGTCCTCAGTATCTGGTGTAAGTACAGTTTCAGCCTCGAGCTTGCCGGACTCAACAAACTTTTGGAACTTCTCGTAAGTAAAATCTTCAACGAACTCTCCTACCTTCAAAGGAATATCTCTTGTGCCTGTATCCATCAAAGGATGCGGACCAATGAACGTTAAAAATTTTACAGTCTTTTCACCGAGGTCATTGTAACACGTCTTTCTGCAGCAGTAGAAGATATTACTTGCATCCTTCATAAACTTGACTCCGGTGTTTATTGTCAAGTCAGGAACAATTCGTATCTCTTTGTTTAAGCCAGACGTTTCATACACCTCTTGCTCTCTGGTGTGAGTTATCCACACAAAGGTAACACCTTTCTCTTCTGAGAATCGTTTCATGTTATCCTTTATGTTCATCATCATCTTGGAAATATCACCCCATTCTGAAGTAGAAAGTGCACGACCTCCCTTAGTAAACTCAATGTAACTCTTGTAGTCATCTTGTAAAGCTCCTACAGTATCTATTACAATTGTCTTAAACTCATCGGCCCCGGGTTTTCTCAGTTCCGATAAAAGTTCTGCAAGTTTTTCAATAGAAGTCTTTTGTATTTTACCTCCGACTATCTTGTCATTCGCAAGGTTCTTAACTCTGATATTACCTTTGACTACGTCGTTATGATACATCATGTTAAGAACTCTGCCGCCGCCGTCGCTGCCGACTGACACATAAAGCAAAGGCTTTGGATATGAACCTGCAATAAGTGTCTTGCCAGACTTCGGTTTACCCATGAACAGGTGAATGTCATGAGTAATAAAGCTATCGTATTCCATTATTTACCTCCTATAAAATTCAATACATCTTGCACCGTTTGTTTTTCAAAATCGTAATAATATACTGGAACTACTTCGTATAGTTCTAATACTCTTACGACATAATTGTACAGTTTTTGTATTTCCATAGCCTCATATTCGTATTTTATATTTTCTTCTCCTCTGGCTATAGAGTATTCATATGCATTTGGAGTACAACAATATATAATTTTTGTAAGGCGTTTGTTCAATATTGTACAAACCTGGTTCCAATTAAAATCACACTTATCTAATGATTTACCATCATACAAACGATAAACTATTTGCGTTAATATCATTCTATCAACTACAACTACTGCGTCCGACATCATAATCGTATATACTTCACGTATTGTCCAATTGTACCCTCTTTCTCTTCGTAATGCAATACATCCATTTTCTTTTAACTTCTTACATAGTGTTGTTTTTCCAGAGCCGTCCGGCCCTTCAATTATTACTAACATAATTTGTCTTTATCCCTCAAATACATATGAAAACTTCCAGCATTATGATAGTATGTGCCAATTTCCAGTCCTAACTCCATAGCCATTTGTATTTGCATACAAGTAAAATTAAACACATCATATGGCAAACCAAGATAAATATCATTGCTTCTCATTGTTGTAATTAAATCAAGTTTATTATCTCTACAAATAAATTGAAGAGCAATAGTACAATTAACATCTAAAGTTGGATACGATATTAAATCCCTTGCTTCTTTAATATGTATAATTGCCTGTCTTGAATAGCTGTCTTTTCTAAGTAATTCTTTCACCATTTCCCATTGGTCAAATGTGTATTTATCATGTATACACCAACCATAATTACTATTGACACATCCATTTTCATCAGCAATATTTTCCCAAAATTTAGAAAACGGACTTATAGATTTAGCCGTAACGTTTCTACTATTATACCAACATAATTCTCCTATAGCATATCTCATTGGCATTTTTCTTTTGCAATTACACATAGTATTTCTTGTGGGGTCATTAAGTACAAGATTAGCATTTATCATTTCAAATGCCACTGTTTCGTGTTTTACTGGGTGCTCTTTTAATGCTGCTAAAGCATTATCAAATAAAACATCAGCTGTCTCACCACAAACAATCATATCAACCTCCAACAATATTTTTTATTGTATTATAAAATCCTTTTGTATCCACATTTTCTCTATAAGATATAAGAAGAGCGTCATACAAATCATCGGAATGTTCCATTCTTTGTATAAAAGATTTAACTGTTTTAGTATTAACTTTTATACAGTTAAGCCAATCATATTTATCGTATTCTTCATCTACAACTGGCAAACTATGACACGCCAACGTTTCAAAATACCTTGCAGTTATCCAACCTATTCGTTCATACATCTTACGAGCAACTATCAAATTATATTTTCTTTTAGCTACTTCTCGTTTATATTCATTATATGGCAATCTATTGTCAAAATCATTTGATTTAATAAGGTTATCTGACGGAACCATAGACAAATATTTATATATCTTTGCTTCGTTATCTCTTACTCCACCACCAAACAATAATTTATTATTGTTTCCTGGTATAAACAAATCTTCTTTGTAAAACAATTCAGGAACATATGAATATCTTTGGTCTATATTTTGTGGTAAATCAAGGTTGCTCATCGGGCATTGATGAAGCACATGAGTGCTCATTTCAATAATATCTTTATTTTCATCAAATGCTATAGGGTCTGACAATATAAATATAATGTTTTTGAATTTTTTAAGAAAACGTTTCAACTCTTCAGTATCACCATCTTTTTTTCCATTTATTACAACTATACTATCTGGAGCTTCTATTTCTGCTAATTCATTTAGTATCAATTTATATTCATATACTCCGCTATTCTTATCAATTAAATCTCCATTACTATCTAAGTATTTACTCAAACCTATTTTATATGCTATCACACAAATTCCTCCATTTTGCATTCAGATTTTTGCCATTTACCTTTTGGAATATTCCATTCTTTAACTTTACAATATGAACACATTCTTGCTTCTTCTTTCAAAAATTGTTCTATATCGGACAATGAATGGTCTCGTATGATAATATAGTCGTCTATCGGCAAATTTAGTCCGTATAACTTATTCAGATATTCCGCCCTTGCAATTTGACTACATGGATACAACTTGCCATCTCGTAGTTCATGACACGTATAATAAGGTTTTTCTTTCCAAAGAGTACAAAGATTGTGCATCTCTTCTCCGTTTTGCTCACCAGTCTGGTCAATAGAATACTTATAAAATGTAACGTAATCATTGTTTTGACAAAACTTGTATACAATGTGGTATTCATTTAACAGTTTTTCCATTCTTTTGTAATCAATTTTGCTACTGTATTTACTTATAAGTATCTCTATGTCTAATCGTCTTAACATTGCAAGATACTGTTTGGGCATGGACAGTAACAATATACCATTAGTTGTAACTCTTATTCTTGACCATGGTAGTTGGTCCCTTGCAATTTTGCAAAGGTCTATAAACTTAGGGTGTATCAGCGGCTCTCCTCCGAGAATGCCTAACGTTCCTAATTCTCTGCCGTGTTCTGTAAGTATTGACAACGCCAAAATGTCATCAGCAAATTGTTCTATAGTCACTTCGTATTCATTTACAACAGGCGCGTAATGACAACAATACTTGCAATTAAGATTACACCTATCAACTATTGAATATTCTATTCGGTCTATCATACGAACCCCCACTCAGCAAATTTTTCAAATCCTCCAATTTTCTTTATGTACGAATCCGCATCACTCATAAGCATCTGATAAGAGTTATGGTCTACATACAAATCACCTATGGCGCAAGAACATTTATGTATACTGCCAGCTTTGGCCATTAAATGGCAATGGATATTTAATGTAACATCTGCTTTTGTAAAATCTTTGCCATGCAATCCACCTCCAGTAGCTGCTCTTCCCATGTCAGAACCGAGCTTACGATTAGTTGCTCCAGTATCTACATCAAGTCCTCCAGTCCAATTTCCCAACGGATTTATTATTAACTTTTTATCACGTACAAGTCTACGATGTTTGTTTATTATAAATTCTCGTATCTCCTGTTCTTCAGCATTGCTTTGACAAATTACTAGTTTGTCTTTATCTATAAGGTATTTGCCGTCATAAGGATACTTTTCGTACAATTCCCTTGCAATTTCAGATAACTTAAGTTCTTCGTAATTAGAAACGCATCCTTTGAATATCCCGTTGTCTCCACAATGGAAATTAAATTTTTGATTTTCTGCAAGTTTTTCATCTTGAGGTATCCAACGAAAATTAACCTTCATTACACCTGCTATACGATTTACTATGCTTTGGATTTCAAAAATGGTAATGTTAACATTTGTTTCACAAATTACTGTAGCTTCTCCATGACCTATGAGTACTTCTACAGCTATCACAGGATTTGACGGATTAGATTTATTATATGCCAAATCAACTATGGCCCCGGCGATTCTATCAGCAATTTTGTCCGGATGCGAAGGATTTACTTTTTCAAACACGGCTTCTCCTTGTCAATCTTGCTATGTTTTTACTTTGCTTTAGTCGTATAGCATTCATTAGCTCTTCGCAAGATATGCCATAGAAAATACAAGCATTTATTATGTAAATCACGGCGTCCGCTGTTTCTTCAATAACATTACTTTTATTTACCTTCGGAACTTTATTACTTCCAAAATTTCTCTTCCATCTTGTATCTTCTGCTAAGGCCTCTCCTATTTCAAGTATCGCTCCTGTTAAACTATTATACCATTGAGTAATATTTTCTCCACCTACTCCAAGGCCTAGTTTTTCTTGCAATTGTTTTTGCTTATTAAAAATTTCTGTCATCAATTAACCCCCTTAAGTTCCTCATATTGAGGGTCTGTCAAGTACTTGTGAACGAGCTCTTGGAACTCGTCTCTCGGGATTATTCCGTCCCTATCAAGCACTTTAATAAGAGCTGCCATTACAAATGCCAACTCTTCTGCGCTTGTTCCATTTGGAGCCGTAAAAGAATATAATCCCCCATCCCCATCGAAAGAGACGCTGAGAACCAATCTCCTTGGCTCATTAGTAGCTTCAGTTTCGTTTTCCATAAATACCTCCATGTTTTATTTTTTTTTTCTTTTCATAATATATTATATGATGATTTTCTGAAAATATATACCAGAATATTCCCAAGATTATTTTAATATATAATGAGGACACGATATAATTCTCATCGATGAATCTATCATGCCTCATTTATTATATATTAAAATCGATATTCATTGTACTGAATAACCATCAATACTCAGAAGGTTTTGTTTTATCGTTTCTTACTCGTATTAGACGAGGGAACTGCAATGAGTACTCGTTGTCTCGACTACCTTTGTTCTGACTTATGGACTGATAACCAACCTCTACCACCTTCCCCACGATGTTAGATTTGTTTAACCACCATAGAACTCTCTCGGCGTCGGACAGTCCACTACCGACATTACAACTTACTTCTCTTCCGTCGTCTGTCATCAAGTAGCAGTACAATGAGCCTACTGCGTTCTCGTACTTACCTATTCCCTCGTATGTATCAAGAACGTACATATCCATCGTCTTTACTTTCTTGTACTTAAGTAAGGCGTCCGTTCTCTTGTGCTGATACGACAAAAACGGCTGGTTAAGCATGAGACCCTCGCCACCACTGAACGTAATCTCGTCAAGAAGTTTATTTATTATGTCTGTATTTTTTCCTTGATACAGTATCGGCAAGATACGTACTTGAGGATAAGCGTAGTTTATGTACTTTCCTATCTCAGCAAGACGCTTCTTTCGTTCATCTGCAGGCGTATATATATCTATGATGTCAAAGATATTGTACACCAAAGGATGATTAACAGACTTATCATTAACCATCCCCATTGTTTTCATGAACTCTTTTGCCGATTCGAACTCACTCATGTGCGTCAAATTAGACCTCATTTGTATCTCAATGGTACGTCTGATTGACTGCTGAGTTTGGTCGTATGACAGTAGTTCACCATCATAGACATACTCTTTAGGCATGCCAGTCATATCTATGTCAACTTTGAGTTGTTTCCCGGACCGTGATACAAAATGCCATCTGTCTTGGTCACAGTACGCAATACAACGATTGCCGTTAAGCTTCTCTGTTACAATGTACTGAAAGACCGGCGACTTTATTGGGTCAAACTTCTTTGCAAGCATAGGAGATAAGTCGCTTGTATCAAGCAACGATCGGCCTATTCCGAGTCTCAAAGTTCTGTTAACAATAGGTTCAATGAAATAGCCTATCGCTCGTCCAAGAACTCTTTGAGCTTCCATTGTATTGTCTAATGTCTTTGGAGATTTACATTCACAGTACTTTATGCACTCTCTTATAGACCCGAACATCTCAGGCACACCCCTTGAATCAAAGTTTGTAATAAACGTCCAGCCTATAGGATGTTTACCAGACAATGTCTCTAAGATGTATACCCAATCGTCATATAACTCAGGATACTTCTCAAGGAACATCTGTATATAATACTCTTTGTCAAGGCGGCTGTTAGTAGACTGAAGTTTGTCAAACAAGTCGTTGAACTTTGTAATGCGTTCTATTACGTTCATCATAGCTTACTCCTCTTATTACAGTGAGTTGTTAAACAGTACTCTTCTGTAACTTTCGAAGCAATAGAAATCAGTCTTACATTGTCATTAGTTTCAAGAAACTCGTTCAACAGAACGCGAATCAAACTTGCAAGCTGACCTTTCTCTTGTATGCCACACAGACTTTCAATCCTCTTAGTGGCGGACTCTTTTACTTCGTCGTCTAAATAAAAGTTAAACAACCTTTTCACTTCTTACCCTCCTTGTTATGTTTATCGTCATGCTCTGGCCACCACGCGGGTAGTGTCCAAAGAGCGAGTATTACTACGACAAGAGGAACTACTACGTACCACGGCATCTCAGTCCTCTCCATGAACGCTTAGCCACGGTTTACAATGACTTAGATAGTCACAGCCTGCGCAGCTGTACGCGTCGTATCTTCTACAGAACGGGAGTCCCTCTCTTGTCATAGTATCTATCATTCTTGCTGTAGTAAATAAGTCATCACACGTATAGCGCATCACCTCAGTATCCAAGTATCTTGTGTTCATGTAAGCTGCTTGATTATTTAAGAGTTCATTGTACACGTCCTCGTAGTACCCACCCGGGTCACAATTATAGTACGGGTCGTTTCCATGAACGGCAATGACGGACTTCTTATACAGCTCACCAGACACGTTCTGACTCTTAGACCTTGACAATGTGCCGTTCTTTAACAGGATTGGTCTATCAAACGACATTTTTGGAATGTCTATGTAACCAATATGAATGTTATTGTACGGTATACCGTAATTTGTATGTACGAGAAGTGCATACAGATATAGCTGACTGTCATGGTCGAAATTGTCTTGTGTCTTACGTTTAGTACTGAACTTGTAGTCAAGTATACAAGCTATAGTCCTCTCTTGGTTGTATATCAGTAGGTCTATTACACCAACCATTGGTTGAGTAACTCCTTTCCATCCATACCTGTTAAGTGCTACCTCTGGTGAAATCTGTAGCTTGACCTCTCGTTCTACAATAGGTTTAGCTATACCTTTCCTCCAGAACTCCTCGTGCTCTGCAACCTCTTGTATAACAGGAATAAAGTATCCTTGCCAATTGTTAATACCAAAGTATTCTTTTAGCTCAGGATACAACACCTCAGACGGTATGACAGGATAGTAGGCCTCTCGGTCTACTACCCCATCGTTTATTTCATCTCTCAGCCTTCCAGCCTTTTCAAGCACCTCGTGAGCCATAGCCCCGAACACAAGATGCGGGCTTGTTTTATCAGGCGGAATGTGATTGATGTAGCTCAGTTCATACTTCTTCATACAAGAAGTAAAACAATTTAGCGATGAGTTACTGTGAGCCATCTCGTTCTTCCTCCTCATTCCAGTACTCTGTTATACACTCAGAGCAGGATTTCACCTCACCGAAGCTTATCTCGTTGTGGTACATAGCCGCTGACAATTTGCAGTATGTCACTGAGGACTTCCCGTTGAACGTGTACGGAATAGGTTCGACTGACCTCATGCGGCACTCTGTGCAGTTACCTCTTCTTACGAGGAAGTCAAGAAGGGCATCAGTCCTGCCTTCTTCAAACTCGTCGTGTATCTGTTTTGCAAAAGCTTGTATCTTTGTCATATCAGTTACCATCCATATAGTCGTCTACTGCTGGGTCGAACTCCTCAGTGTCACAGTCAATAACTGTTACGTTGCCACAGTCGTCTTCCAGTCGCTCAAGTGCTTCCTCGTACGTAGCCGCTGTGTAACAGGCCTCACCTATATAAGTGAATTTGTAGTTAAATTGTCTTGACATGTTATACCTCCTTATTCATCTTTAAGCTTGCCTCGAAGCTTCCTACCTAAGCGGAACATGCATGTTCTATCTGTTCCGCTCAATGTGCCAGTCTTAACCTTAAGCACGAGGTCCTCGTACCGTCTCTCGCCTATTTTGCTTATCACAAGGTCTCGTCTATCTCTTGTCCTCTGTTCTCGCCATTCTCGTTCCTCAATCTCTTTGAGTAACTCCGTTTGTCTTACGTCCTCGACCACTGACAAGAGAGGCGTATCAGTTCCCTTGATTGTAGCGTCAAGGCTCAGGTCTCCAGGATAGTTCTCAGGTTTCTGTCTGTACTCCTTCCTCATGCTCACAAGGATATAGTTGACAAGAGTACGTGTTAGTAGGTTCTTATGCACGTAGTATCCTTTGCGGTACAGAGTTATCATGCACAAATAGCACATCTGTTTCATGTCCTCAAAAGGTACGTTCCACTGTGACGCCATCTCTTGCGAGAGTTTATTGACGAGAGGCTCAAAGACCTCGCACATGACGTCCAGCGGCGGCTGACCATATCCTATCACGTACTCCTGGTTATCCTTGTATATGCAGTCTGCAATAGCAAGTATTGCTTCTTGCTTAAGTATTGTATTGTATCTGTCCACCTGACTTACACACACTTGTACTGTGTAAGAGGTTATCTTCTTGTCCTCAATATGAGTTCTGACAAGATAGCTGTAAAGCATCAGGTCGTTAGACAACCAATCGTTGAGGATTGTTACTAACTTAGTCTCAGCGTCAGACTCCTGTATCGTCAGTCGCCGAGTGAAGAGCTTGTTTTCCTGCATAATGTACCTCCAAAGAATCTTTAAGTATAAGTGTCATGTTGTTGAATGCGTCATGCAGCTCTGGCTTAGCGTGAACTATAAGAGCTGCCAGTGACAAGAACTGGTCCACGAGTTCAGGAAACACGTCCTTATCCTGAGGTCTACAAGAGAGTATGTCATCTATCAGTTCTGCGTCTAAGACGTAGTGTATTATGCGTCTTAAACTGAGCTGACGGCCACTCCTTACTATCTCATCTCTCAGTGACAAGAATGCTGTATCCTTTATATCCACCGTGAGCAGTACATCAGTCTGTCTGTTACCAAGATGTGGCAGGTTGACAAGACTGACGTACCCTTGTGCCACGGCTGAACAAATAGAGTTAATTATTTCTTCCGGGTCACCTTTACTTAACAGCGTGCAGTAGTCGTGACGCGGCAGGTATATCCTGAACTTCATTCAGGCTGGCTCCCAGTGTCTGGCTCGTCCGGGTCCTCACCACCGGCCCTCAGGTCGTAGACACTCAGCTCGTACGCCGTTCTGTCCTCACCCAGCTTGTTACGATACTCTCTGCTCTGGAACCGACCGAAGACTGTAACCAGAGAGTTAGGCTCTACCGTGCTGAACCACTCGGCGGTCCTGCCCCAGCAGATGCAAGGCACCTTGTACGTACGGTTGATGCCAGGCACCGAGAGTGTGAAGTCCACAATAGTGCGGTTACCAGGCGTAGTACGAAGAGCGCCCATGCGCGTGATAGCGCCTGTGAGCTTGGCCTCGTTCAGGTCGTCCCAGTGTTCTCCGTCCTCAGGCACGAACTGCTCAATAGAGCGAGTGAATACGCTGACGATGAGCCGAAGCTTGCCACTCCCGTCATTGCGAGGCTTACTTGTACTGCGCACCTCCCCTGTGATACGAGCCCTCTCGCCGCTGACAAGGATGCTGTTGACTTCCTTGAGCTTAGTCTGACTGAACACCACGGGTATGATGTCCACCTGACCGCTCTTGCGTGTCGTCTCAAGGTAGACCTGATAGAACTGCTCACCTTGCGTGCTTCTGAAACTCTTAACTGGCTCGCTGTTGATGTGGCCGGTCAGTACAATAGTGTTGTTGGGGTTTGACATGTTACTCTTCCTCCTTGTTATTACGAAGTTTAGTGAGCTGACGCTCAATATTAGCCTTCTCTTGTGCAAGCTTCTTAATGAGTGCCTTCTTCTTGTCCGCGTCTGTGACGTCGGTCCACTCGCCGTAGTATGTGCTCTCATCAGGCCTGTCGTTCGGGTGGTCTGCTCTGACGTAGTGTGCGTACTCATCACTCAGCGGGTTACCTGTCATGCCGTGATGTACGTAGCTCTTAACGTGCGGGTTGTTCAAAACATCTTGTGGAATAGGGTAGTGGTTACTCATAAATATATTTATACCTCATACGAAAAGTAAGACAAGAGTGGATAGCCTCTTGTCTGGTGGCGTTACCTCCTATCCGAGGTATGGGTGATTGCTCTCCGTGCAGGCGAGCAGGTGCTGGTGTTACTCGATTCCCTCGGCAGCGAGGAGCGCGTCGAGCTGGGCCTGTGCCTTCTGCATACGAGCGAGAAGAGCTGCCTTCTGCTGCTCAGGCGTGCGTTCCTTGAACTTCCGCGGTGTCTTAGGTGCGGCGGCCTTAGCCTCTGCGGCCTTAGTCATGAGTTCGCTGTACCTTGCGTAGTCTTCCTCGGACAAATAGTCCAGGACGGTCTTACGATGCTTGTGAGTGGTTTCCTCAGCGACGGCATCAGTGGTTGCTTCTACCATAGTAGTTACTCCTTATCAGATGATGTACAGATAACGCTCTGTCAGGCGTGTTACAAGAGTGAGGTGAGCCCGCGGTGAGGAGGCCGCTGAGCTGCACCTCCTGTGAGCGGTTACTCGCTGACCGTCTCGTCTGCGTCGTCTGCGTCGAGCTCAGTGAGCATCTTCTGCAGCTTAGCGATGCGGGCGAGAATCTTCTCCTTGTCAGTCGTAGGTCTGACTGGCTTGTCTGCTTCCATGGCGTCGTACGCCTTGTTGATGAGAGAGCGGACCTCGTCTGCTTCCTCAGCTGACAGATAAGCAAGAAGCGCCTCGTTGGGAATCCGTCTGCCGACCGGGCCAAGCTTGCGGCTGGCCTTGTACAAGAGAGGGAATGTCTCGTGGCCGTCTGCGAGGTACTTATCGACCACGTTGTTCTTGAGCCACTTGCGGTTCGCACTGTTGGAAGGGAGACAGAGGTAGCCGTCGTCGTTGACATAGATAGGGTCGCTGACCACGCCTGTCACTAGGTCGCGGAGAAAGTACGTATCGTCTTCCTTGAAGATTTCGGCAAGAGGCTGGTCTGCCGGGTACGCGGAGCCGTCCACGACTGCCGCTGGTGTAGTGTTCTCGTTGCTCATATGAGCCTCCTTAATAAATATTATATGATGACGCGCATACACGCGAGAGGGTAAGGACCTCCGGCCTATCACAAGATTGGTGATTCCTCGGTCGAACCAATCTCAATGATTTTTCATAATATATTATATGCCAAAATATAGAAGATATGACCATATTTGACACATAATTTTATGCTGATTACAAGAAGTTAGAATTCTATGTCATTAGCTTCTTGCAGTATCTCGTCCGTGACATCCAATCCGCTGTCTATCCACTTAGTAATGCTGAACTGATACTGACTCGGTAGAGATTTACGCAAGAGGTGATAGACAAAAAGTGTCTGAGTACGACTGTCACAATAGACCTTGAAGGCGTGCTGGCCTTTAGGGTATTGCTCAGTTATACAGGTTACGTTGATTTCGTATCGCATGTTAGTCCTCCTTAGGTTTACATTCTCTGCCGTATCCTCGAAGCATGCTTGCATATGACGTCAATTTGCGTCTACAATAGTGGCAGTAGGTACAAGGGAATATCTTGAAGTTAGCGACCGCCCTCTTGTGCGAGAGCCAGAACACGAAGTTAGTTACTTGACTCTCGTATACAAATGGTACAAGATAAGTTGGTGAGCCATAGACAGGACTGTCCGAGCTGACTACAAGATTGATGTCGGGGCACTTTGGTTCTGCAAGAAAGTATAGTGGCACATAGCGGTTCTCATAGAACACGTTTATGACAATGATGGTCTCGTCGTTGAGCATTTTGACAGGGTTAGTGAACATCTCGCACCACCTGTCACGCTCACGATACTCGATGAAGACCCTCTGCTTTTTCATGAGCTCTATGAGGTTAGATTTTGATAGCATTTTACACACTCCGTGAATGAATTTAACATTTTGTGATTGAATGTAACAGTCTGATAGGATATTTTAAGGTCGATACACAAAATCACATTTTTAGAATATCTAAAATATATATAATATTATCTATTTTATAATATAATATATTTATAAATATAATTTTTTTGAAAAGATGCTTCAAATTTTATTATATATTTATATCAATTTTGTGATTTTGTGCACGAACCTTAAGAATTTTCAATAAAATTACTGCATTTTACCGCCCGTAACTCCAAGTACCAGTGATACGTGATGCACAACGCATTCCTCATCACGTATCACGGACTTAGAGACGGCTACTCTTCACTTCATTGTCACAGGAACTCTTCGATGTCCTCCAATGAGTGCACTTTTGCGGTCGGATACTCATCATATACCATGAACAATCGAGCGGTCATGGGATTCACGTCGTCTGGATAGTTGGCATCGAGCCAGCATAAGTACTCTCTTATGTACTTTACAGGCGAACGGAGGAGTAATACTATTGCGGCGTCGGAGACGTTCGCATTTGTCGCTGGCGTATTCCGCTTGATTCGGGCATTCACGGTGGCAATTGCCTCATGCTCCGTGTAAACGTACCTCACTTTGTTGATTCCGTTGCGGTCACAGTTTCTGCGGAGTACCGTCGAACGGACTGCTATAGGCGGTTCGTCGCCGAGGTCTCGGGTATAACGCTCGTTATAAGGGCCGTAGCGGCGTCCTTGACGTTCATTGTACCATATCGCGGCCAATTTTCCGTTGGACGTGACATAAAATTGTTGGTGTTTTCTCATTTTTTACCTCCTGATTATGGTTCGTACCATGATACCACCTCAAATGTCTCATTGAGGTAGTTCACAATTTTACATATTTCTTGGTTGTGCTCAAAAGCATACGCTATTTGGTCCAAAGAGTATCCAATGGCGAGAAGAGGGCCCATCAGATTGTACCAATCGACCCCTTCGACGCGGGTTTCACCGATATAGCACCACTTGTGTGGGTCGTACTTCTTGCCGAGGAGGTGACACACGTCCCTATCGACGCCCTCAAGAAACGCGGTGTCCCCGCTTTTCTTGTAAGTTAATTTGAAATAGTACATTTAATTACCTCCTTGAGGGAGGAGAGGGATTATTCCCCCTCCTCGTCATTAAGTTCTTGAAGTCTCTTGGTGAGAGTCGCTAACTCATCTTCGATAGCTTTCCTCTTGAGTCTCTTTTCTGCTTTCGATTTCAGTTCATTGAAGATTTTCAGTTCATCTTCTGTGAGGACGTCGACCCATGTGGTTTTCTGAGTGACTTTGGTGGGAGAGTCGTTTCTCTGTCCGAGAATTCTTTTTTCTCTCGGGATGAGCTCTAATTCTCCTTCGTGCTTTTCAACTTTCTGAACGGTTACCCATTCTCTTCCCGAGGGATTTTGAGGGAGGTGGATGTATCCATCTTTTACCCCAAGGACGTTGATGGAGTTCGTTGTTCCGTCGTCGTTGACGACTACGACCTCATAGCCGAGGTCTGCTGCAGGGTTACTTTTGATGAAAGTTTTCATAACTTTCTCCTTTCACCTTCGGGGGAGTTGAACCCTCTAATTTTTGGCACCGGCCAAGGCGATATAGGGACCTCAAGGGTCCCATTCCGTTTTCTGGGCTGCCCCTTGCCATCGGGGTTTACCATGACCTATTTCCCGGGTCGCATCGGTATCGTTGGGCATCTTTTTGTATGGACGGATGCGTGTCGGTCGCTATCGGCCGTGTCTGATTGCTCAGGATGCTGATGCCTGTCCATATCGCAGTACTTCCTATTGGTTTCCTGGCCGGGGCCTGTTCCGGAGTGGTAGGTTTCAGGGTAGGATACTGTTCTGTCCCTATACGACCCGCGATGGATGTGGGTGGGGTGGTTAGTGCCTCACTTGGCCCACTGGCGGTCCTACTTCTGCCCTCGTTCATATGTATGAGGTGAGGGAAACCCCAGAGCCCTGGGCCTCGTCGATGAACCGTATCGGTTGGTCGCTGGGCTCGAGAATTTTTCGTTCTCATATATAAACAGTTTGAAATATATTAAAAAGTCGAAGGAGCGTCCCGATAGGTAAATCGGTTATATAATAATTACACGACCTCCCGACCACAACCTTTTTGAACCATATTAAAACTCCCAGCAATCTCACCTGAAATCCCTTCTGTCTCTAAAATTTTTACAAAAATTTTTCGTAAAGGTAACAAACTGTCAGTTTCTGTCATATAATAGATTAGAAATAGAATTGCTAAAGGAGGTACCTCTCGTGATTAACAAGACATACCGCGAGATTGGTGAACTTAAAGGCCTCTTTGCAGACCCTAAATACTTCCGTCAAGCATGGAAGTCAGTTGGTAACGCCATCTTGATGAACCCTGCTCGCAAACCAATTGAGCGCCGCGACAAGAACGACAACGAAACCTTTGACTCTCTTGTAGAGAAGTACACGTACGAAGACCTCGCACGCGACCTTAAAGCTATGCAAGGTCCGGACAGAGAGCCAACAGAGCTCGAGATGATTCTTGCCTGTCAGGCAGTTAAGGCCCGTACAGACACCTCTGCAGCAGTCTTCATGCGTGATACCCTCGGTGCTAAACCTGTTGATGAGTCGAAGGTTGAGGAGACTGTCAACGCCTACGACACCTTGTCAGACGACGAGCTTGAACTTATTGCAGAGCTCCGTCGCAAGAAGGCGCAGGACGCTAACCGTGACCTCACTGCTATTAAAATGGCTGAGGCCATGCGCATCGGTGAGAACGCGGACGGCCGCGGCGAGTGAGGTGACATCATGAGCTGCAACCTTTGTAACGGCGGACGCAAGCATCTCGCTGACGATGGTGCTATACAACCACGCGGCCTACCTCGTCGCAATATCTTGTCCATCGACGAGTTCATAGGCGCAGCTGTCCGCGACATACTTCGAGCATACGAGAATGTTAACACTTGTCACGCTGAGTCGGACATGGACAACGTGCTCGATGGACTCAAGCGAGACTACCGCTATCTGACGTGGAGCCAACGCTACATTGAGGGACGCGCAGTAGCGCCTACCAGTGAAGCCACTGAGGACAAGCATGATACCTAATACACTTGACGGTGAGCTCCTGCGTCGTAAGCTACGCAAAGACTACGCCGCCTATTGTCAATACGTCAACCCCGGGTTCTATATGGGTACATTCCATCGCTTTTTGTGCAGCAAGATACAGCAGTTTCTTGAATCACCTTGTACAAACGGAGCGATGGATATTTTACTTTTGTCAGTTCCTCCTCAGCACGGCAAGTCGTACACTGTAACTGAGACTTTACCATCGTGGGTGATGGGCCGTGACCCTACGTCCGGTATCATTATTGCAGGCTACGAGAGTTCGTTCGCTGAGAGCTTTAACCGTCGTAATCGTGACAAGTTCAACGAGTACTGTACAGATATCTTTAAGGACTGTGCTCCTAATAAGTCAGTACAGAGTACTGGCAGATGGGAGACCTCTAAGGGCGGTTCGTCTCGTGCCGCTGGTCTTAAGGCAGGTATTACTGGCCACGGTTGCGAGCTGTTTATTATTGACGACCCTATTAAAACTAAGGAACAGGCAGACAGCGAGACCATGCTTGCTAAAATACATGAGGAGATGGGACCTTCTGTCCAGTCACGTATTCATCCCGGCGGCAAGCTCATTGTAATACAGACTCGATGGGTCGAGAACGACGTCATCGGTTGGATACTGGCTAACTGGGGAGAGTGGGTGTGGGAATACATCAACCTCCCTTGCGAGTATGACGAAGAGGCAGCTCGTCTTGGACCTGACCCCCTGGGTCGTTCTATTGGCGACTCACTCATTGGAGCTCAGGTCGGAGACGACGAGTCTAAGATACCTCCTAAGATTGCTAATACTAACAGATGGCTCGCGAGTAAGAAGCGGCTTATTATTAACTCTGACGGTGAGCGTACATGGAATGCCTTGTACCAGGGGCGTCCCAGCGCCGAGAAAGGTAACTTGTACCAAGAGGACTGGTGGCAACTGTACGACAGGACTGAGACGCTACGTAACTCACTTGAGTACATGCAGCTTAGCGTTGACGCTACTTTTAAGAACACCGAGGTCAGTGACTTCGTCGCTATTGAGCTCTGGGGTCTTAAGGGCGCGAACGTCTACCTATGGAAGCTCGTCAACAAACGTATGTCGTTCGTTGAAACTGTTCGTTGTATTAAGCAGCTGTGTAAAGACTACTCGGACATCAGTGAGCTGTGCATAGAGGATAAGGCCAACGGTTCGGCCATCATCGACGTCCTCATGTACGAGGAAGGCGTACCACCTATTGTGGCTGTTCAGCCTAAGGGTGGCAAGTACGCACGAGCTCAGGCCACCAGCAACTTTGTTAGTACACGTAAGGTTCACTTGCCTCGTTACTGGACCGAAGATGAGGAACGAGACATTGAGAACTATGGGGACAGAGACGCTACTAACGGTACACAACTCTTCATTAAACAGCACAGCACCTTCCCGTACGCTGCGCATGACGACATGGTGGACGCTCAGTCGCAAGGTCTCAGCCGTATTATTAAGCTTGTGACAGGCGAGGTTCCTATGCCTAAGCGTCGGTATGAGAGGTTCACTCATTGGCGTCCAGACATGTGGGAAGATTACGACCAGCTGGACGACGCTGGACAGCTTGAGTACATTAGACTGTACGGTGCACCGGAGGAGTGGGAAGATGACGACTATGACAATAACTAACAACGACTTAACAAGTACTATAAGTTGCCAGACTGGTGACATATTAGACATATGGAGCTATTCCAATAGCGCATTTTAACGGAGGTGGACATGCCGGTAAGTAGGATTGACTTGTATCTGCATAGGAACATGCCAGAGTCTTATGTGAATACTACCGAAGAGAACGAGCTGCTTAATAAGTTCGTTCAGTTATATTCTATGGCGCTTTCTGCTAAGAACTCTAATCAGCTTTCGAACAATGAGAATATTGCTAAATGGCGTAAGGCTTATCTCGGTACTTTGAACGCCCTCAATATGGACGGTCAAGAGAGCCGTAAGAAGAGCCGTCAGGCGCGGAAAGTAATATACGAGTTTGTAGAAAGTAAGATAGACAACTCTATACCTAAGCCTAAGATGATACCTCGCTACAAGCGAGATACTATTCTTGTACAGACAACAGAGGACTACTTAAAATATCACATTGATACTATTTTTACTAAGTTCATGAACGACCGCAGCGAGAGAGCCACCTACGTAGACGGCACATCTTGGTACAAGGTCTGGTGGGACAGTAAGGATAGTTCTCATACTACTAATGGTAGCGTTAAGATTGACATACGCCTTGCAGACCAGATAATTCCTCAACCGGGCGTGGTGGACTACAGAGACCTTCAGTACATCTTTGAACTGCAACAGTTGTCTGTTGCTACTATTTACGACTTGTTCGGTCGTCTTGTAACTCCTACTGGCGACGACAGCTCGTATCGCTCGGACACTAGTCGTCCGGCCGATTTGTCTACAGTAACAGTCATCACTTGTTACTATATCAACGAGATGGGAACAGTCGGACGTTTTGCTTGGTGCAGTGACACTCTTCAGGTCATCTGTAACGAGGAAGAATGGCAAGTACGGAAGCTTCGCAAATGTACTAAGTGTAAGACTGTGGTACCTCTTGCGTTGGAGTGCCCGGTCTGTGGCAGTAAGAGCTTTAAGTACGAGACCGCGGACGAGGAGACCTTGGACGAGGATTTGTACGAGCTGTATAATCCATACCTCGAGGGTGAGACTAATGACAAGAGCCAGGACCAGGCGAGAGCCAGGGTATTCTTGACTAAGGGAACTGTTATTCCGTTCTATAAGGTTCGTCAGTTGCCTTTTGTTCCTCGTCCAGCTGTCAGTTGTACAGACAGTATCTACGGTATAAGTGAGGCGTTCATCTTACTTGATATGCAGGATGGTATCAATAAGATGATGAGCAAGGTCATAAGCAAGAGTCTTAAGTCCGGTGCTGTTGTCACTAAGTTTGAGAAGAATAAGCTCAAGGACACTGACGAGGACATTAAGATTATAAGCGTTAAAACTGCAGAAGAAGCTGCTATGATTCGTGTCAACCAGATTGAGGCGGACACGTCGCAGGAGATTCTTACTGCTAATCTCTTGTACGAGAGCGCTAAGAACGCCTCTGGCATTACTAATTCGTTTCAGGGCAAAGAAGATACTACTGCTACATCCGGTAAAGCTAAACAGATTGCGGCCGAACAGTCTGCAGGTAGAATCGAGTCATTGCGAGTTATTAAGTCCGCGGCATTTGCTGGCGTGTACGAGCTCGTTCTTAAGTACCTCCTTGCATTCAGCGATGAGCCTCGTCAGTACGTCAGAACATTGCCTGATGGCCAGACTCAGCAGGAAGAGTGGAGCAAGTACTTGTTCTTGGATAAGGATAAGTACGGTGAAATCTACTACAGAGATGATTTTCAGTTTAGTTCTGATGCGGCGTCTACCTTGTCCACCAATCGAGTTGCCATGTGGCAAGAGACTCAGGATAAGTTCATCAACGGCCTGCTTGGTAATCCTGCTGACCCTCGTACCATGGAACTTTATTGGAACATGATGGCCCAGCAGCAGTATCCTCTTGCGGAACTTGCTCTTGCTGGTATTAAGGACAACTCACAACATTTGCCTCCTGATGTTGAGCAAGCTATAATGCAGAACCCTCAGCTTATGCAAATGGTTATGGGTGCTCTTCAGGCGGGACAAGAGAACAGAGGCGGAGCGAGACCTAATAGCGGGCCTCAAGGGAATGGAGCTACTCATGCAGCTAACGTTGAGAGGACTAATGAGAGGAACAGGTCACAGAGCGAGGAAGTTCTGGACGCCATTCAAGGAACTGAGACTGGAGGTAGTATCATATGATGTTCATTGAGAAAACTCTTGTACTTGGGCGAGGACAGAGCTGTACTTTGAAGGGAGAAATATTCATTGAGGTTGATGGCGAGAAGGTTCCTTATACTATGCCAATGAATCCTCGGAATCCTCACTTGCTGTTAAGCATACGAAATAGTTTGATGTTTGAGAACAAAAGAGGAACAATATATAACTATTATATTCCAGCCGAGACTTTTATATTACAAACTTCTACAAGAGTTCCAGAATACGCGCTGACAGATGCCGCCGTAACTAAAAAGAACACATTGTACTACGTTCCTACCGCGGAGATAATTTCTGGTAAAGAGGTTCGTAGAAAGTATATGTACTATTCTGGAGGAAAAGCTAAAGAGTATCACTGCTGGTTTAAGAAAACTTTTCACTCCATTGATACAAAACGATGGAGAGAACAGGACTGGTACTACAGCGTATCTCTTGTTTCTGGAACTCTTATGACGGAATACCTTCAAGGTTTATACGATGATATATACGGAAAACCTTCTGAGGAAAATCCGAGTTTGTGGACAAAAGATGTCATGAACGGCTACAAAGACAAAAGGTGGTTGTATGACGCCATTTGTTCCGCTAAGCCTGAGTTTGAAGGACGCGTTGACGTTAATGAATACTTTGCAAGTATAGATACAAAAGATTTGATACAAGGCGACCAGAAACTCGTTATCATTTAGGAGGATATATGATTAAAAACATAAAAGACGTTGAGCTTACGGAACTTGATGACGAGACATCAAGAGTTCCTGTAGCATCTTCTACTGGTCCAGGCATTGCTTCATTTGATGCTGAGGACTTCAATATTTCTGAGGACGGAGAAATAAGCCTTCGAAATGGTTCTCGGAAGTATAATCTTTTCTACGCTAAAGTAATTTCTTTAACTACAGAGGAACAGTTTACTGGAAAAAAGGAAGTAGACATTGGTTACGTGGACTATCTTAAGTTTAATCGAGAGCCTCTTAAGTTTGACTTCTTCTTGTCTATGTTTTCATATAATGGAGAAAGTTATCTTGGAGTATTTCAAGTCAGTCAAATTACAGAGCAAGTTCATGAGACGAGTAAGAACGTAAAAGCCATTCTTATGGATAAGTCTATTGTTCTTAAAGGCGACAAAGGTGACAAAGGTGACAAAGGTGACGAAGGCAAAAAGGGTGAAACTGGCCCGGCTGGCCCTCAAGGTCCTCAAGGTATTCAAGGTCCAGAAGGCAAGCAAGGGCCTGCCGGTTTGTCTGTAAATATTCTTGACGGAACTTTCTACGCTGTAGGACAAGAACCTTCTTCGACTCTCGGTTTAACTCCATTGCCGGATTTTTCCAGCACAAGTGAGAATGACGGCTACGTAGTTCTTGATAAGACTAACCGATATGACTTGTACATGCACAATATTGGTGGTAAAACATGGAACGTTGTCAATGATTGGGGTGGCGTTCCTGGCCCGCAAGGTCCTCGTGGTGAGCAAGGTCCTGTTGGACAGACGGGGCCTCAAGGCTCAGTTGGCCCTAAAGGTGAGCAAGGCGTAGGCATTGAGGACGTAGAAGTTTCTCCAAAAGGTAGCAGCGACCAAGGAATGCTTTATGAAGTTACTGTTCATTTTGATGACGGAAATGAAGTATTAGCAGGAGATATTCTTGCTCCCACTGGACCTCGAGGTCCTCAAGGTGCTCAAGGACTTCAAGGCGTTGCAGGTCCTACAGGTCCTACGGGGGCTCGCGGACCTCAAGGAGAACCTGGCGTTGAGGGTCCTCAAGGCGTAGCTGGTCCTCAAGGCGAACAAGGACCGGAAGGTCCTAAAGGTCCTAAGGGAGATACTGGCATACAGGGACCTATTGGTCCTCAGGGCGAGAGAGGCCCTACTGGTTTGCAAGGTCCTCAAGGCCTTCAAGGCGTTCCTGGTCCCGCTGGTCCCGCGGGGGATACTGGACCTGAGGGTCCCATGGGTAAAACTGGCCCGGCTGGTCCAATTGGTCCCGCTGGTCCGGAAGGTGCAAGAGGACCTGCTGGCATTCAAGGTCCTGCTGGTGAGCAAGGTCCTACCGGTCCCCAGGGTCTGGTAGGTCCAAGAGGTCCTGCTGGTCCCGCCGGAGAGGCTGGTCCTCAAGGTGAGAGAGGCCCTGAGGGGCCTGAAGGCCCAGAGGGTCCTGCCGGTCCAGCCGGTCCTGCCGGTCCTGAGGGTTTGCAAGGACCTGCTGGCCCTCAAGGTAAGCAAGGTCTTCAAGGTCCAGCTGGACCCCAAGGCCCCGCAGGTGACCCTGGTCCTCAGGGATTGCAAGGTCCTCAAGGCGTGGCCGGCCCTGCTGGTCCTCAGGGAATTCAAGGTCCTCGCGGTGAACGTGGTCCTGAAGGACCTGAAGGTCCTCGTGGCCCAGCTGGAGCTGACGGAAAGAGCTTCCAGATTCTTGGTCAGGTAGATACTAAAGAGGAGCTTCCTGAAGTATCTTCCGCTAACCTCGGTGACGCGTACTTTGTAGGATTATCAACCCCTCGTAACGTCTATGCTTGCGTTCTTGTTAACGGAGAAGCTAAATGGGAAAACCAGGGAACTCTCCAAGGTCCTCAGGGCGAGCGTGGTCCTCAAGGTATTCAAGGCAATGCAGGCGAAACCGGTGCTCAAGGTCCTGTCGGTCCTGCTCCTAACCTTACAGTTAAGGTTACAGTTGACTCTTTGTCAAGTGATATGCCTACCGCTGAAGTAACCAAAGAAGGTGACGATGCTTCTCCTACACTCACTATTGCGATAAGTGGTATTAAAGGCACCAAGGGTGATAAAGGCGAGCAAGGTGATATCGGTCCCGAAGGACCTGAAGGTCCTGCTGGTCCGACTGGAGCTCAAGGTCCTAAGGGCGAACAAGGTGACCCTGGGGAGCAAGGACCCGAAGGTCCTCAAGGAAAGCAAGGGCCTCAAGGCATACAGGGACCCACTGGCGAGCCTGGTGAGACTGGGCCTCAAGGTCCAGCGGGTCCTCAAGGCCCAGTTGGTCCGGTTGGTCCTGAAGGTCCTGAAGGTCCTGAAGGTCCTGCTGGCAAACAAGGTCCTAAGGGTGACACTGGTGACACTGGTCCTATTGGTCCAGCTGGTCCGAAAGGTGACGCCGGTGAGCAAGGTCCTGAAGGTCCTGCCGGACCGCAGGGTATTCAAGGGCTTCAAGGTGAGCCCGGTCCTGCTGGCGCCCAAGGTCCTATCGGTAAGACTCCAGTGCTTACTGTAACTGCGACAACCGATGGTACTTCAAGTAGCACGCCCAAGGTCAATGTTACTAAAACAGGCACGGACGAGAAACCTACTTTAGCTTTTGCGTTTACTGGCTTAAAAGGTCCTGCTGGCCAGTCTGGCGCTAATGGTAAAGATGGTGCAGCAGGTAGACCAGTATATAGTAAAATTGGAGGAACTAATCTTACTGACCTTGGTCTAACTGATTATACTGTGACTTTTAGTAACATGACTCCTTCGACTCCTACCCCTATCGTAGGTGATACTGTTGTATTTACAACATCTACTTGCACTTATATTGGCCAGATTAAAACAGTTCAAACATCAGCCGCAACAGTTACGGCTAAAGCCAGACTGAACGGCCTTGGTTACGATACAGTCATTGGCTCACAAGAAGAGTTTGAGGCATGGTATGCTAAACTAGATGCTGGGACGTATAAGGGTGAGGGTGTTCTTATTCTCAGTGGTACGTATACTCGTAGTGACGGAAAAGGGTTACGCTTGCCTGAGACATTAAAACAATTGCATGGACTTGGAACCGTAAAAATAGATATTACTGATTTTGTATACGCTGCAAATACTGCCAAAGGTGGTATTTGGTATCCTACTGCCCGGACTGCAAAAGAATATTCTATTGAGAATATATCTTTGAATTGTACCAGCTCAGGCAGCACCTGTTATGCCTTCCACTCCTGTACTAATCTAACTAACTGTACAGGTTCCA